>CAZSET010000042.1:0-19685 GCA_964605915.1 uncultured candidatus Brocadiaceae bacterium | reverse complement strand
CAATGACCGGACTGGAGCCCCTGGAGCTTCTCACCGAGGAGGAGCTCCGCCACGTGCGCGCCCACTATGCCGCTGAAGTCACGATGATCGACCGTCACATCGGCCGTTTCCTGAACAGACTCGCGGATACGGGCAGGGACGAGGACACGGTCGTCATCGTGAACAGCGACCACGGCGTGAACCTGGGCGAACACGGTATGCTCGGCAAGGGTCCTCCCTGGTACGAACAGATGGCCCACGAAGTCCTCACGGTCCGGGTGCCGGGAGCGACGCCCGGACGGTGCGCTGCCCTTGCACAACCCGCAGACCTGATGCCCACGATACTCGAGCTGGCCGACCTCGAGACGCCGGAGACCTGCCAGGGGCGGTCGCTCGTGCCGGAGCTCGGCGGTCCCCAGGGCACGGCACCGTCCGTGGCAGTGACGGGCAGCGGAAACCCGGCCCAAGGCGTCGCCGTGCAAGACGCACGGTGGTGCCTGATCGACTCGTTCGTTACGGACGCAAAGGAGCTCTACGACAAGGACGTTGACCGGGGGCAGGACCGCAATGTGATCGACCGGCATCCCGGCGAGGCAGATCGGCTCCACAGGGAACTCCTGGACTGGTTCCGCGAACACGAAGCGCCCCCGAAGCTCATCGAGGCCTTCCAGGACGGGGTGCCGGTGAACGGCGCCGACGTCTTCCCGAGGCCCGGTTTTCTCAAGAACTTCCGGCCCTACTGGAACTCGATGCTGAGCTCTACTTCGTAGCCATGTTCCGGCGGCTTGTGCTGCTCGCCCATCTGAGCTAGGACGACTGGCCCGCCGGCCGCCAGGCGTTGAATGATCCAGCCCGATGGTTTTGATGCAGAGACGAGACAGTGGGTAGTGAAGAGGGGATGATGGCTGGTCCAGGCAAGGGGCTGCATCAATGACCGGACCACAGAACGGCGAGACGGTAACAACCTACGTGGCAGACGTCAGCCACTGGGAGGACTGGCAACGGGGATACAGGTTTGGAGTTCTCCTGATCTTCCCGCCTGATCCCCCGCGCGGACAGGTGAATGCCCTCCGTGCGAAGCACGATCCTCGTTCTCAGTCCGGTTGCGACGCGCACATCAGCCTCACGATCCCGTTCCCCCGGCCAGTCAGCAGGACCGATTGGGCCGAACTGGAGTCAATCGCTTCGGGCATTGAACCGTTCTCCATCCACTACGGTCCGCTCAGGAACTACCTGCCACATCCGGGCGTCTGCCTGGCGATTGAGCCGCGGGATGAACTGGACAGGCTCAGGGCTGCGCTGGAAGTTGCGTCGTGCTTCGTGGGGGCGCCGACCCGGCGATACCCGTTCTCCGCTCACATGACCATCGCCGAGTTCATATCCGTAGAGCGGACGGAAGCCCTTATGCGCGAACTCAAGGAGGTCGCGCCGCGGGGCGTTTTCGCATGTGACGGAGTCTCCTACGCCGTGCCCGATGCTGACTTTCGTTTCACGGAGCGCAAGAGACTGGAGCTGGCCCGTTGACGAGGTTGTGCAGCGGAGCCGCCGCGTCAGGCGCTGAGGGGCACTCCGTTGGAAGGCATTGACGGCTCAAGCCCGACGGTCCGGCCGCCGGGTCGGCGGCCGAGGGGAATCAAGGAGTCCATGAGGCGACCCGACAGCGAGCGGGTGTTCCCTGGACGTGATGACCGATCACGAGAAGTGGATGCCGAAGCTGTTTGAGCGCGCGAGGGTTGATCTCCGCCCAACACTCGCCGTGCTGGGCGGCCAAAGCAACCGGCCAGAAGAGCTCCTCCGCTGGCAGCCCTCAGTCCAGACTCGGGGGGCCGCCCCGAAGTTCATCCTGGACCCGGCGGCTGCGGGCGAGCTGTTCGTCTTTGGGCACCAGGCTCAACTCGCGGACCATCTTCATGATCGGCTTGGCCGGATCGTTGGACCAGAAGATGCCCGTGTCCTCGGCCTCGTCATATCGGTAGCCCGCCCGCTCCCCGTAGGCGTCCTCAAACGCCTTGCCGCTCAGCAGATCGGCGTGCCAGTGCAGTACGACGTAGTCCAGGTCGATCTGTTCGACAAAGATGCCCTCGCGACGCATCTCGCGGATCACGTGGCCAGTGGGGTCGACCAAGGACGCGTTGTTGCGCCAGGTGCTGGTGAGGATGTAGTAATCGTGACGCAGGGCGCGGGCCGCGGGGTTGATCTGTCCGGGCCACTGCGAGGGCCAGATGACCAGTTCGGCTCCCTTGCGCCCCAGGACCTCCCAGCCGTCGTCGAACGCCATGTCGTAGCAGATCTGGCAGGCCACCTTGCCGAAGTCGCACTCGAAGACCGGGAACTCCTTGCCCGGCGCAACGCCCCCTTCGAGGACGTCGGAGTCGACCTCGCCCGCAGCGTGCACCTTGCGATAGATGCCGACCGGCTTGCCCGAACGGTTCAGCAGCACGGCCGCATTGCTGTAGAGGCCCTTGTCCGGGTCTTCCGCCAGTGCCATGGGCACCAGCACGTAGGTCTTCAGCTCGCGAGCCTTGCCGCCCATCACGTCGAGCACGGGCCCCTCCAGCGGGAACGACACTTCAGCCGCAGTTCCCTTGCGTCCGCCGTTGACGGCCCACTCCGGCAGCGCGGCAATGTCCAGACGGGCGCCGTACCGGGTCCGTGCCTGCTCGGCCATGAGGTCCAGGAAGCTCCCCAGTTCGTCCAGTCGGGCCTGGAGGCCGGGGTACTCGCCGAACATGTTGTGCATCGCCGTTCCGACCACAACCTTGCGCGGGCCTGCCGTCTGCCGCTCCATTTGGACTCCTCCAGTCAATGTAGCAAGACGGAGCCGCCCCTCATTGCCGGAGACTGCGCGGCGTGCGCACTCTGATCGGGCCGCACTCCCGTTCCTGGCACGTACGACCGCGACCGCCGCCGGACTCCCCGAGGCGCGGCTCAGATCCAGCCGCGGTCTCGCATGGACTCCACAAGCTCCTGAACCGCGATGGCCAGAGACGCCGTCCGCAGCGAGCAACCCCGGTCCTCGGCCAGCTCCATCATAACGTCGAAGGCTTGTCGGATGCGGTCGTCTACGAGTTCGAACGTCTCTTCCTTCGTGGTGAGTGCACCGCTCTTGGCCTTGCGCCACTCCACGTACGAAGCGATGACACCGCCTCCGTTGGCCAGAATGTCCGGCACAAGCGGTATGGCGCGCTCGACCAGGACGGCCTCCGCCTCGCGCGTGGTGGGGCCGTTGGCACCTTCGACGATGAGGGCCGCGCGCACGTCGGCCGCGTTGCTTGCGTTCAGCTCGTCTTCCCTGGCACAGGGCAACAGGACGTCCACCTCGAGGGCGAGCAGGTCGGCGTTGGTTATCTCATCGCCGCCCGGAAAGCCCCGGACGCCGCCCTCGCTTCTCACGTGCTCCCTCAGCTTCCAGGGGTCCAGGCCGTCTTCGCAGTAGACGCCTCCCGTGATGTCGCTGGCCGCGACAACGACGACCCCCGCCTCCGCCAGGAACATGGCGGTGTGGCTGCCCACGTTGCCGTATCCCTGCACGGCCGCCGTGGCCTGCGTGGCGGGCCTGGAGAGGATGGCGTCCAGCGCCAGCAGGGCGGCCTGGCTGACGCCGCGGCCGGTAGCTTCAAGGCGGCCCAGCAGGCCGCCCACGCGCGGAGGCTTGCCCGTGACGGACTCAGGAATGTGGGTCTCTCCGAATATGACGGCCATGTCCGCCGGTCCGGTGCCTATGTCCGGCGCCGGGATGTACTCGCCGTGCTCGAGCTCCGCGCGGATCAGGTGCACGTACTCTTTGATGACCGCCGTTTTCTCGAACCGGTCAAGCTCAGCAGGAGAAATGGAAAGGCACGACTTGCCGCCGCCGAAGGGGATGCCGGCCAGTGCGGTCTTGAGCGTCATGAGCTCGGCCAGGCGTCGGGCCTCGGCCTGCGTGACATCGGCGCTCATGCGGAGCCCGCCCTTGGCCGGGCCGCGCACCGTGCAGTCGTAAACCACGTAGCAGTCGCCTTCGATAAGGTCGTCGCTGCTCGTTTTCAAGTTCAGGTTGAGATGGATCTCCTTCTCCGGTTTGCTCAGCAGCCGGCGGGCGCCCTCCGGAATGTCCACGTAGTCCTGCAGCTCTTCGAAGTCCACGACCCGTTCCATGGTTATCCACCTTCAAGCACGAGGTGATCTGCTCAGCGGTCGGCCCTTATATCAGCGGGGGTGGCGGCTGTCAACGCGCCCGCTGCCGGGCCGGTGTGCGTTGCTCTTTGACTCGTGCCCGGCCGCGCCCGGACGCCGACTCCCCACGCACGGTCAACCCGTGGGCGTCCGGCGGCTGCGCCAGGGCAGGATGTCGGTGTGGTCGCGGGCGATCATCCGCACCGTGCGGGCGTCCAGGCGCTCCACGCCCTCCAGCTCGGCGATGCGGTCGCAATAGTCTGAGCGCATGTACTCTACCTTGATCTCCATGGGCTCGATGGGCCTGAACGGCCGGGCCTTGCCGACTAGGTCGATGGCCCTGCGCGCGGCCTCGCGGATGAGGGTGCGGGCCTCGTCGGCCGGATAGGCAATGGCCCGATTGCGGCCGACGCCCTGCTTCACGGCAGCCGTCTCTATCGGGCTGAAGAACGCGCGCGCCTCGGCGCACGCCGCCTCATCCCCTGAGACCATGAGCATGGGCACGCCGTATCCACCCGCCAATATGCCCCAGAGGGCCAGCTCGCCCACCTTACGGCCGTTCACGTAGAAGTTCTGGATGGACGTGGAGCTCTGCGTGTGGTCCAGGAAGCCGTTCAGCGTGCCGGCCATTGCATGGGCGCCCACGAAGAAGGTGCCGTCGCAGCTCTCGTCCAGCTTGCCCCACCATCGCTCCTCGTCGCGCGGGTCGTACTCGGCGCGCTCGTCGAGCATCTCGAGGATGAAGTTCTGCCGACCGACCCCCGCGTGACCGTCCATTACGATGACGTGATCGGCCCCGCCGTCAAACGCACCCCCGATGGCCGCGTTCACGTCGTGCATCAGCTTCTCGCAGGACTCGCGGTAGAGCTCCTTCTTGTCGAACTGGCGCTGCTCTTCCTCGTCGAGTCCCGTCACGCCTTCCAAATCGGTGTGGATGTAGATCTTCACGGCTCCTATCTCCTTCTCGGATGCCAGTCCCCGGGGTCCGAGGTGATCCAGCGGATGGTGCGCGCGTCGAGTCGCTCGGCGCCCGGGCGATCCACGGCCCCATCGCAGTAGTCCGAGCGGTTGAACTCTACCTTGACTTCCATCGGCATTATGGGCATGAAGGGGCGCGCCGTGCCGACCAGCTCCAGGGACCGCCGCGCCGCTTCGCGGATGCGCGCACGGGCTACATCCGCCGGGTAAGCGATGGCCCGATTGCGGCCCACTCCCTGCTTGACGGCCGCCGTCTCCACCGGATGAAAGAACGCACGGGCTTCAGCGCATGCGGCCTCATCGCCCGAGACCATCACGAGCGGCACGCCGAACGCGGCGCTGCTCAGGGCGCACTGGGCCAGCTCGCCGATGCGCCGCCCGTTCAGGTACCAGTTGAAGATGGTCGTCGAACTCTGCGTGTGGTCCAGAAAGCCATTAAGCGTGCCGGCCATCGCGTGGGTGCCCACGGCGAAGGTGGCGTCATACGTGTCATCGAGGGCAAGCCCTTCCTGCTTCGACCGGTCGATGTAGCTGGCACGTTCGTCCAGCATGTCGAGGATGAAGTTGTACCGGTTGCGCCCTCCGTGCCCGTCCAGGACGGCCACGTGTTCGGCGCCGCCCTCGAAGGCACCTGCGACCGCGGCGTTCACGTCCAGCATGAGCTTCTCGCAGGACTCGCGGTAGACCGCCTCGTTATCGAAGTCCATCTGCTCGGCCTGGTCGACGCCGGTGACGCCTTCCAGGTCGGTCATCATGTAGACCTTCACAATGCGTTCCTCCCTCCGGGCGCCTGCCTTCCCTGTCAGGCGCAGCGCGTTGCTTCCCTGATCACGTCACGGAACTCTACTCTAACGCGGTCCTCCAGCAGATGCCAGGCGTCCCTCTCTTCGGTCGAGCGCACGTCGGGGGCGAAGCCGAACCCGAGGTACAGGTTGATGGCCGGCACGCGCGGGGGGTTCGTGGTCAGGTAAGCGCTCTCGTAGCCCAACTCCACCATACGGCGCAGGCAGGCCGCCAGCAGGGGTTTGCCGAGCCCCCGGCCCTGGTAGGCCGGCACGATGGCCACCCAGTGCACGCGCCCGCGACACAGGCCGGGGTAATGATCGTTGTGCCAGGCGGTGATGGTGCCGATCGCATCGCCCGCGCCGTCGCACAGGTAGAGCTGACGCTCGCGCAGTTCACCCTCATCGCTTCCGAACTGCTTGGCGAAGAGGTCCGGGCTCGCCACGTTGAGCTCATCCGCCAGGGCGTGGATGCGCACCCAGGCTGCAACGTCGCCCGGCTGGTAGCGCCTGAAGGAGAAGGGCGCCGGCAGCGGCGCCCGGGGCAGCTCATCCAGCGTGGGCCGCACCATCGCGATGGACAGGTGGGGCAATGTCGGATCCATGGCGATCTCACGCCCAGTAGGCGCAGCAGCCGGCGGGCGCGAGGATTCGCCGAACGCTACGCCGAAGTCCGCGACGGAGAAAGGGCAGGCTCTTCCGTCTTCCCTCACTCCTCACGCGGGGCCGGCGTCAGCTCGCCGGACTCGACGAGGGCCACCAGCGGATTGTCGTCGATGTCGAGCGGCAATTCGACCAGCCCGCGGCGGCGCGCCGACTCCCAGCAGGCGAAGATGATCTCGGTGGCCTTCAGGGCGTTCCGGGCGCCGTGCTCCGGCTCCGTGCCCTTCTCCAGGCATTCGACGGCATGGGCGATGCCCCTCATGTGGTAGGCCAGGGGCTCGTCAGAGCGCCCGTGCAGCCCTTCGCCCTCGGTGTCCACATTCTCCCACTCGGTGCTGCCCTTGCGCTTGATGCGCAGCAGGGGCCGGGGATGCTCGTCCACGAAGGGGCCGACCTCGATCGCGCCGTCGGTGCCGACCAGCTTGTCATAGGCGCCGACGACCGTCCGTGCCGCGTCGCGCGGACCCGTGAGGCACTGGCCGAACACGCCGTTCTCGTACTTCCAGAGCCCATAGGCGATGTTCTCGTTATGGCTGCCGAAGACGAGCATCTCGGTGCTGTAGTCGATCTGAGCGATGGCCCAGACGGCAGCCTGATGGCCGTTGAAGAAGCCCTGCATGTCCATGTGGTGAGTGCCGCCGTCGTAGAGATTGCTCTCACCGTACTGCATCAGCAGCAAGTCGCCGATCTCGCCGGCGTCCAGCAGTTCCTTCGCCTTGCGGAAGGGGCCGCCGAAGCGCCGCATGTGGTTGAAGGTCAGTTGCACGCCCTTCTCCTGGCAGACGCGGGCCATGCGCTTGCAGCCGCCCCAGGTGGTGGCCATCGGCTTCTCGCAGTGGACGGCCTTCACGCCCGCCTCGGCGCAGTCCACCGTCATCGGCTCGTGCAGGTGCATCCACGTGCAGATGCTGACGATGTCGAGGTCCTCCTTCTCGAGCATCTCATGGTAGTCGAGGTAAGTCCGGGCCACGCCGAACTGCTCGGCAAAGCGGTCGGCCCTGTCCTGCACCAGGTCGCAGCAGGCAACGATCTCGCACTTGTCGCCCAGCGCCTGATAACCGGGCGCATGGCGGTACGCCATCGCATAGCCCTTGACGCTGCGCTTGACGCGGTCATCACCACAGCCGATAAAGCCCACGCGAAAGGCCATCTTCCGTCTCCTCCCGTGCCCGCAGCACGGACTGTGTGGCGGACGGGACGCATCGGGCGCCGGCCCGTCCATTGACCAACCCGCAGAAGCGCCGCCCCGCAAATGCACAGCCCACGTTTGTCATCGCGCTTGGCTGGAGTGCAAGGTGCGGCGGCTTCCGCACTCAGACCGGGGAAGTCTACGGCCTGCGGAAGTCAGTGTCAATGGCGCGGCGATTGCGCCCCCGCCGATCGGGAGCGAAGGCATCGGCCGGATCAGGAGATGTCGGCCAGCAGCCTGGGGAGCACCTGTTCGGCCGCCCGGCGGCCGAGCAGCTCATAGCCCTCGGCGTTCGGATGCACGTCATCGGGCAGGTAGCCCGCGTCCGGCTCGCCGATCAGAGCGAGGCCGTCAAAGAGGTGGACGTGCTCGTCGCCGCAGTTCCGCAGCAGCCGCACCGCCTCCGCGGTATGCGCGCGGTAATCCGACAGGCTCATGCCCACCGCATTGCCCTCTCGCTCGCGCGGGGGCGAAACGATGGCCGTTATCACGCCGATAGGTGCGACGGGGCGCTTCTGGCGGATCGTGCGCAGCATGCCGATGACGGCCGGCTGGTACGTGCGCGGCGAGAAGGAGTTGTGCGCCATGATGTTGATGCCCAGCTTCAAGGTGATGACGTCTGCCGGGAGGTCGCGGATCATCATCGCAACGACCGGATCGCAGTCGCAGTTGCCCCCGTAGCCCAGGCAGGTCATGTGCAGGTCCAGCGAGCGCGCGACAATGCCCGGCCACGTTCGCGAAGGGCTGTACGCGCCGCCGCACTGCGTGATGGAGCTCCCGTAAGCGATCCAGCGGCGCCGCGAATCCTGCGCAGGGCGCAGCAGCGAGCCGTCAGGCACGCGCAAGGACTTCATGCACACGATGCTCGCCTGGGGCAGCCATAGCTCGTAGGTCGAGGGGGCGCCCGACAGGCCGTCGAACCCGACAGAGCCTTCCCCTGCCGGGAGGATCGCCGTGCCGAGCAGGTCCGCCCCGTGCGTTAGGTCGAAGGGGCGGTCCTCCTCCGCCGGTTCGACGTCCAGGCTTAGCGAAGCCGCGTCCGTCTCGAACCGCAGCCGCACGCCGGCTGCCTTCTCGGCCCGGTTCGCCAGTCCGTCTTCCGGGTAGAAGAGCTCCTTCTCGTCGAACACAATCCGCCAGGGCTTGATCCATCCGTCGCCGGTCTCCAGCGAGACGGCGCCCTGCACCCACTCCGGCGTGATCCGCTCTTCGATCATCTTTGCCTATGCACCTCCATCTGAGCAATCCGGCAGGCTGAGCGACAAGTCATACACGAGTGGCCGGCCCTCTGCAAGGACACCGCGTGGCAGCGCTCCGCTACAGGGGCAGTTCGGTGCCGATGCCGAGCTCCCGGGCCCGCCGGTAAACGCGGGTCGCAGTGGCCATGTCCTCGAGCGCGATGCCGAGGTTCATGCTCATGGCGCGCTCTGCGTCGGATTCGCGACCGGGCTTGATACCCGCTGCGATCTGGCCGAGGTCGGCGTAGGGGGGCGGCAGCGATCGGAGGAATCCGTCGTGCTTGTAGTGCTCGACCTGCCCCAGGTCGTCCGTGGCGAACTTGTCCACGTCCGCCATGGCCGCCGCCTGCCAGGAGGTGTCGTAGTCGAGCGGGCAGGCGAAGGCACCCTCCGCCAGCCAGCCGGCCGGGATGAAGGGTTCGGGATCGTTCCGCGTCGGCAGGCTGGTGACCACGATGTCCAATCCCTGCACGGCCTGCCGCACCTCCCGCACGGGCTCGACGGCCACACCGAACCGGGCGTTCATCTTCTCGGCGTAGCGCTCTGCGGACTTGGCCCGGATGTCGTAGGCCTTCACGGTTCGGATGTCGAAGAGGCAGCAGAGCGCCTCCAGATTGGCCCGTCCCTGAACGCCGCAGGCGACGATGCCGACGCTCGCGCTGTCCGGGCGCGCCAGGTACTTGGCAGCCACGGCCGTCGCCGCCCCCGTACGCATGGCCGTGATCCACGTGCAGTCCATGGCGGCGATGGGCACGCCGGTGTCCGGGTCGTTGAGGATCAGCAGCCCCGACAGGTAGGGGAGCCCCTTGCCGGGGTTTTCGGGATAGCCGCCGACCCACTTCATTCCCGCCGACTCGAGCCCGGGGATGTAGGCCGGCATAGCCAGGATGAAGGCGTCCGTTCGGGGGCGGATGCCCAGCTTAGGAGGCATCTCCACGTCGCCCCGGCCCTTCTGCTGGAACATCCCGTCGACGGCCTCGACGATCTCGGCCATCGAGAGCCCGACTTGCTCCACTTCCCGTCGACACAGATATAGGAGGCTGTCCCGTGCCACGAAATCTCCTTTGGCTCTCGGCGCGACCGATGGGGCTACGCTGGTTTCGAAACTCCCGCAAGATGGCGCACGACTGCGGCCGCCACCTGGGCCGTGAACGCCAGCTCGTCCCGGTCCATCAGTTCCATCGAGTCGGCCGGTGTGTGGATGGGCACGCCGCTGCCGCTGTTCATGAAGGCGAGCGCCGGCACGCCGTTGAGGAGAAACGGGGCGTGGTCCGAGGACATGATCTGCTTCTCGTCCACCCGGTAGCGTGGGAACTGCTCCAGGACGCGCAACACCTCTTTCTTGCGCTCCTCCGGCCAGCCCATCACGTGCACCTGCGGTGTGCATCCGGCGGTGCCGACGCCGTCCACCTGGATCATGGCGCGGGTTGCGCGCGTCTGCTCGGGATGTCGGCGGACGTATTCCACGCTGCCCAGAGCGCGCAGGTGCCGGCCGTACTCCTCAGCCCCGAAGGCAATGAAGTCGATGCCGAGCTGGCGCTCGGCCGCCGCCGCGAACACCTCGCACAGCTCCAGCACCACGGCCGTTCCGGAGGCGTCGTCCGCCGCGCCCGGCGTGAGGGCCGCCGTGTCGTAGTGCGCGCCGACGACTATCCGACCCTCCTCGGCGCCGGGAAGGCGGCCGATCACGTTGTGCCCGGTCGAGTCGTATCGCCGCGCACGGATACGCAGCCGCGCCCGCGCGCCTTCCTGCTCCATCAGACGTCGGGAGACGGGCTCTGCCACGGCGGCGGCCGGCACTTGGAGGAAGGGGTCGCGGATGAGCTTGCTGGAGACGTGCTCTGCTGAGGTGGCGATGATCGCGGCCGCCGGCCTTCGCTCTTCGATGGCCTGCAGGCCCACGTTCCGGTTCATCGCCAGGTTGCTGCCCGCCTCGCCGTGAAGCACGAGTATCTTGCCTTCCAGGTCGGGCCTGAACTCCAGCTCGTGGCGCGTGCCGACAACGGCCAGCTCTGCCTCCACGTCGCAGCCGTTCGTGAACGTCTGCGCGACGGCGGGCAGCGACTCCTGCCCACCGTCTCCCAGCAGCGTCAGCTCGGTCTCTTCATAGTCCCACCCCGGGCAGGGGTAATCCTGCACCTCGACCTCGGCCCCACAGTGCCGCATGTGCGAGGCGATGTAAGTCACCGCTTCCTCGTCGGCGGCCGTGCCGCTAAGGCGCGGCCCAATCTCCTCGCATAGGTATCGCAAATGCTCCCAAAGACTATCCCTGTCAATCTCCATCGGCGTGCTCCTGGTCAGCGGCTACCCGAGACGTCAACCCGCGCTGCCCGCACGACTCTACGGACTCCCCGGCCGGCTTTCAACAGCACGCACCGAAGCGACGGTGGACATCTCCGATTCCGGGCGGTAGTATTACCGGCTCGAACGGCCAGTCAGGGAGAAGCGCCGATGTTCATCGACATCCACGTTCACACCCGCAGGATACCGGGTCCGCCGCGCGCCGACGGGCAGACCTATGCGACGCCAGAGCAGCTCATCGAGCGCTACGACCGGATCGGCGTGGAGCAGGCCGTGCTGCTGCCGGGGGTGAACCCGGAGTGCGCCCACGTGCCGGGGTCGAACGAAGAGGCCATGGAGATATGCGAAGCGCATCCGGGGCGCTTCATCCCGTTCTGCAACGTGGACCCGAGGGCCGTCGCCAACTCGGCGGACGCTCCGCTGGACCGGCTGCTGGGCTTCTACCGCGACCGGGGCTACAAGGGCGTCGGCGAGGTGTGCGCCAACCTGCCGTTCGTTCACCCCATGGTGCGCAACCTGTTCAAACACGTCCAGGCGGCCGGCTTCCCCCTGACGTTCCACGTGGCGGCCCAGATCGGCGGGGTGTACGGCCTGTATGACGACCCCGGCCTGCCCCAACTCGAAAGCAGCCTCCAGGCGTTCCCGCAACTGCGCTTCCTGGGGCACTCCCAGCCCTTCTGGGCGGAGATGGCTCCCCTCCGGTTTCCGGATGAGCGGTCCGGCTACCCCGATTATCCCGTCGACGAAGAGGGCGTGGTGCCGAAGCTGATGCGGCGCTTCCCCAACCTGTACGGAGACCTCTCGGCGGGAAGCGGCCATAACGCCCTGGCCCGCGATCCGGACTACGCGGTGCAGTTCCTCAACGAGTTCCAGGATCGGCTCCTTTTCGGCACCGACATCTGCACGCCGGATACGCCTACGCCGCTGGTGGACTTCCTGACGGGGCTGCGGGATGAGGGCAAGATCGGCGAGGAGGTGTTCCGGAAGGTTGCGCGCGAGAACGCCCGCACGCTGCTCGACCTGTAGGGGGGCAGGCGCTTCGCGGGAACACTGAACGGACAACTTGTCTGGATCGGGAGAGAACCTTGAGTGCAGAGATGAGTAAGCTGGCGCTGCTGGGTGGGCCGAAGAGCGTCACCCTCGAACCGGATGACGTCTTCACGTGGCCCATCCTGACGGAGGAAGACGAGGAGGCAGTGCTGGGCGTGCTTCGCGCCCGCGCCATGAGCGGCACGGCCATCACCAAGGAGTTCGAGAAGGAGTTCGCTACCTGGATGGGGGCGGAGTTCGCCCTCGGTTATCCGAACGGAACCGACAGCCTGCGGGCGGCCATGTGGGCCTGCGGCGTGGGAGCGGGTGACGAAATTATCTGCCCCAGCATGACCTACTGGGCCAGCGCAGCGCCGGCCCTGCCGCTGGGGGCGGCCGTCAACTTCGCCGACATACTGCCCGACACGCTGTGCATCGATCCGGACGACATCGAGCACCGCATCGGGCCGCGCACCCGCGCCATCGTCGCGGTTCACTACGCCGGCTACCCGTGCGAGATGGACGAGATCATGGCCGTGGCCCGCAAGCACGGGGTGAAGGTCATCGAGGACGTCTCGCACGCGCAGGGCGGCTTCTACAAGGGGCGGATGTGCGGCACCATCGGCGACGTGGGGGCGATGAGCCTGATGAGCGGCAAGAGCTTCGCCGTCGGAGAGGCCGGCATCCTGGTGACCGACGAGCGCGAGATCTACGAGCGCTGCATCGCCTACGGCCATTACGAGCGCACCGGCGCCCCCTCGCGCTGGAACCCGGTGGACTCCCAGGTGACCGACGCGGACCTGAAGCGGTACGCCGGCTTGCCGCTCGGCGGGGCCAAGCACCGCATGAACCAGATGTGTTCGGCCATGGGGCGGGTGCAGCTCAAGTACTACCCGGACAGGATCGCCGAGGTCCAGCGGGCGATGAACAGGTTCTGGGATCTGCTGGAGGGCGTGCCCGGCGTCCACGCACATCGGCCGCCGGCCGATTCCGGCTCGACCATGGGCGGGTGGTACTTCGCCCGAGGCATCTACCGGTCCGAGGAGCTGCAGGGGCTGCCGTGCGAGAAGTTCTGCGAGGCGGTCCGCGCAGAGGGCGCCGGCATGTGCTATCCGGGAGCGAATGGCGCGCTTCACCTGCACCCCGTTTTCCATACCGCCGACATCTTCAACATGGGGCAGCCGACGATGATCTCGTTCGGTCAACGGGACGTCCGGCAGGGGCCCGGCGCTCTGCCGGTGTCGGAGAGGATCGGCGAGATCGCAGTCGGCGTCCCGTGGTTCAAGAAGGACCGGCCTGACCTCATCGAGCAATACGCGGCCGCCTACCGGAAGGTGGCCGAGAACGCCGACCAGGTGCTGCGCGGCGATTAGTAGGTTGACTGGCTTGCCGCGGAGAGAGGCGAACGGCATCACGTCCCGAGAGGATTTCCCATGGCTCGCAAGCGCAAAGACATCCTGCTCCTTGTCGACTCGACACGCGGGCACGCGCGTTCACGGCTCGCGGACGACCTGGACATACTCTATCCCGATCGCGTCGCGAAGATCGACTTCACGACCACGCGGATCACCGCGGCAAGTCTGGCCCCGTACGCCTGCGTCATCACGCAGGTGAGCAACGGCGACAATCTGCCCAGGCTCAACTACCGGTCGGTGACCGCCTACGCGCGCCAGGGCGGCCAGGTGATGTCGTGCCTCTTCGAATACGCCGCGAACCGCGGCCTGCGTTTCAGCAAGACCCATGTGATGGACCGCGTGCGGCCGGCCATGCAGGTCGACGTCGAGTGTGACGTGACGCGCGGCTTTGCCGCGGGCGACCACGTCGGGTGGTTCGGTTGCCTGGAGAACACGCCGGACACGCGTTACGAGAACCAGATGGTCCAGCGGCAGGTGGTGGGCGTGCGCGAGTCCGGCCGCTTGCGCATACTGGCCACCTCCAACCTGAACCACGCGGCCGTCATGCTGGAAGAGAAGGTCGGCAAGGGCCGCATCGTCGCGCTCGACATGCTCTCGCCGGGCCGGCCGTACTTCAACAGCCACGGCGCGACCAACAAGTATCTTTTCCTGGCCAACATGCTCGGCAGCGGCGTCCGCTATGGGAAGCACTACCCGAAGCGGCTGAGCTACGAGGAGTTCGTCGACGCCATGTCCGACCTGGCGCGCGCCCATCCGGGCCTGACCATGCAGAACGGGGGACCGTGCAGCGACGGCCGCGACATGTGGAGCTTCAGCCTCGGCGACGAAGCGAACCCGACCCTCTACGTCGGCGCGTCGATCCACGGCTGGGAGTGGGAGAACGCCTACGGTGTGCTGCGCCTTGCGGAGTTGCTTGCCGAACGGCCCGACCTGGAGGGGCTCGACACGAGCCGGCTGCACTTCAAGCTCATGCCTATCCAGAATCCCTGGGGCCACGAGCACTTCACTCGGCAGAACGCGCGCGGAGTGGACCTGAACCGAAGCTTCGACTGCGCCTGGGAGGACCTGCCTCAAGTGCAGGACGTCCCGACGCCGTGGGACTACAATTACCACGGCGCGCGGCCGGCATCGGAGCGCGAGACGCAGATCATCCAGGGCATCATCGACCGGCACCGCCCCGTGTGCGTGCTCGACTTCCACACTGCGGATTACGGGCTGATGCCGGCGCACGGGAGCGACCGGGACCTCATGGAGGCCATCCATGCCAACATCAGGGCACGGCTCAAGGATCGCTTCCTCTGCCAGCGGCCGCCGGGCGGTCCGTTCCAGCAGGTAAACATGGAGGAGATGGTCAATCCCGCGCGTCCCATGGGGAATCTGATGGACTACGGCGTGAAGCAGGGGGCACTTGCGTCATTCGTGATCGAGATGTCGGGCAACCGCGACGGCATGCACGCGATCTTGATGAACACGGAGACAGTTGTCGAGATATGCCTGGCCGCCGTGCAGGAGTGCCTGCGCAGGATGGCGCCCGACAAAAGCAAGGGAGATGGCGCCTCCTGACCGTCTGCCCTGGTGCCGGGATGAGCGCACACACAGGAAGCTTCTTCACACACATCCAGCACGCGGACGCCGCGCGGGCCGAGGTGGCCGTGGACCTGTCGCGGCGGGCGCGCCAACCCATCAATCCGCTGCTGTACGGCAAGTTCTGCGAGCATCTGGGCTCCAACATCTACAACGGCATGGACGCCCAGATACTCCGGAACCCAACGTTCGGGCGGTGGGCCTTCGGGGCAGGCGACGACACGATCGACGGCGGAGCCGCGACCTTGCAGGATCCGGACAGAATCCGTTCCGCGATCCGTGGGCAAGCGCAGCGGTTGGGACTTTCGGACGCGGAGGCGCTGTGGGAGACGTACGAGTCAGGTGGCGCATACCACTGGGAACGCGTGGGCACAGCCGAGACGGTGCGGCTCAGCCCTGACGTAGCGCCGAGCGGGTCCCGCGCCCAGCGCGTTGAAGTGCTGGGCGGGCGGGGCGGCATCGGCCAGTGGACGTATCTGCCGGCGCACCGCACGCGCGAGTACGAGTTCCGCGTCTTCGCTCGCGCCGCATCCAGGGAAACGCTGCGGATAGGGATCGCTGCGCCGGGCGCCGATGGCTCCGCGGGACCGGAACTGGACGGGCAAGACGTGACGGTGGGACCGGACTGGACGGCGGCGACGGGCCGACTGACGACAGGCGACGC
Organism: uncultured candidatus Brocadiaceae bacterium; assembly: GCA_964605915.1. Taxonomy (GTDB): domain Bacteria; phylum Planctomycetota; class Brocadiia; order SM23-32; family SM23-32; genus DAOVRD01. The sequence continues at coordinate 3,708 of CAZSET010000042.1, read as the reverse complement.
GACGCCCGCCGACGCGCCGTTCTTCGTGTCGCTGACGGCCGGGCAAGGTGCAAACGTCGTGCTCTCGCGACTGCTGCTCTGGCCGTCGGACCACGTGAATGGCGCGGACCCCGATGTGATAGCGCGGCTCCGGGAGGCGGAGTTGCCGCTGCTGCGCTGGCCGGGCGGCAACTTCGCGTCCGGCTATCGCTGGCGGCCGGGGGTCGGGCCTGCTGCCCTCCGTCCGACGGTGCCCAACCCGGCGTGGGGCGGCCTGGAGTACAACCTCTTCGGCACGGATGAGTTCGTGGCATTCTGCCGGGCCGTTGGCTGCGAGCCCATGATCTGCGTTAACGCCGGCAATGGGACGCCCGAGGAGGCAGCCGCCTGGGTGGAGTACTGCAACGGACCGGCGGACAGCCCGATGGGCAGGCTTCGCGCCGCAAACGGACATCCCAAGCCCTACGGCATCCGGATTTGGGAGATCGGGAACGAACTCTACGGGCGCTGGCAAGTGGGTTGGACAACTCCGGGGGGCTACGTCGACCGCTACAAGCGATTCGCGCGGGCGATGCGGGCAGCGGACGCGACGATTCAGGTGATCGCGTGCGGCCGGAGCCACGGGACGCAATGGAACGACCGCCTCTTCGCCGAAGCGGCCGACGGGATGACGTGCGTGAGCGAGCACGTCCTGCGGGGTGGACGGGTCGACGAGGACACGGATCCGGCGGAGCTCTACGAAGCCTTCATGGGGCTCTCAGCCACGCAGGGCGAGCGCTGGCGGGCCATGAAGGGCCAGATGGAGAGTGCCGGGATCGCCGAACCGCATCTGGCCGTTACGGAGTTGCAGCTCTTCGCACGGGGCGGCATGACTCACATGCCCACGCCGGACACCATCGCCGAGCCGCTCTACGACGCGCTGCTGATTCACGAATGCATCCGGCTGGGCGATTTCGTGTCCATGCTCACGCACTCGGCCACCGTGAACCACGGCGGAGGGCTGCGAAAGGCGCGCGAGCGCGTCTGGGTCACGCCGGCGCACTGGGGTCACGTGCTTGGCGCCGGGATGGCCGGCCTCTGGCCTGTGCCGGTGTGCGTCAAGTGCGGCACGTACAGCACCCCCGGCCAAGCCGGCGACCTGCCGGCGGTGAAGGATCGCCCACTCATCGACGCCGTGGCCGCCGTCAGTGACGAGGGACGAACACTGCGCATAATGCTGGTGAACCGCTCGGCGCGCGCGGAGACGATAGCTGCCGTGCTCGACGCGGGAGCAGACTGGGGCGACGGCCAGGCGGAGGTTCTCACGCTGGCCGGGTCGGCCCCGGATGACCGGAACACGTTCGACGAGCCGGACCGGATTCGGCCGCACATGTCGACCGCCCCGGTGAAGGCGGGCCGGGTGGAGGTCCAGCTCCGCCGATTCTCGATGATGCGGGTGACGCTGAAAGCGAGGGAGGGATAGTCGATGGCAACGCAAGCGGAACGCGACGAGGTGCTGAAGCTGTTCGCCGGCCGCCGGGTGACCGACGTCTGCGACGGCATGGACGCCGTGGGCCTCCAGGACGTGGGACTCATGGACAAGCAGATCCGCCCGCTCTGGTGCGACAGGGAGGCGTTCTCGCACAGAATCGTCGGCATCGCGCACACCATCCGCTTCGTGCCGACGAACAAGCGAGCGCCCGTCTTCCCCACAGTCGAGGAACACAACCGTTGGAAGCGCGAATGGTACTCCAAACTCGCGCAGGGGCCGCGCGGCGACGAGATCCGCGAGGGCGACGTCCTCGTCATCGACGCGGCGGGGATCCCCGACTGCGGCTTCATCGGCTCGAGCAACTCCCTCGGCTGGATGGCCGCCGGCGTGCGTGGCGCTGTCACGAACGGCGGGGCCCGCGACACGGACGAGATCGTCAAGCAGGGCTTCCCCGTCTACTGCCCCGGCGTCTCGCGTGGCATCCGGCCCGGCCGGCTTGAGCTGGAGTCCACCAACCACCCAGTCACGGTCGGCAGTGTGTTCGTCAGGCCCGGCGACGTGATCGTGGCAGACGGGGACGGGGTCATCGTGGTGCCCTGGGAGAAGGCCAGGGCGGTCGCCGAGGTCGCTGCGGCCGTGCAGACCGGCGACGCTGCCGGGCGACGCAAGCGTTACGAGGAACTCGGCATGCCGCTCGACTTCACCGTCGAGCTGGAATGAAGAGAGGACCCATCGCGCAGCACGCAGCCGGGGGGCGGACGGCCGGGCTGCGTCCGTCAGACGCCGAAGAAACGCGACCAGTGCGCAGGCAGCGGCAGGACCTGCCTGAGGAACGAGTCCGCCGGCAGCCCCGGCAGGTAGACGTCTAGCGGGCAGAGCCCAAAGCAGGCTTCGGACAGGTCTCGCCTGCCGAGCCTGTAGGCCTCCCCTTGCGCTCCCTCCTCGACCGAGAGGCGGCCGCCGGTGCATCTGACGGTGACTGCCTCGCCCGTCTCCGCATTCACCAGGGACACGGCCCCCGCTCCATCGGCGAGCTTCGGCTGCGCCGCCCTGCAGACCTTCTCAAGGAACGGCTTGAGCGGACCGACCCGGAACATGCCCGACGGGCTCACCGAGAAGCCCGCGTAGTACCGCTGGCATGCCCGCATCAGGGCCGAGTCCGCGGGGGCGCAGTGGACGGCCAGGTCGCCGTCCCACTTCGGCTCCGATTCGAGCCAGCGCAGATGGTGCGACAGCAGACGGCCGATCTCCTCGGGCGTTCCGTCTGCAAGGTAGACGTTGCCGATGCCGCGCCGGTAGACGATGAAGGCGTCTCCGGACACCCAGCCGCCGGTCGCCGGGCACTCCAGGATGCGGCGCAGTTCCAGGTCGTCCGCCACCACGGTGTCGGGATCGGCGGCCAGGTGGTCGCGGACGCGTTCGAAGTCGCGCCCCGGCTCCAGACCGCGAACGGTGTCCGCGGGCGGCGGCTCAGGCAGGTAACGGCGCGGGAACCAGAAGCGCATCCTCACGCCGCCGGTCGCCCATCCGTGCCTTCCATAGCGGGTTCTGTCCCCGCCGAGCCAGCAGAAGTCATACCCGGCGGCGTCCGCATCGAGGCAGGCTTGCCTGAGCAGCGACGTCATCACCCCTTTCCCGCGCGCTTGCGGCAGCGTGCCGACCTGTCCCACGCCCGCCGCTCGGAAGGACACGCCCCTCACCCGGAGCCCGTACGGGTACAGGCCGACGCAGCCGAGGATCCTTCCGTCCTCCACCCGGATCAGGTGATCCCCGATTCGCTCCGGTGTGAATGCGTGCGCGAGGAAGCTGAGGAAATCAAGCGAACGCGTCTCGTCCCGCGAGAACGCGGCGTTCAACACGCTCACGAGCTCGTCACGGTCGGGCATCTCCGCCCGCCTGATGACGTAATCCCTGCCTTCATGGTTGCCCTGATCACTCACGATGATTCACCTTCGAACCGTCCCGCTAGGCGCAGGGGACATGTCTGGTCGCACTGTGAAGCGCGTCCGCGCGCCACGCGAGCGGTCAGTCGCAAGCTCCACGTATGAAATGCCGCCTACCAGCGGAAGAATCGGTAGGGGTCGTCGTCATCCAGGACCGGTTCCTCCAGGTATAGGCCGTCCAGCCAGCGGGTCTCCTCCGGCCCGGCCGGCCGGCCCAGGTGCTCAAGGAGCGGCGTCCCAAGCGCCACGCCCATGTTGCCCAGCATCCGGCTGAGCGCAAAGCTCAGGTGCCGGAAGGCGCCCGTGGTGTTGTAG
>CAZSET010000041.1:0-19862 GCA_964605915.1 uncultured candidatus Brocadiaceae bacterium | reverse complement strand
GAGGCCACGCCCGAGTCACCTTCATTGTCCTCGGCTCGGGCGAAGACTGTCTGCGTGCCGAGCGGCCAATCCATCGTGCTGCCGACCCACGTCCATCCGCCGCTTGGGCTGGAGTCCACCCCGAGATATGTATCAGTGGCGGTCTCCAGCGTCCCGTTCCCGTTGGCGTCCCGGTAGAACTGGACGACGGTGACCACCCCGTCCGGATCATTCACGTCCGTTGCCGTGAGCGTCACTGCTTCCGGCCTCTGCACCGGATCGGGGCTTGCCGAGAGAGAGCCGATCATGGGCGGGATGCTCAACGGGGCGCCGTCACCCCCCTGCTCCCAGGGCTCCGTCTGCTGCCCCGTCCCGCCTGACAGGAGCAACCGCTGCTCAAGTCGCTCGAGATAGAGCGATATGGGGTTCGGTGTTCGGCGCTTCGTGCGGGAGGGTTCGCTGAAGGGAAACATGGCGTGCCTCCAAGGGGAATGGGGGCCCGGTAAGGCTCCCAGAATTGTCCTGCTTCGACACGGGCGATAACATTATAGCCGGGCCGCAGACCGGCTCAACAATCACGTGGGCAGGGCCGATGGCCGCGGCCATGGCACGGCTCTCTTCATCAGGGCTGCCCTTCCGGGCGGCGGCGGAGCGCGTCGAGTTCCTTCTCGATGCGGCGGAGCTTCTGCGCCATTTCCGGGAGGCGGCCCAGCAGGGCGAAGATGCGCCGCTGCTCGGCGAGGGGCCGAATGAGGTAGCCCCAGACCACCTCGCCCGGCGCAACGTCGCGGTGCACGCCCGAGCCGGCAGCCACGATGGCGCCGTCTCCCACGCTCACGTGGTCCTTGACGGCGACGTCGCCGGCCAGGATGACGCTTCTGCCGAGCCGTACGCTGCCGCCGATCATGGCGCCCGCGGCGATGACACAATCGGGGCCGATGTGGCAGTTGTGGGCCACGTGGCAGTTGTCGTCCAGCTTGGCGCCGTCCTCGATGACGGTTGCTTCGAGGGTCGCGCGGTCAACGGTCGTCAACGCGCCGATCTGGACGCGGTCGCCTATCCTGACCGTCCCCACCTGGGGGACCTTGAGCTGGCGCCCCTCGCGCTGCAGGAACCCGAACCCCTCCGAACCGATCACGGCGTTGTGCTGGACGAGGCACTCGGAACCTATGACGCAGCCATCATGGACTTTCACGCCGGCGCAGAGGATGGTGCGTTCGCCGACGCGGCAATCCCGTCCCACGCAGACCTGCGAGTGGATCGCGGCACCGGCGCCGATCTCGCTTCCCTCACCGATGACGGCGAAGTCTCCGACAGCCACCCCTTCCCGAAGCACGGCGGACGGGCTGACTGATGCCAGCCGGGTGATCCCTTCCGGGGCGGGGAATCTCGCCTCGGCGAACGCCGCCAGGATGGCGGCCATCGCCGCGCCGGGATCCTCGCAGACGATCATGGTCCCCGCGTAGTGCTCCAGCTCCTGCGGGGTGACGAGCACGGCCGCGCTGCACCTCCGCGCGTCGTCCTTTCTCGCCTCGGTGCGCAGGAATGCCAGATCGCCCGCGCCGGCAAGCTCCAGCGCCCTGACGTTCTGAACGCTTACGTCGGCCGGGCCGACCAGCCTGCCGCCGACCATCTGCGCCAGTTGCCGTGCCGTGAACCGCGGCATGATTATCTCGGGGACCTCCTATCGCCATGACGCGAGGCGCGGGAAACACGCGTATCTTGACTTCTTGCCTTCAAGTCGGACAATATGCTACATGGGGGCAGCATGCGCTGCAAGCGCGCTCGTTCGTCTGTACTGCGCCGATGGAGCCGGAGAGGGCGCCCGTGGATGACGAAGCCTACATGACGCTGGCGCTGGAGGAGGCCCGGACGGCCGCCGCCGAAGGCGAGGTCCCCGTCGGGTGCGTGGTCGTGCACCGGGGCAACGTGATCGCGCGGGCCCACAACCTGCGCGAGTCCCTCCAGGACCCGACGGCCCACGCGGAGATCGTGGCGCTGAGGCAGGCAGCGGAGGTCCTCGGGCACTGGCGGCTGGAAGGCGCAACCGTCTACTGCACGGTGGAGCCCTGCTGCATGTGCGCTGGGGCGCTCGTCAACGCGCGGGTGGCGCGGCTCGTCTATGGCGTGGCCGATCCGAAGAGCGGGGCCTGCGGATCGGTCCTCAACGTGCCGGCCGAGCGCCGGCTCAATCACCGCTTCGAGGTGCTCGGCGGCGTTCTGGAGGCAGAGGCCCTCGAGCTGCTTCGCCGGTTCTTCGAGCCGCGGCGCTAGCGCGGCCACGTTGCAATCTGCTGCGTCGGTTCGGTATGTTACGTCAGGACGTGCAAGGTTTTCGATGGAGGTGCTCTGGCACAGAGGCCGTCGTTGGGACGGGACGAACCCCCACAGGAAGAGCAACGGAAGTTGCCGCCGCGCCATCGCCCAATCGTCCCCGCCCTGATGGGACTGGCGTGCGGCATAGCGCTTGACGCGGCGCTGCGACCGGACGCGTGGGCCTGGTTCGTGCTGGGGTTCGCGGCGGTCGTGCTGTCGGTATGGGGGGGCAGGCGGGGCCTCCGCCCATGGGGGCACTGGCTGCTGGCGTTGCTGTTGCTCATCCCGCTCGGGGGAGCCTGCCACGTCGCGCGCTTTCGGCACGAGCCGCCCTGGCACCTGAAGAACCTGCCGTTGCGCCAGGGCGCCTACTACCACCTCCGGGGCGAGGTGGTCCGGGAGCCTGTCTGGCACTATCGTGAGCGCGCGTTTTCCCCGTCGTGGCAATCGACCGCCGGGTTCTGGTTGGCCCGGGTGAAGTTGGAGGCGCTCTCCAGCGATGGCGGACAGTGGCAGAGGGCGGCCGGCAACATTGCGCTGTTTCTGGGCGGGGAGCGGCCCGACCTGAACGGGGGGGACAGGATTGAACTCTTCGCGCGGCTGTCCCGGAACCGCCCGGCCACCAACCCGGGCCAGCGGGACAGTGCGCTGCGCTACCAGCGATCAGGCAGCTACGGCACGGCTTCCGTAAGCAGCCCGGGGGCGGTCCAGGTGATCGCGCGCGCGCGTTGGTACAGCTCGATTCCGGCCGCCGTGTCCCGGCTCCGCACGCTCACGATGCGACGGCTGGAGGAGCGCGTCGGGTCGGGAGATGGGGGCCTCGGACCCCGCTACGGCCTGATAGTCGCACTGCTGTTCGGGGAGCGGGGCGCTTTGTCGGAGGGCCAGTCGGACCTGCTGAAGGAATCGGGCACCCTCCATTTCCTGGCGATCAGCGGGCTGCACGTGGGGATCTTCTGCGTGTTCGTCGCCTGGGCATTGGCGTGGCTGAACGTTCCCGTCCAAATGCGCGCGGTTCTGACGATAGGGCTCGTCTGGGCCTACGTCCTGTTCACGGGCTTCCACGTCTCGGCGGCGCGCGCCGGATGGATGTTGAGCTTCATGCTGGCCGCGCCGCTCGTGCACCGGCAGTGGGACTCGCTTTCCGCGCTGGCGGCTTCGGCCTTTGTCATACTCTTTTTCTGGCCGCAGCAGTTGTTCACGGCGGGCTTCCAGCTTACCTTCGTGGCGGTCTGGGCCATCGTCTGCATCTACCCCCAGTTGCACGGGCTCCTCTGGCCATGGGAGGACTGGCTGGCGCGCGTGCAGCAGCCCGGCGAGAGGCCACTGGCGGCCGACCTGTGGCAGTGGGCCAGGAGCTACCTGCTGCTCGCCTGCGTTGTGTGGGCGGCGACGGCGCCGATCCAGGCCTACCACTTCAACCTTCTGTGCCTTCTCGGGCCGCTTGTGAACGTCATCGTGTGGCTGCTGGTGCTGCTTCTGTTGCTGACGTGTTTCGCGCTGGTTATCTCGCTCCTGGTCGGCGGGCTGGGGGCAGGCCTGCTCCTGCCCCTGGCCCTGTACTTGAGCGGCGACATCGAGTACGTGCTGGGGCTAGTGACCCGGCTGCCAGGCAGCGGCGTCTACATGCCGTCTCCGCCGTGGTGGTGGCTGGGGCTGTTCTACGTAGCCCTCGTCGTCTGGGTGCAGCGGGACCGGCTGCCGCTGGGGCGCAGGGCATTTGTGGCCGCCGCCATCGTGCTGGCGGCAAGCTATCTCGCCCATGACGTTGCTGCGCACGCGGACCGCCGCTTCCGACTGACCGTGGCCGACGTGGGCGCAGGGCAGGCCGTCGTCCTTCGGCTTCCGGAGGGGCAGACGATCCTGTTTGACGCCGGTTCGCTCCGTACCAGCGCCGCAACGGCGTTGAGCGAGATGCTCTGGGCCGAGCACGTCGACCGCCTTGATGCCGTCGTGATCTCCCACCTGGACCGCGATCACTGCAACTTCGTGCCGAACCTGGCGCGGCGGTTCGACGTCGCGCGCATCATCCTGGCCCGGGCGGGCGAGCTGAAGGCCGGCGCGGCCCAAGTCAGAGAAGGCGTGAAGGCGGTGAAACTGCCCGTCCTCCTGGCCGAGGGCGACCGCATCGAGGCCGGTGACCTGCGATGCGATGTCCTGCATCCCGACGCACGGTTCGTGCACGACCCCGGTCTCCCGGAGAACGAGAAGTCTCTGGTGCTTCTCTGCCGGTTCAAAGGGCTGAGCTTCCTCCTGACCGGCGACATCCAGGGCAGGGCCATGGAACGGCTGTGCCATGAATACAAAGGTCGCCTGAGGGCCGACATCCTTTTGACGCCTCACCACGGCCGTTACGATCCGGCGCTGGATGATCTCCTGGCTCTGGTCCGCCCCAAGCTCGCCATCGTCAGCGGCGGGGAGGACGACTGCGGGGCCGAGACGCGAGACCTGGTGAGCTACGAGCATGGGGTGCCCCTCTGGATTACGGGTCAGGAGGGGGCTATCATTGTCACGTTCGACGAAGGGAAGGCGCGCGTGCTCGGCTACGCGTCCGGCCGGACGATGGCGTTCAGCCCGTCCGGGTCCCTGGCGCCCTCCGCCGCCCCGTGAGCCTGAAAAGGAGCCGGGATGACCTCACCCACCATCCGCAAGGTGGTTCAGGACAGGCGCTTCCTGTTCGGTCTGACGTTCCTTGCGGCGGCGCTGACGTTGCTGGGACCGCTGGTCGCCTACGACCTCTGGTGGCATCTGAAGGCGGGGGCGCTGGTGCTGCAGGAGCGCGCCGTGCCCACGGCCGACCCCTTCTCCTTTACGGCGGCCGGGCGGCCCTGGGTCTACCACTCCTGGCTTTCGGGCGTCATCCTGACGTTGGTCTGGCGGGCGGGAGACGTGGCCGGCCTCACGCTGCTGCGGGCCCTTCTGATCTCGGGCAGCCTGATGATAGCCTGGGCCGCGGCGACCCGGCGGGGGGTGCAGCCGGGCGTGGCGTCCATACTCGTGCTGGCGGCCTGCGTGCAGCTCAAGCCGCGCGCCCTGACGCGTCCTTACCTGTTCTCTTACGTCCTGTTCGCCCTGTTCTTCTTGATCTTGCGGCCGTCGGCGCGCCGGACTCCAGTCGCCAATGGCGCAAGGGCTTTCGCCGCGGAGGACAGCTTTCTTTGGGGCGAGGGGGGACACCTGCTCTTGCTTCCCATCCTTACGGTGCTGTGGGCGAATCTGCACGCCGGCTTCGTCAGCGGTCTGCTCCTCATCGGCGCCTTCGGGGCGGGGGAAATGGTCCGGCTGTGGGCCGGGCGGGATAGGCGTCCGTACCCGGCCATGCTGTTCCGGGAGAAGGACGGAGCGCGGTTCAGGGCGCTGCTGGTCGCCGGCGTGCTCTGCCTGACTGCGGCGGCCGTCACGCCATACGGTCCGGGCACGCTCATCTATCCCTTCAGGCTCATGCGCGAGGTGAAGCTGGTCGCCCGCATTCAGGAATGGCAGCCGATCGCTTTCAGCAGGAGCTTCGGCATCTTCTGGTCCTGCCTGATCCTGGGCATCCTCATCATGGCCCGTTCGCTGGCCTTCTGCGTCAGGGGAGGGCGGCTGCGGGATGCGGCGGGCGAGTTGGTCACGGACGCGCTGCTGATAGGCGGGTTCGCCTTGCTCGCCCTGCGGGCTGTCAGGCACATGGAATGGTTTCTGCTGCTGGCGCCGTCCGTGTTCGGTTACCACCTGGACGCTTCGCGCTGGCTCGGCCCGGGCGGTGAAGGGGCGAGGGGCGAGGCGCACGGACAGGAAGGCTCCTTCTACGCCTGGGCTGCGTGCCTGCTGGCGGTTGTCTGTGCGGCTCGGCCCTTCATCCTGTCGGGGCGGCCGTCGATCGGGCCTTCGGAGCTTGCCCTGCCCGTCAAGGCGTGCGACTTCATCGAGCGGAAGGGGCTGTCCTATCGCGTGTATAATTCATATGAATGGGGCGGATACTTCATATGGCGCTTCTGGCCCCGCAATCGGGCGTTCATCGACGGACGCTGCCTGGTCTATGGGGACGACATCATCCGTCAGGCGTTCGACGTCGAGGGCGGGCAAACGGGCTGGGACGACATACTCGATCGCTGGGGGATCGAGATGCTCCTGGTTCGCCATCGCAACAACGAGCTGACGTATCTATTCGTCGATGATCGCTGGCGCTGCGTCTATTGGGATGACGTGGCAATCGTCGGCCTCCGCGAGGACCTGCTGGCGAGTCGCGGCGGCGAGCCGGCCGAGTTCCCTCTGTCCAATCCGGTCCTGTTTGACGCCGACCTCGAGCACCTCCCGGCGGCGGACATACTGGCCGAGGTCGAGACGGTGCTGCAGCGCGATCCGGAGTGCTGGACGGCGCTGGCCTACCGGGCGCGATGCCTGGTCAAGCTGGCCGAGGAGCGGCCCGGCGAGCGGGAGGCGTTGCTCAGGGCGGCGCTCCAATCGGCCCGGAAAGCCGTTCGCCTGCAGGAGGGCGACCGCGATCCATGGCGGGCACTGGCTGATGCGGCCGCCGCCGTCGGCGACGAGCGGACCGCCGCCCGCGCCCGCCGTAAGGCCGAGAAGCTGATGAAGCCGAAGAAGCGCCGGCAACGCTCCGACTAATCTTCGGGTTGCGGGTGCTCCTTGAGCCAGCCGGCGCGGACCTCGCCGGCCACGTAGAACGAGCCGGTGACGCAGACCACCTCGTCCGGTTCGGCTGCGTCCACGGCCTCCTGCAACGCCTGCCACGGATCCCTCACGGTTCGGACCTCAGGCTGAGTGGCCCCCCCGGACGCGGCCAGACGGGCGGCCGCTGCCACCTCCTCGGCTGGCATCGCCCGGGGCAGGTTCGCCTGCGTGGCGGTGAACCGCAGGCACCGGGGGATCAGGCTTTGCAGCATGCCGCTGAGCTTCTTGCCGGCGGAGCAGCCGAAGACCACCCGCAGGCGCCTGCCCGGGAAGTGCGTGTCCAGCGCCTCGAGCAGCGCGTCTATGGACTCGACGGTGTGGGCCACGTCGAGCACGACGGCCGGTCCTCTCTGAAGCACCTCGACGCGTGCCGGGATGCGAAACCCGGCAACGGCTTCGGCCACAGCGCCGGGCTCGATCCGCAGCCCCGCATAATGCCGGACCATCTCGATCGCGCCCACGGCGGCTGCTATGTTCTCAATCTGGTGGCGGCCGAGCAGGGGAGTGGTGAGTTCTGGATAGCCGGCTCCGGGCGTCGAAAGCCCGAACCGCCAGCCCACCTCCGCTTCGGGCTCGCTCAGGGGCGCTGCCAGGGGGCGCGCGTGCGAGATACCGACCTCGCGTCCCACCTCCCAACGAGGGGAATGCCGTTCGTCCGCAATGCGCCGCAGCGTGTGTAGCGCCCCCTCGTAGGGCTGCCGGCCCAGCATGACGGGCACGCCCTCCTTCAGGATGCCGGCCTTCTCGGTCGCGATGGCTTCGATGGTGTCGCCCAGCTTGTCGGTGTGGTCGAAGCCGATGGAGGTGACGACGCAGCAGTCCGGCTGCACTACGTTGGTCGAGTCCAGCGTGCCGCCCAGGCCGACCTCCACCACGGCCCAGTCCACCTGCTGCTGGGCAAAGTACTCGAGCGCCAGCACGGTGAGCATCTCGAAGTAGGTGGGCGCCCTCATGTACGTCTCGCGCTCGGCACGACGCTTCTGCTCCACGTGGGGCTGGATCTTGCACACGACCTGCCGGAAGGCCTCCAGGTCAATCATGCGGGCGTCCACCTGGATCCGCTCCCGGTGCGTCACCAGGTGCGGGGACGTGAGCAGCCCGGTCCTGTAGCCGCCTTGCTGGAGGCAGCAGGCGATGGCGCCGGATGTGCTGCCCTTGCCCTTGGTGCCGGCCACGTGGAATATCCTGTAGCGTTGGTGCGGGGACCCGATCGCCGCCAGCATCTCCTCAACGCGGCGCACGTTTAGATGTCTGCGGTCGTACAGCCACCTGTTCGTCTTCTCGTAGTCGATGCCCTGTTCGAGGAAGGTGACCGCGTCCTCGAACGTGCGTATCGCAAAGCTCTCGGGCTCCTCTCGAGCCACCCGCGACCTCCGGTCGTTGACAAGAAGAAAGGCGTCTTCTTAGACTGTGCGCCTGCGGCGGCCGCAGGCGCATTCCCTTTGTGGGCCAAGCCTGAATCTCGCAGAGCGCCGCCGGAAAATCAAGAGCAGTCTGATTTCTACGGGGACTTCGCCATGCCCATCGTGACCGACCCGCAGCAGACCCGTGCATTCCTGGACAATCTGCGGCAGCGCCGCGTTGCCGTGCCCTGTTTCTGCACCGAGAACTCCTGGACGACGGAGGCCGTGTTGGAAGCGACCAAGGCCGCCGGCGAGCGATTCGGGATCCCCCAGCCGCCGGTGGTCATCGCCTTCACTGCGGGCTATCCGGGCCGGAGCAACCTGGCCAACTACTGGGTCTGCGGCGACCCGCAGTTGGGGTTGCTGGGCTTGCTGGGCGACCTGAAGGTACTGACGTCGCCCGGCGGCCCGTACGCCTCGTGCCTCGTGTTCCCGCAGTTGGACCACGGTCAGCCGGACGCGGATCGGTGGTTGTTGGAGGACCGGGTCGACGAGTTCGCCGTGATGATGTTCGACGCCAGCGCGATGCCTCTGGAGCAGAACATGGCGCGGACGGCCGACTACGTCGAGCGTTTCTCCGACCGCACCGTCGTCGAGGGAGCCGTCGACGAGTTGAAGGAGGCGTCCGAGGCGGGCGAGGCGTTTCCCCTGACGACCCCCGAGCAGGCAGAGCGTTTCCTCCATCGGACCGGCTGCGATCTGATCGTCCCGAACGTCGGCACGGAGCATCGCGCGGCTGACGTCGGCAAGGCCCAGTACCACCCCGAACGTGCCCGCCAGATCGCCGATGTCGTCGGGCCTAACCTCGTCCTGCACGGCACGAGCTGCATGGATCAGGCGGACCTGGGCAGCCTGCCCGGGGACGGCTTCGTCAAGGTCAACGTATGGACGGGCATCGAACGGACCGGCGGGCGCCAAATCGCCGAGCACGCCCTCCAGAACGTGGGGAACCTGCTGAACCTCGACCGTGTCGAGCAGCTTGTGGACGAGGGGGTGCTGGGTGAAGGTATTACTTCACCCGAGCGCGTCCGGGAGATGTTCGGCGGCGAGATCGGGCCGGACCTGGCACACTTCCCGCTCATCCATCTGAGACGCAGATGGGTGCGCGAGGTCGCCGCGATGCTGGCGGGCTACTTCGAGGTCTTCGGCTATGAGAGGCTGGGGAGCGACCGATAGGGGGGCGGCTTCTCAGGCTGCTTTCTTCTTCGCGCGGGGCTGTGGGGGGGTCTTGGCCCTGGTTTTGGCGGCGCTGGAACGCGTGACGACCTCGTAGAGGCGAACGATGATGCCCACCACGAGCGCCCCCAGCATCCCGTAGACCATCATGATGAATGCCACGCCGGAGAAGCGCACGATCATGCTGCGCACTCCGGTGAGCCACGCGGGCGAGGTGGGCAACGCGTCCGGCCCGCGCTGGATGGAGATTGACGACAGCAGCGCAAGCACAACGGCCACGAGCGCCGCGCCCATGATGGCCTCCCGGACCCTTTCCATCGGTGCGCAGGCGCCGACCGCGACGCTGAAGATCAGGGCGAAGAGGACGTAGAGGCTCGTGCTGCTCCAGTTCGCCTGCGTCGCCTGGCGCACCACGCTGGTCAGCAGGGCCCACGTGCCGCGGAAGTAGCCGCCGAGCCCGGCCGAGTCGAGCGCGGAGAGCGCCGGGGGGGTGTAGTCCAGGTTCAGCGGGCTGCCGAACAGGCGGTTCAGTGTCACCATGACCGCCGCTGCGCCGAACAACGGGGCCAGAGGCACCAGGACTTTCCCCACGCTGGCCGTCCCTTCCGCCTCGAACTCCACGTCCCTGGACGAGAGCTCGTAGATGCTGACCCTCGTGACCGTCCCACCGCACAGCAGCGCCGTTACCGTCATGGTAAACTTACGGATGAGCACCCCGGGCGCGGCCAGCAGCATCACGAACCGGTTTGCCAGGGCGCCCGCCATCACGAAGTGCATTGCCCCGCCCAGTATCAGGCACAGGCTCAGCCAGATGAACAGCGCCATGTACTCCATAGCCTTCCCCTTTGATTTGAGTTCCTGCGGGGAAGTGACACGCTGCGGGCACACGATTCCCGCGCGCACCAATTGTCCGGGAACGCAGGTGCGCGATGCAATACCGAGGGCCCAAGACCGCCCAGAGGGCTGCGAGAAGACCTCTCGGTGGCCTGTCCGGCGGCGGGAATCGGGATCCGGCAGCCCTCCGCGGCGCTCAGAAGCAGCAGACAGGCAGGGCGCGGGCCGCCAGGAGCGGATGCCCCGGCCGAAGCCGCCGCAGAACAAAGGGCTTGAAAAAGTGCAATCTCCCTGTAGAATTGTGGATAAGAAGGGCCGTACCTGTGGTGCGACCCGCGCAGGCCGTTCTCAGAGCCAAGCGCGCTGCGCTCCGATCTGGCGTTCGTGAAGCCTTGTACGGAAGGGGTCTAAGATGCTCGGGTTTGCATCGCCGGTGTGGGCCATAGTGTTCGGCGTGGCGGCAGTTGTCCTGATAGGAATCATCGTTGTCGTCCGCTCGCGCAAGGGGAAGGCGGCCGGGGGAGCATCTCCCGCTGAACCCGCTATGCCCGAAGCGGAGGGGGAAGAGGAAGAAACCGTGACCTGATCGGGCGCCCGACGCATAGCATCGCCGTCATCGTTCCGGGCAGTCCGTGTTCCGAGCCCTGCCGCTCTAAGCTATCGTGAGTGCGGCTGAGCGGGCAGGGCTATTCTCTTTGTGGCATCCTGCAGCAACGGCCGCTTCGTCTTGGCCCTTCCTTGCCGGCAGGCCGTTCTGTCGACAGGCGGGCGGCCCCCCACTATAATGGCGTGTTGCGGCCCAATGCCGCAGGGGGCTGGAACCCGCCGGACCGTCTTTCGCATCCGAGGAACGTAGATGAAAGAAACCGAGATCACGCGCGCCATCGTTGAGGAGCACACGCAGAACTTCCTGGACGCGCTCGAAAGCGACGTCGTCGTAGTCGGCGCGGGGCCGGCCGGCCTCACCGCCGCCTATTACCTGGCCGGCGCGGGCTTGAAGACCACCATCGTCGAAAAGAAGCTGAGCACCGGCGGCGGAATATGGGGCGGAGGCACCGGCCACAACGTCATCGTGGTCGAGCAGACTGAGATTCTGGACGAGATCGGCGTCCGCTCCCGCGAAGGCGACGGCCTCTACACGGCCGGTGCGGTCGAGCTGGCCGCCGCCCTTACCTATCAGGCAGAGCAAGCCGGCGCCCGCGTCTTCAACCTCACCGAGGTGGAGGACGTCGTCGTTAAGGACGGCGCCGTCTGCGGTGTTGTGATTAACTCGACAGCCATCCTCATGGCCAGCCTGCACGTGGACCCCGTCTGCATGGGGGCGCGGAAGGTCATCGACGCGACCGGCCACGCCGCCGAGTTGGTTCGCATGCTGCGCCAGAGGGAGCCGGACTTCCTGGCCGATGGCATCGGCGAAGGGTTCATGGACGTCGAGACGGCGGAGCGCGGCGTGGTCGAGAGGGCGGGCGAGGTCTACCCCGGCCTTTACGTGGCGGGCATGTCTGTCTGCACGGTGTATCGGCTGCCGCGCATGGGGCCCATCTTCGGCGGAATGCTCGAATCCGGCCGCCGCGTGGCTGAGTTGATCTGTGCAGCACTGGGTGCATGACGGCCATGCGGCAAGGGGTAACGGCAGTTGCCAGTTGCCAGCGGCCAGCCACGGCAACGACGAGAAACGAACAACGAGCAACCCGAACGCCCTGAGCGGAGCCCAGGGGGAACAACGGCAGACGGCAGTGGCCAGCGACGGCAACGGCGAGAAACGAACAACGAGCATCGAGCAACGAGCAACGAACAACGGCCGGCAGGAGTAGGAGTAGAAGCAAGCAGGAGTAAGCGGGAGCAGGAGTGAGATGCAGGGGATCGCGGACAATTATCGGCGGATTCGGGAGGAGTTGCCCAGCGACGTGACGCTGGTCGTCGCGGCCAAGGGGCGTACGCCCGAGGAGGTGGCCGAGGTGGTCGAGGCCGGCGCGACCGTCATCGGCGAGAATTACGTGCAGGAGGCCGAAGCCGCGCGCACCGCTCTCGGCGAGGCGGCCGAGCGCGTCGAGTGGCACCTGATCGGACACCTTCAACGCAACAAGGTGAACAAGGCGCTGCCGCTCTTTGACCTCATCCAGAGCGTCGACTCGGAGCGTCTGGCGCGGGCCATCAGCGAGCGGGCTGAGCAGCCCGTGCGGGCCTACGTGGAGGTGAACATCGGGGGCGAGGGGAGCAAGTTCGGCGTCCCCCCCGAGCGAATGGCCGACTTCATCCGGCGGCTGGCGGGCCTGAAGAACCTCCGGATCGAAGGGCTCATGACGATGGAGCCCTACTGCGAGGACCCCGAGGAGGCGCGGCCCTACCTGCGGCGCATGCGGGGGATATTCGAGGATCTCAAGGGGCTCGACGTGCCCGGCGTGCGGATGGACGTTCTGTCGATGGGGATGACGAGCTCGTACCGAGTGGCGGTGGAAGAGGGGGCGAACATGGTGCGGATCGGCACGGCGATCTTCGGCCCGCGCCGGGCGTGAGTGCGGCCTGGCCGCCCGCTCAGTGCGTGTCCGAGAGCAGCAGTTCGGCCGGGCTGACCGGTTCGCCCGTCTCCATGGACCGGTTGACGGCGAGCGTGAGGGCGAGGGTCTTGAGCGAGTCCGCGTAGCTGGACAGGATTGCCGAGCCATCGCCCGTGCGCACCGCGTCGATGAAGGCGCGGTCCGCGCGCGCCATCCAGCCTCCGTCAGGGGGGTTCAAAGGATCGGACCGGTGCCCCTCGGCGTCGGCCACCTCGAGCGTGTCCGCGGCCAGCTTCACGGTGAAGCCACGTCCGTCCAGGCGCAGGCCCGTCGTGCGGTCGCCCCCGTCGGTGAGCACGCAGGTGCTGACCACGTGCCCGATGGCTCCGCTGGAGAATTCGAGCACCGCCACGCTGGCGTCCTCGACGTCGTAATCCTCCACGTCGGCCATGGCGCCTGTGGAAGCGAGGGCGAAGACGGTCTCCACCTCGCCCGCCAGGTAACGGAGCAAGTCGCAGACGTGGGTTGACTGCTCGACCACCTGCCCGCCCGAAAGCTGCCTCCGGCGCCACCACGCCGCGCCCGGCAGCCCGCCGATGAACCAGCCCTGGGCAAGGGAGATCTGCCGGTCCTCCAGGTACCGGCGGACGGCCTGGACGGCATCCGAGTAACGGAGCTGGTAGCCGACGCTGGTGATCAGCTCGCCCTCGCAGACCATGCTCTCCACCTGGGCGGCGACCGCCAGATCGAGGTGAATGGGTTTCTCAATGTAGAAGGGGATGCCGAGGTCAGCGAGCTGGATCTCAATGCTGCCGTGGGCGGCTGGCGGCAGGCAGACGTAGACGGCGTCCAGTTCCTCCTGTTCCAGCATGGTCGAGCAATCGGTGTGCGGCCTGGCTTCCCACCGGGCGGCCACTTCCTCGGCGCGCGAGCCGTCCACGTCGGAGACGGCCCGAACCGAGACGCCTTCGATCCTGCGCAGGTTGTTCAGGTGAGCGCGGGCTATGCCTCCCGTCCCGATGAAGCCGAGTTCCACTGCCATCGCGACCCTCCGCCGTGTGTGAGCTGTATGTGAGTTGGCGTGATTGTAGTCGGTAGGGCGCGGTTTTCAACCCGAAGTGTCGGTCGGAGGAGCCCCCTCGGCCCGGCCGGAGGGGGGCGGATCAGGCGCCTGGGCCGGGCGCGTTCACTCGGCGAGCATCAGCATGCGGCCGCAGCTATGGCAGTAAACGATTTCTATGCCCCTCATCAGCAGGTTTTCGGTCTGCTTCGTCACGCGCGTGCGGCAGCCCTGGCAGACATGGTCCTTGACAAGGGCCAGGGCGTCGTTGCGGTGGCTGGGAGTGAGCCGGTCGTAGGCCTTGAGCACGTTCGGGTTGATGTCCCTGCGCAGCCGCGTGAGCTGGTCTTCGAGTTCCTGGAAGCGTCGCTCGTGCTCTTCGATCTCCGCTGCAGCCTCTTCCCGCACGCTTTGAAACTGCGTCCGCGCCTCGTCGAGGTCGGCGGCCATCCTTTCCTCCTGCTCCGCCAGTTCATCGACGGCTTCGAGCGCTGACAGTTCCTCGTCTTCCCATCTGCTTACGTCGGCGGTGCGGCTCAGGATGCCATGCTGGATGGCGTCGTACTCTCTCTGTTGCTTGGTCACGTTGAGTTGGCGCTTGAGCCGTTCCACTTCCTGCTCGGCCTCCTCGATTCTGAGCTGCCTCGCGTCGGCCCCCTTGGCGGCTTCCATGCGTTGCGTGTGGAGCTGCTCGGCGCGACGTTTCCGTTCCTGAAGCATCTGCTGGTGGGCGTCGGTCCTCGCCGAGATAGCGGCCACCTGGCGGCGTATCCCGTCCATCTGCTCGCTGAGTTCTTGCAGGGCCTGGATGTCTTCGAGTGTCTTCTTCATGGGAGTAGTGTGACTGTCCGGCCGCGGCCGGGGCGCGATTGTGGCCCAATGAAAAAGGCCCGAACTCGGTCGAGATCGGGCCTCGGGGGCATCGCGCCGTGCGGACATGCGCCGGCGCCGCCCACTCGCGGGCGCTCGCGCCGTAGGGCTGAAGCCGCAAACACAGCCAGCATTCGTCGGCTCTCTCTCAGGTCAGGGATAAAAGGCCCGCATAGCTTACGAGCTCTCGGGCAGGCTGTCAACAAAACCCTCGAGCTGTCTGCTGCGGACGGGATGCTGGAGTTTGCGCACGGCCTTGGCCTCGATCTGCCGCACGCGCTCGCGGGTGACGTTGAAGATGCGCCCGACCTCCTCCAGCGTGTAGGTATAGCCGTCCCCCAGGCCGTAGCGCAGCTTGATGATCTCACGCTCGCGGTAGGTAAGCGTGTTCAGGACCGCGTCAATGTTATCCTTCAGCATCTCCTGGGTGGCCATGTTGATGGGGCTGGCAGCGGACTGATCCTCGATGAAGTCTCCGAAGAAGCTATCTTCACTCTCCCCGATGGGCCGGTCCAGGCTTATGGGTCGTTTGGAGATCTTCAGGACGCGTCGGGTCTCGCTGATGCTCAAGTCGGCTGCTTCGGAGATCTCCTCCAGGGTGGGCTCGCGGCCCTTCTCCTGCACCAGTTTCTTGACGATGTTGCGGATGTTGCTCATCGTCTCGATCATGTGGACGGGGATGCGGATGGTGCGCGCCTGGTCGGCGATGGCGCGCGTGATGGCCTGGCGAATCCACCATGTGGCATAGGTGGAGAACTTGTAGCCGCGGCGATACTCGTACTTGTCGACGGCCCTCATCAGGCCGGTGTTGCCCTCCTGGATCAGGTCCAGGAAGCTCAGGCCGCGGTTGCGGTACTTCTTGGCGATGCTGACCACGAGGCGCAGGTTCCCGCCGGAAAGCTCCTGTTTGGCCAGTTCGTACTGCTCGTGCACCAGGCGCGTGGCCATGACGCGCCTCTGCAGAACGGGGAAGGGACAGCCGATTCGGTCTTCCAGGTGTCTGAGCTCGGCTTCCAGGCCGCGCCGCTTGGCCTTGTTGCCGTTGGTCTTCCTCAGGCGCTCCAGCTCCACGTGAATCTCGTTCATGCGGCTGTAGAGCTCGTTGACGAGGCCCATCAGGGGCTGGATTCGCTTGATGCGCAGGTGGAGCTCCTCCATCAGGATCATGCACTTGCGGCAGCGATTGCGCAGCTGCTTCAGCACCTTCGCCTGGGCATCCTCGCCCAGGCCGTCCCTGCGGTACTTCTGCCAATCCTTTCGGTTCTCCTCCAGGAGCTTACCGATGGTATCCAGGTTCTCGGGCACACGGGCGACCAGGGCCTCTTTCTGCAAGTCGGGCAGCGCGCTGACGTTCAGTGTCCTGTCGAAGGGCAGGGCACCGTCGCGCACTTCCCGGAGGGTCCCGACGCACTGCTCGATGCAGGAGGTGAACTGCAGGATCTTGCTGCGAAAGCGCTTGCGCGAGATCTCGATCCGCTTGGCCAGGCAGATCTCCTCCTCGCGGGTCAGCAGCGGGATCTGTCCCATCTGCGTCAGGTATATGCGCACCGGGTCATCTATCTTCTCGACGCTCGTGCTGCTGGCAAGCTCGCTCTCGTCGGCTTCTTCCTCCTTCTCTTGTTCCTCTTCCTCCTCTCCCCCCCCCTCTTTGAGGAGCAGGTCGTCGCCCTCGCCTCTAAGGTCGCGCTCGTCGACCAGCTCGACGCCCTTCTCGTCGAGAGTCAGCAGGATCTCGTCAATGTACTCCGGGCTCACCACGTCGTTGGGCAGGAAGTCATTGAGTTCCTCATACGTGAGGAATCCCTTCTGCTTGCCCCGCTCGACCAGGCTCTGGATTTCCTGCTCTATGCTGCTTCTGTCGATCGTCTTGGTCTTGTTTTCGGCCATAGGTTCACGGCTCCTGAACCTGTCCGGTTCGGGCTGACCTCTTGTCCTTTTCCTTCAGCCTGCGCACGTAATCCTTCAGTTGCTCGTCATCCCCGGCCGGAGGCGCCGCCGAGGCGAGCCGCAGCTCCTCCAGGTAAGCCATGTAGTCGTCCAGTCGCTGCCGCGTCGTGGCCGTCGTTATGCGCTCCTCCCGGGCCTTCTCCTCCTCGATGATACTGGCAGCCACGCGGGCCAACGCCGGGTCGCCGATGGCGTTCACGAAGCCGTCGACGTCAACCGGCAGCCCCTTCTGGGCACGGCCCAGCAGCTCCCCCAGCAAGTCCCGCTCCGCGCACTCGCGGAGCAGCTTCAGCTCCACCCGTCCGGCGACTTCCGGGATGAACTCCGGCTGGCAGAGCAACAACCCGAGCATCTCGCCCGGCAGGCTCTCGCGCGCGGACAGCCTGGCCTGGTCGGTCGCCCGGGCGGCCGTTCCGTCCCGCCCGCCACGCGTCGCGCGGCTCGCCTGCTGGAGGTAGGCCCAGGCACTGCGTTCCCTCATGCCCAGCTCCCTGGCGATCCGCCGCACGATGATGTCGCGCCGGGCCTGGTCCTTCACTGCGAGGGCCACCTCCGCGACGTCCCGGAAGGCGGCCGTCTGTCCCTCAACGGTGCTCGTGTCGTGCTCCTGCCGCGCAAGGGCCAGGCGATACTCGAAGAAGCCCTGGCTGCCGTCCAGCCGTTTGCGGAACTCCTCGCCTCCGTATTCCACCAGGAAGTCGCACGGGTCCTTGCCCTCCGGCAGGCGGGTGACGCGTATCTCCAGATCCCCGTCCAGCAGGACTTCGATGCTTCTCTTGGCGGATTTGCGTCCCGCCTCGTCCGGGTCGAAGACCAGGATGACTCTTTCGCACAGCCGGCTCAGCCTGCGTCCGTGCTCCTCCGTCAGCGCCGTTCCCAGCACGGCCACGCACTCCGGCACGCCGCACTGATGGGCCATGATGACGTCCGTGTAGCCCTCCAGGACGACGGCCGTCTTGCCCGACCTTATCGCCTCCTTCGCCTGCGAGAGCCCGAAGAAGCAGCTCCCCTTGCGGAAGAGCGGCGTCTCGGGGCTGTTCAGGTACTTCGGTTCGTCATCGGGCTTGAGGGCCCGCGCTCCGAATCCGATGGTCCGGCCGCCCGCGTCCGCGATGGGGAACATGAGCCGGAAGCGGAACCGATCGTAGTAGCCCTGCCCGTCCTGCCGGGGCAGGACAAGGCCCGCCTTCACCAGCACGTCCGGCCCGTAGCCCCGCCCGGTTGCACACTTGAGAAAGTGGTCCCATCCCTCCGGGGCGAAGCCGAGGCGCCAGGTCTCCACAGCCCGGGCGTTTATCTCCCGCCGTTCCAGGAACTGGCGCGCCACCTCGGCGCCCCCGGCTTTCTCCAGGCACCGGGAGTAGAAACTGGTCGCCAGTTCGTTGACTTCGCGCACCTTCGCCAGTTCGTCCCGCGAAGGGCCGTCCTCCGACCTGTAGCGGCTCAGGTCCACTCCGGCCTCGGCGGCCAGCTTCTTGAGGGCCTCGCCGAAGCTCAGCCCGTCCATGGCCTGGAGGAACGTGAAGACGTTCCCTCCCTCCTTGCAGCCGAAACAGTAGTAGAGCCCGCTCTCCGGATCGATTGAGAAGGAGGGCGTCTTCTCCTTGTGGAATGGGCAGAGCGCCCAGAACTTCTTGCCCTTTTTCTTCAGGTCGCAATAGCGCCCGAAGAGGCGTACAAGGTCCACGCTCCGCACGATCTGCTGGATAACGTGTTCAGGTACACGCCCTGCCAAGAACCGCCTCGGAGGAAGGGTGAGACGCCGCCACGCGATACACAGGCACACTGTCGCCGCCGGGACCTTTACTTCCTTCTAGTATACCCCAGGATTCCCGGCTTGGCAACTCTCCTGCTGGAAAGGGGGACGGCAGTCATAAGTGGTGAATGACAAGTGGCAAATGCCGAGTGGGAAAGGGCTTCGGCGAAGGCGTTGGAGGCCGGCAGCGCAACAGCAGCCGTTGGACACGGCCTGACACCGGTGCGACGGACGCGCACTAACGGCATCTGGACGCGCATTCACACGGCTGCCGGCTTGCCGGCATTCACGCCCTGTCCGTCATCTATGTCCATCAGTGGGGATCAGTGGCCAGCGTCGTGGCGTCGGCCCCGGCCGGTCGTCAATCCGTTCTTGTCCCTGGCCGCCGTGCGGCGGACGTGTACATACATGTGGAAGCGTCGTCTCGCCGTAGCCGTTCAGGTTCTCCTCGTTACCGTCCAGGTGCGTCAGGTAAGCGTCGCTCGCAGGATGGAGACTTCCCGTTTCCCTAGTCATGAGGAAGCTTGCCGGACCGGCCGGGCTTCCGAGCCACTAGAACCCAGCCGGTCCAACTACCAACCGTGAGTAGGACAACAACGCCAAACATCCCGGCACAAACAAGGCATGGGAACCACCACCACAGACCATCCACGCTTCCTCTTGCCAATTCCCAGGAGCCGCGGAAGCCCTTCACTAGCCAATAGGCGAAGTAGGCCACGAATCCCGTCAAACCCAGGTTCGCAGGTAACCACAGGAACCACAAGCGGACGGACCGCGGCAACCTGTGAGCCAGCCAAAGCACCGCCCCCCCGGAAACGCCGATCCCCAGTGGCCACAAGATTTGGGAAGGGAATCTATAGAAGTAAGCCACCACCGAACGGGCGTCGCCCACCATTTCGCAAAGGGCGTAGACAACGATAGCAACCAGCAGAATCTTCTTGAGCATTTTGGGCATTCGTCAGTTCTCCTGGCAACGTGCAGCTACCAACCCCTTGATCAAGGCTGAAGCCGCAATCCTATTGCACCGCCGAGCGTCGAGCGGAGGTCAAGAGAACGCGCTAGAAACCACATTTCCATCGGCCGCCGAACGGAATTGAGACGACGGCAACCCGCCGAATCCTACCGCGGAAACCGCGACTACGTGCTGCGTTCCGGCCGGAAACCGCGTCCTTCATCCGCCTTTATCTCTGGCCGCCGTGCGGCGGCCGTGTACATCCGTGTCCAAGATGCCGTAGCCGGACAAGTTCCCGCCCTGGTCGTCCAGGTGCGTCAGGTACGCGTCGCTCGCGTACTCCCGCTTCTCCAGCAGCCAGCCCTTGTAGGTATCGGCCACGCGGTCATTGGCCCCG
>CAZSET010000040.1:0-20181 GCA_964605915.1 uncultured candidatus Brocadiaceae bacterium | reverse complement strand
GTGGTGGGTTCGAGCATTCAGCAACCCATCTACCGCAACGTCAAGCTCGAGGCCGCCGAGGGGCTGGTGAAGCTCTCCGCCACGGACCTGGAGGTAGGGCTTACGCTGAAAGTGCCCCAGGTGGAGATCCAGGAGGAAGGGGTTGTTCTTCTGCCGCATGCGCGGATCTCGCCGGTTCTGGGAGCGACGCCTGACGATCAAGTCACGCTACGGGAGAGTGACGGCGCTATCGTTCTGGAGACGGGCGACAGCAGCTTTCGCATCCTTGGGGAGGATCCTGCCGACTTTCCTGACATTCCGCAATTGCCGGGGGAGGGGACTGTAGAGATCGACCCGGAAGTGCTGAGGTACATGATTCGGCGGACGGTTTTTGCCGCGGCGGAGGAGAAGGGGCGGTATGCCCTGAACGGCGTGCTGTTTGTCGTGGGGAAGGAAGACACGATCGAACTGGTGGCCGCCGATGGTTCGCGTCTTGCCCACGTTCGCAAGAAAGTGAGCAATCCGGACGGCATCGAGGCAGAGTTCATAGTCATGACCAAGGGGGTGGAGCAGTTTGCGCGCCTTGCGGAGTACGGCAAGGATGCCATCCGGTTTGCGGCCACAGAGAACCAACTGATCGCCGAGAACGACGCTGGACGCCTTGTCTGTCAGCTCGTCGAGGGCCAGTTCCCCAACTATCAGGAGGTCATTCCTACCGAGAGCAAGATAAAGGTCGACCTGCCTGTCGGCGAGCTGCTCAGCGCGGTGAGGCGGGCAAACTTGATGACGACCGACCAAACGAGGGTGGTCGATTTTTGCCTGTCGGAGAAAGCCCTGGTCGTTAAAGCGGAATCGCCGGATGTCGGGCAGGCAGAGGTGAGGATGGCGGTCGAGTATGAAGGCGAGGAGGCCAGTATTTCGTTCAATCCGGAGTTTATCGAGGACATGCTGTCTGCGGTGGAAAGGGACGCCATCAAGATGCGGTTCTCGGACAGGCGGTCTCCGTGCGTCTTAAAGGCCGGATTGGACTACACTTATGTTGTTAGTCC
This sequence comes from uncultured candidatus Brocadiaceae bacterium, assembly GCA_964605915.1. Taxonomy (GTDB): domain Bacteria; phylum Planctomycetota; class Brocadiia; order SM23-32; family SM23-32; genus DAOVRD01. The sequence goes on along the minus strand of CAZSET010000040.1, from coordinate 19,153 downwards.
GGTTATCAGAGAAGAAGGCGAGCTATGACTTCACAGATGCCCTGGCGGGGCGAGGACAGAGCCCGTCCGGTGGGCGAGGTCATTCGCGCGCTGGTTCGGCGCAAGCGGTTCCACGAGAAGGGCAGGCTCGGTCCCCTCGCTCAAGCATGGACGGAGATGGTTGGCGAAACCATCGCTCGCAGAACGCGGGTCGGCGATTTCAACGACGGCACATTGACGGTGGAGGTCGATTCCCCCGCCTTGCTGCATGAATTGAACGGCTTTATGAAAGAGAACCTCCTGGCCGGCCTGCGTGGCGGACGCCCCGGGAGGGATGTGAACGCCTTACGCTTCCGGCTGCCGACCCGAGGCCCGGAAGACGACGCTCAGGTGGTGTAAGAGGCAAAGTCTGGATGGCTGCTGAACGGCGCATGGTGGAAAGCTACGAGGCCGAGGACATCCGCGTGCTCGGAGGCATCGAGCACGTCCGTCGCAGGCCTGCCATGTACATCGGCGACACGGCGGAGCGCGGGCTGCACCACCTGGTCGAGGAGGTGGTGGCCAATAGCATTGACGAGGCCCTGGCCGGCCGGTGCGACGACATACAGGTCCGCGTCCACGCGGACGGCAGCGTATCGGTCACGGACAACGGCGGCGGTATCCCGGTCGACGTTCACCCCGAGGTCGGCAAGCCGGCCCTCGAGGTCGTGATGACCATGCTGAACGCCGGGGCGAAGTTCGACCACAAGACCTACAAGGTTTCCGCGGGCCTGCACGGCGTCGGCGTATCGTGCGTCAATGCCCTCAGCAAGTGGCTCGAGGCCGAGGTTTGGCTCGGCCGCCACGTGTACTACCAGCGTTACGAGCGGGGCGAGCCCAAGACGCCCGTCGAGAATCGCGGCACGACGGATCGGAGCGGCACACGCGTTCGTTTCAAACCCGATCCGCAGATATTCGAGACCACCACGTTCAAATGGGACATCATCGCCCGCCGCCTGCGAGAGCTCGCCTTCCTGAACGGAGGGGTGCGCATCTCCGTTGCCTCTGAGCCGGAGGACAGGGAGGAGGTCTTCCTATACAAGGGAGGCATCCGGGAATTCGTCCGCTACCTCAACGAGGGCAAGGAGCCGCTCCACGACGACGTTATCTACCTGACGGACGAGGCGGGCGGCCTCATTTGTGAGGTGGCGATTCAGTACAACTCCAGCTATCTCGAGACGATCTTCTCCTTCGCCAACAACATCAACACGGCTGAGGGCGGGACGCATCTGACCGGGCTGCGCAGCGCGCTGACCAGGGCCCTGAACACCTACGCGCGCGACAACGGGCTGGTTAAGGACGTGACTCCCGTCGGGCAGGACTACCGCGAAGGGCTGACGGCCGTGATCAGCGTCAAGCTGCCCGAGCCGCAGTTTGAGGGCCAGACAAAGATGAAGCTCGGCAACCGCGACGTCGGCGGGCTCGTCGAGCAGGCGGTCTACGAAAAGCTCACGGCCTACTGCGAGGAGAATCCGTCCGTTGCGAAGGCCGTGGTGGCGAAGGCCATCGAGGCGGGCCAGGCCCGCGAGGCCGCGCGGAAAGCCCGGGAGCTGACCAGGCGCAAGGGCGCGCTTACCAGCGGGGGCCTGCCCGGCAAGCTGAGGGACTGCTCCAGCCGGGAAGTGGAAGAAACGGAGCTCTTCATCGTTGAGGGGCAGAGCGCCGGCGGCACGGCCGGCATGGGACGGGACCGGCGCTTCCAGGCCATCCTGCCCCTGCGCGGCGTCATCCTCAACGTCGAGAAGGCCCGCGTGGACAAGATGCTCACCAATGCGGAGATCCGGTCGCTGATAACGGCCCTGGGCACGGGCATCGGCCAGGGCGACTTCGACGCTTCGAAGCTCCGCTACGGCAAGGTCATCATCATGACGGACGCGGACATCGACGGAGCCCACATCCGCACGTTGCTGCTCACCTTCTTCTTCCGGCAGATGCCCCAGCTCATTGATGGCGGCAGGATATACATCGCCCAGCCCCCGCTGTATGGGGTGACGCGAAAGGGCAAGAAGCAATATGTCTACGACGACAGGGCCTTGCAGCGGACGCTCCTCGATCTAGGCTCTCAGGACACGGCCCTGGCTTACAAACGCGACGGCGCGGCGGAGGGCGTCTCCGAGGCGGACTTCGGCCGCCTGGTCACGCTGCTGGCAGAGCTGGACGCCTTGATTGCGCGGGTCGAGGCGCGCGGAATCAACTTCCGCCAGCACCTTAAGCGCGCGGAGGATGGCCGCGCCGCCAGGTTCCCCCTCTACCGCGTTATCCACACCGATGGACGGAAGAGGAGGCACGAGCGGCTCTTCTACAGCGCCGACGAGTACGATGCCTTCGTGCTGCAGTTGCACGAGGAGCTTGAGCGCAAGGGCAAGGACCTGGAGATCATCGAAGACGACGAGGACCTTGCGCCGCAACCGGACACCGTGCCGAACAGCATCCGATCCGTCAGGTTTGACCGGGCCTCCCGCATAGCCGAAGTCGTGGACGAGATCGAGTCACTCGGCCTGCGCATCGAGTGGCTCTACGAAGCCCAGGAGGAGGGAGAGACGCCCAGGTTTACCATCCGGTCAAACGGGGACGAACTGAGCGTCTCCTCGCTGCTCGCCATACTGCCCGCGGTGGGCCAGCTCGGGCGGCAGGGGCTTGACATACAGCGCTATAAAGGCCTGGGCGAGATGGACGCGGGCGAGCTTGCCTCCACAACCCTGAATCCCAAGACCCGGCGGCTCGTCCGGGTGGCCACCGGCGACGCGGTCACTGCCGACAACTATTTCACGATACTGGCCGGCAAGGACGTGAAGCGTCGGCGTGAGTTCATCGAGCGGCACGCCGCTGAGGTTACTAACCTGGACGTGTGAGTGGGCGCGCCGCACGGACCGCCAGGAAGCGGGCCGGGCCCTCGGGCTGACTGCGAGCCACCTCATGGGCGAATTCGACTACGAGGTCGAGTGCCCCTCCTGCGGCGCCGTGTTCACTGTCCCATCCATCAGGCTGGGCCGGCAGGAGGTCTGCCCCGTGTGCCGGACCGTCGTCCTGGTGGGGGACGCCGCCGCCGAAACGGCCGAGGCAATGCCCGCGCCGGAGCCGGAGCTGGCGCTCCAGGCTCCCGTGGCGGCGGTGCCGCCTGCGCTGGCGGATTTCGACCGGTCCGCGCCGTCGTTCGTGTGTTGCGTGCGGGAGCAGAAGGTCAATCCCATTGCGGTGGGACCTGTCGTCCGCGAGTTCACCGGCCGGCCCCTGCCCGACGCGCGCAGGCAGATCGCCAAGGGCAAGGGCATCCTGGCCGAGGGCCTCAGCCTGGACACGGCGCGCAACATGGTGGACACGCTTGGGAGCAAGGGCGTGGAGGCATTCGCTTTCCCCGCCGAGGCCGTGCCGGCTGTGGAGAAGGAGCTCTCGGCGCAGCTCATATACGGCGCCGACGAGCGGGCCCTGCACATACAGGTCGACGTGGACGGGACGGTCAAGTCCGTGCAGTGGGAAGCGCTGGCGGCCGGCATATGCACGCGGGAGCAGTTCTTCCGGGCCGGCGCCCTGAGCGCGCATGCGGACGAACGCGAGACGATCTACATCCCCACGCGGTACGGAGTGGCTATCGAGCACAGGATCAAGCACGAACCGCGCGAACGCGAGGCGGACCTGCGGATCACGTTGGTGCTGCAGGATCGCTCGGGCCACGTGTACTCGCTGCCCTTTGACGAACGGCACGTGCGCTACGCTTACCTGGAAGATAGGCTCAGGCCGGGCCTCAGGCAGAACCTGTCCCTCTTCCTCGTGGACGTGCTGAACTGGGGCGGCGGGGCCTTCTTTCCGGAGGGCTTCCGGGCGGCCGCCCACGGCCAGTTTGGGCGCGTCACGAATGTGGTCGGCAAGCTGGACTCCGACAACTACCTGCGCTGGGTGCTGTGCTGCGCCGCTGCACGCGGACGGTTCAGCCGTGCCGCGCACGACCGGTGAGCCCGCGCCACTGCGTTGAACCGGCATACCCGGGACATACAGACGAGGACGAGCCAACATGTCGCATGAAGCTGAAGTGGAAGAGCTCCTCATCGAAGACGAGATGAAGGAGGCGTACCTGACGTTCGCGATGAGCGTGATCGTCAGCCGCGCCCTGCCCGACGTGCGAGACGGGCTGAAGCCGGTCCAGCGCCGGATACTGGTCGGCATGGACGAGTTGAACCTGGGCCCGCGGTCCAAGACGCGCAAGTGCGGCAAGATCGTCGGCGACGTTCACGGCAACTACCACCCGCACGGCGAAGGGGCGATCTACGACACGCTGGTCAGGATGGCGCAGCCCTTCACCATGCGCTACCCGGTGGTCGGCAGCCAGGGGAACTTCGGCTCGATGGACGGCGACCCTCCGGCGGCGCAGCGTTACACGGAGGCTCGCCTGAGCCGCGTCGGGGCGGAGATGCTCCAGGACCTGAAGCTCGACACCGTGGACTTCACGGAGAACTACGACGGCACGCGTCAGGAGCCCACGGTGCTGCCCGCCCGGTTTCCGGCCCTGTTGGCGAACGGCGCCTCGGGGATCGCCGTCGGAATGGCCACCAGCATTCCACCGCACAACATCTGCGAGCTCTGCGACGGCGCCGTGGCGGTGATCGACAACCCGGAGATGACGATCCGCGAACTGATGGCGATAATCCCCGGTCCGGATTTCCCCACCGGCGGCATAATCTGCGGCCAGCAAGGCATTTACGAGGGCTATGCCACCGGACGCGGCACCACGATCCTACGCGCCCGCACGCACTTCGAGGAGGATAAGTCCAGCCGTCGCAGCATCGTCGTCACCGAGGTCCCCTATCGCAGCGACCGCGACAGCCTGGTCGAGAAGATCGCGGAAGCCGTGCAGGCCGGACGGGTTGAGGACATCCACGACATCCGCAACGAAAGCGACAAGTCCGGCACCCGCATCGTCATGGAACTGAAGCGGGAGGCCGACGAGGAAGTCGTCCTCAACCAGCTCTTCCGGCACACGCCGCTGCAGACGACGCTGAGCATCATCCTGATCGCGATCGTGGACGGCCGGCCGGAGACGCTCACGCTGAAGCAGTGCCTGGAGTTCTTCATCGAGCACCGCACGGAGGTCGTCCGCAGGCGCACGGCGCATCAGTTGAGGAAGGCCGAGGACCGGGCGCACGTGGTGGAGGGCCTCCGGGTCGCCATCATCAACATAGACGAGGTCCTGGCGATCATCCGCAGCAGCAAAGAGCTGGCGGAGGCGCGCGCGCGCCTCGCCGAACGCTTTGAGCTCACCGACAGGCAGGTCGATGCCATCGTCGGCATGCAACTGCGCAGCCTGGTGGGTCTCGAACGGCTCAAGGTCGAGCAGGAGCACAAAGACCTTCTCGCCCAGATCGAGGAATACCAGGGCATCCTGGCCGATCGGCGCAAGGTTGTCGCCATTGTTCGCGAGGACCTGCTGGACGTCAGGAGCACGTTCGGAGACGAGAGGCGCACCACCATCACCGGCGAGGCGCAGATACTGGAGCGCGAGGACCTCATCCCAGACGAGGACGTGATCGTGACGGTCACCTACAAGGGCTACACCAAGAGGGCGACGCCCGACGAGTTCAGATCACAGGGCCGTGGCGGCAAGGGCGTGATCGGGACCGATCTGGGCGAGGGTGACTTCGTCACCGACGTCTTCACCGCCTCGACCCACGACTACATCTTGTTCTTCACCAATCTGGGCCTGGTATACTGGCCCAAGGTGTTCCTCATCCCGGAGATGCGTCGCACGGCAAAGGGGCGGGCGCTTGTCAACATCCTGCCGCTGCGCGAAGGCGAGACGATAACGGGCATGATCCCCGTGCGCGAGTTCGAGCAAGAAGGCTACCTGCTGATGGCCACCGCGCTGGGCAAGGTCAAGAAGACGGCGCTGAGCGCATTCGGCAAGCGCGGCTCGGGCGGGATCATCGCCATCGACCTGGCCGAGGGAGATCGCCTGCTGGGCGTGCGCAAGACCACAGCAGATCAAGAGGTCATTCTGGGCACGTCCAGGGGGCGGGCGATACGCTTCCACGAAGATGACGTGCGGCCGATGGGTCGAAACGCTGCGGGTGTGCGCGGCATCCGGCTCCGGGGCAAAGACAGGGCCGTCGACCTGGCCCTCGTGCGGGAGGACGCCTCGCTGCTGACCGTCTGCGAGAACGGCTATGGAAAGCGGACCCAGTTCGACGAGTACTCGACGCGGAGCCGCGGTGGCATGGGTGTGATCGACATAAGGACCAGCAGGCGCAACGGCCCCGTCGTTGCCATGCGGGAGGTCACTGAGGATCAGGAGCTGTTCCTCATAACCGAGCAGGGGATGGCCGTGCGCATCTCCGTCGACTCGATCAGTTGCATCGGCCGGAACACGCAGGGCGTCAAGCTCATCACCACGGAGAAGGGGGACAAGGTGAGCGGCGTGGCCGTCATCGTTCCGGAGGAAGAGGAAGGCGACGAAGAATACGACGAGGAAGCGTCCTAACCCGCGCGGAGGCGACGCCATGCAGATGCCCAAGCCGCTCGTCGAGACCGACCTGACCGGCCTGGAACTCTTCAGCCGTGGCAAGGTCCGCGACATCTACGCGCTGGATTCCGGGCTCCTCATCGTCGCGACGGACAGGATAAGCTGCTTCGACGTCGTCCTGCAGACGCCCATCCCCTGGAAGGGCAAGGTGCTGACCTGCCTGACGGACTTCTGGCTGGACCGCCTTCGGGACCTCGTCCCCAATCACCTCGTCACGGCGGACGTGGCGAAGATGGGGCCCGTCGTCCAGCCGTACGCCGACCTGCTGCGCGGGCGCAGCATGCTGGTCAGGCGGGCCGACGTGCTGCCGGTCGAGTGCGTGGTGCGGGGCTACCTGTCCGGGTCCGGCTGGCGCTCCTATCGGGACACCGGCGCCGTCTGCGGCGTCGAGCTTCCGCCCGGCCTGCGCGAGAGCGACAGGCTGCCCGCCTCCATCTTCACCCCCACCACCAAGGCGGAAGCCGGCCACGACCTGCCGCTCTCGATGGAAGAGGTCAAGGGCATCGTCGGCACGGACCTGGCGGAGCGCATACGTGACCTGTCGATCATGGTATACGAGGAGGCGGCTGAGTACGCGGCGGCTCAGGGCATCATCATCAGCGACACGAAGTTCGAATGGGGGCTCTGCGACGGGGAGCTGACGCTGGTGGACGAGGTGCTCACGCCGGACTCGTCGCGGTTCTGGCCGGCCGATACGTACGAGGCGGGGGGGCCGCAGTTGTCCTACGACAAGCAGTACGTGCGCGACTGGCTGGACGAGTCCGGTTGGGATCACGAGCCGCCTTCGCCCGACCTGCCCGAGGACGTTGTGCGCCGGACCAGCGAGAAGTACCTGGAAGCCTGCCGCCGCCTCGCCGGCTGCCTGCCGGGGTAGGAGGCCCCGGCAGATCTGCGGAAAGCGTTTACCTTTTGCGTAAACGTTTTTTCTTGACAAGTGGGGTGCACATGGATATACTGTTTCGTACGGAGAAGCTAAAGAAGGTCTGCACCAGTCGCAAGCGGGCTACGCGTAAATGGGGCGATCAGATGGCGAGGCTCATCATGCGAAGGCTGGATGAGCTCCATGCGGCGGAAAACCTGGCTATGCTCGCCGCTCTTCCGCAAGCACACACCCATGAGATGAGTGGAAATCGCAAGGGCCAGCTTTCCGTTGATGTGAAACAGCCTTACCGGCTTTTCTTCGAGCCGGCGCACGACCCGCTCCCGCGCAAGCCCGACGGCGGGCTGGACTGGGAGCAGGTCACGGCCGTGCGCATCATTGAGGTCGAGGACCCACATTAACATGGCTAAGAGCGCAACCAACGAGTACGTTCCTGACGTGGTCTCGGCGCCGGGGGAGACGCTGGCCGACGCGCTGGCAGCGCTTGGGATGACCCAGAAGGAGTTCGCCAAGCGCACAGGCAAGGCCGAGAAGACGATCAGCGAGATCGTGAACGGGAAGGCTCCGATCACCCCGGATGCAGCGTTGGAGTTCGAGCGCGTTCTGGGCGTTCCTGCAGCCTTTTGGAATAACCGCGAGCGTCACTATCAGGAGTTCTGCGCCCGCGAGCGCGAGAGTGCCAGACTGGATAAAAGGCTTGACTGGCTACGGCAGGTGCCGGTTAAGCAGATGGCGGAATGGGGTTGGCTTCGGCGGCTTGACGATGCGGTTGATCAGCTGCGGGAGGTGCTGAGCTTCTTCGGAGTTGCTTCCGTCGAAGCGTGGGAGAAGTCATGGCGCGGCCCCTACCCCGTTGCCGACTTCCGTTCCTCCCCGGCATTCGAGAAGAACCCTCTGGCTGTTGCCGCGTGGCTGCGAAGGGGGGAGACCCTTGCAGAAGAGATGGACTGCGAGCCCTATGACGCGCGTGGCTTCCGCACTGTCCTTGGCTTGGCGCGGGATCTAACTCTCGAGGATCCATCGCTCGCCTTTGAGAAGCTCACGAGCATGTGCTCCGAATGCGGGGTCGCCGTCGTGTTCGTACCAGAATTGCCGGCGACACGCCTCAGCGGGGCTGCTCGCCGGATCGAGAAGCGCACGAAGGCGCTGATACAGTTGAGCTTCAGGCACAAGACGGTCGATCATCTGTGGTTCAGCTTCTTCCACGAGGCAGGGCACATCCTTCGCCACGGCAAGACAGAGGTTTTCGTCGACGAGGACGACCGTGCGGACGGAGGCGTGAAGGAAGAAGAGGCGAATCGATTCGCTGAAGACGCGCTTATCCGCCGGGCCCGCTACAGGCAATTCGTCGCTCAGCACCCCAGGCCCAGCAAGTCAGCCATCCAAGCCTTTGCCCGTGAGGTCGGCATTGCGCCTGGGATAGTTGTCGGCAGGCTGCAACACGACGGAAAACTGGCCTACAGGGACCGCAACGATCTGAAACGCAGCACCGACCGCATGTGTGCCGAGGTCTGACGTGTCTGCTCCCCGACGGCGGCAGTTCAACACGTCAGGTGCAGGCCTGCCACGACGCGCCGCTCGCCCCCCGCCAGCTCGTTGTATATCTCGCACGCGCGGCCCGTCCGTTCCACGTGCACCTCGGAGGCGCGTCCCGCCATGTAACGCACCATCTCCGGCGGGACCGCCATGGCGCCGTGCGCCCCGGTGCCGATGATGAGCACGTCCGGGTCCTTCGAAAGCAGCGGTTCAAGATCCTCCCTGCACAGGCCGTGCCCCTCGACCCGCCACCACGAATCGTCCACCTCCTCCGGCCAGACGATCACGTCCGAGCGATAGGTCTCCCCGTCTATCGTTATCCTGCCGAACTCGTAGTGCTCGATACTCATGGCGCGTCTGCCCTCACCACCCGAGCAGTCCCTTTATCGAATCCCATAGGCCCTGAAAGTGCTTGATGGCTTCGACGTCCCGGATCTTCGTTGTCCAAACGTGCTTCCCGGCGCCGAGTTGAGCGAGCACGTACTTGCCGAAGGCAAGCTGGCCAATGGCTGTGGTCCCCGTGGCGAACTGGCCGAGCCCGAAATAGATGCCCACGGCGAACTGCCCCACGGCGAGTGCGCCTGCGACGAACTGGCCGAAGCCGAACAGGACGCCGACGCCGAACTGGGCGATCGTCACCAGGCCGATGCCGAACTGCCCGATGGCGATGATGCCGCGGGCGACCATCAGCCGGCCGGTCTCCTTGTTGCGCCCGATAGCCACGTGGATGAGCGGCCAGCCCAGGATATGGGCCTTGCTCTTCCACTCGAATCCCCGCAGGCGCCGGCCGGCCGGCGCCTGCGCAACGGCCGGCTGCGGGACTGCGGCTTCCTCCTTCATCGGGCATCCGCAGCGCGGGCAGACGATGGCCTTCTCGCTTATCCCCGCCCCGCATTCCGGACAGACTATCAGTGCCATGGTGCCTCCAGCAGGTTCCCGACCGTCTCGGCCATCCTTCGGTGGCCCTCGTCCGAAAGGTGAATGCTGTCGAGCGTATTCAACTGGCCGGACAGCACGCCGGCAAGAACCCTCTTCGGGATGAGGGTGACGCCGAACTCGTGGGCCAGTTTGCGCTGTATCCTGGCATACCGATTGTAGAACGGTGGCACGGGCAACTCAAACATGGCGACGGTCCGGCCGCCGTAGCGCACGGCCCTCAGCAGGCCCCGCATGTCCCTTTCGAACCGGTCCGGCGGCTGTCCGTTGAGCAGGTCGTTCCCCCCGATCTCCAGGACGACCAAGCACGCGCGGGAGGGCAGCTTCTCGGCCTGCTTGAGCGCCCCGCGGATCGTTGCGCCGGTCTGCGACAGATTCCGGACCTGCAACTCCTGGGTCCCCCGAAGGATCATCGGCCACGTTTTCTGCTTGTCGCCGGTGCCGGCGCTGATCGAATCCCCGATGACGAACACCGTGTCGTGTCCCACTGACCGTATGGCCGGGCAGGCCTGGTGCGGGACCTCTGTGAGGGCGATCAGGACCGTGGACACGGCGACCAGTCCGCGGAGCGCCCGCTCGGCCTTGTGCGGCAGCCCGACTACAAGCCGCGCGAGCCAGGCCAGAATGAGGGCGAACCAGACCGCGTAGAGCCAGGTCGGCAGCGGCGTGGCGGAAAGGACCACGAGCATCATCCCGGCGACAGCAAGCACGCGGAAGGTGATCCGGATGAGCAGCTTCTCCGGGAGCGCTGACACGCCAACGGCCGCCAGGATGAGCGCGGCTCCCGAGAAGAACGCCCCGCCGCCCACGATGTGGCACACGACCGGACTCATAAGGTCCCCAGAAGGCTCGGCGACAACCTTTGCGACGTGTCAGGGCCTCCGCAGTCGAGAAGGCCGGCCACGGATCGCAGCGGCGCCGCTCACTTCACGAGGAACGAGTACTGCTTCCGGTCCGCCGGCTCGGCATCTTCCTCCCAAGGACGCCGGCACTCCAGGATCAGTTGCGTTTCCCCCGGCGACTGCGCCCTCAGCCTGTAGAGCCGCTGCCCGCCGGCCCCGAGCAATCCCGAGGATGGCGGCACGAAGTCGGACGACTCGATCGTCATTATCTCCTCGGCCGGCGCCTGCACCACCGTCCACTGGAATCCCGTGGTCGGGTTCTCCGGCAGCTCGATCGTGATCTCGTCTCCGGCCGACACGACGAAGCCTTCCACCCGAGCCGCCTCCGGACCCGCTTCCGGTGCGGCGCACCCAGCCAGAATGCCCGCGACAACGCAGATCATCACGCCAGGCAGCACGCGCCCCATCTTCTCTCCTTCGAAGCGGCCGGAATGCCCGGCAGCTCACAGGTGATCGCGAATCGTGCGGGCGACCGCATGTCCGAGCACCTGGTAACCCTCTTCCTTGAAGTGCACGCCGTCCGACGAGAGAAGCCCGTCGCGTCCGGCAGCCATGACAGCGCCGTAAAGGTCGTGAACGGCCACGCCGAGCCGCTCGCATACTTCGACGGCGGCCTCATTATAGGCGATCACGTCCGCCTCCAGCCGGTCGAACTCCTTGTTCCGATGGTGCCATTCCTCGTTCACCGGGGTGGTCATCGCCCAGATGACGGCCGCATCGGTTCCGTCCAGGACGGATCGCATGATCTGCTCGACGTTGCGCCGATACTCGGTGAGGGGCAAGGCGGTTTCCGTCGCTCCGAAGTCGCGCCGGAGATCGTGCAGGCCGCAGTTCAGGTGGACGACGTCCGGCGCTCGCGAGAGCACCCACTCGTCCAGGTGCGCCAGGACGTTGCGGCTGGTGCCGCCATTCTCCTCGGGCGCCCACACGTCTGCGGTCCCCGCGAGCGCCTCGCGGACGAAGCCCTCGTAGCCCATCCGGATTGAGTCGCCGATCAGAATGGCTGCCTTCATCTTGCCCTGTGGTCCCCCGGCTCGTGTAGCACTGGAGCGGTATGATAGTGGACGCCGGCCGGCCGGCACAAGGACGGAGGCGTTCGACTTCTCGCGAGCCGCCGTTGACGCAGGGGCGGGGGTCAGCTAGGTTGTGCTCGCGCGATGCTGCCGGCGGACCTTCGCGGAGGGAGTAAGGGCACATGGCCGTTGAGCGACGCAGGCCGCTGACCGCCAACGTCGGCGTTATGGCCGTTGGCCACCACGTCTACTGGGGGCAATTCGAGGGACTCCTGGACGAGCTGCTCGCCAAGGTCGAGGTCTTGGTGGCGAAGCTGAAAGCGCAGGGCGTCCAGGTGACGGACTTCGGCATGGTCGACCGGGCGGAGGCGGCCTACGCGGTGCTGCCGAAGCTCAAGGCCGCTGAGCTGGACCTGCTCTTCGTCGACATGGTCACCTACGCCACCTCGTCGACGTTCGGAGTCATCTGCCGGGAGCTCGACGTGCCCATCGTGCTGGTCGCCCTGCAGCCGCGGCAGGCCATGGACTACGAGCGCGGCACCACGCACATGCAGCTTGCCAACGACGATCTCTGCTCCGTGCCCGAGTTCACCGGCGTGGCCATCCGGATGGGCAGGCCGGCCCCGCCCGTCATCCTGGGCATGTTGCACGACGATCCCGTCGCCGAGGCCGAGATCGCCGAATGGTGCAGCATAGCGAAGGTCCTGCACGACCTCCGCCGGGCCCGGATCGGGCACATGGGCCACGTGCTCGAGGCGATGCTCGACATGCACACCGATCCGACGGCCGTCACGCGCGCGTTCGGGTGCCACGTCGTCCAGTGCGAGCCGGACGACATCCTACGCCACTATCGCGATGTCGATCCGGCGGCCGTCGATGCGAAGCAGCAAGAGATCCTGAGCTTCTTCGACACGCCGGACCCCGGCTCGGACCCGGTCGCCGTCAAGCTGACCGAGCAGGACCTCCAGACGGCGGCCCGGGTCGCGGTGGCCCTGGACCGCTTCATCAAGGAGAGGGAACTGGACGGCTTGGCCTACTACTACGAGGCCGAAGCGGGCTGCGAGATGCGGACCGTCGTGACCAACCTGATCGTGGGCAATTCGCTGCTCTGCGCGGCCGGGTTCCCCATGTGCGGGGAGTATGACCTCAAGACCTGCATCGCCATGATGATCATGGACCGGCTGGCGATCGGCGGCAGCTTCGCCGAGTTCCACCCGATCGACTTCGAGCGGGGCTCCGTGCTGGTCGGGCACGACGGGCCGCACCACATCAACATCGCCGACGGCCGGCCCGTGCTGCGCAGCCTGAGGAAGTACCACGGCAAGCCCGGCTCGGGGGCGAGCGTCGAGTTCCGCATCAAGGAAGGCCCGATCACCATGCTCGGCATCGGGGTGACGGCGGAGGGGCGGTTCAAGTTCATCATTGCGGAGGGCGAGTCGCTGCGCGGGCCGATCCCCCCGACGGGCAACACGAACACGCACGGGCGCTTTGAACCCGACGTGCGGACGTTCCTCAAGCGCTGGGTGGCCGAGGGTCCGACCCACCACTTCGCCCTCGGCATCGGCCATCACGCGCAGACCATCCGCAAGATTGCCGACTGCCTGGGCATCGAGGCAGTCATCGTCACGCCGGTCTCCTGAGGGGCATCGCTCCGGCCCGGCTCGTCAGAATGCCGGGGGGCCGGCCCGAACGCCGCGGCGGGCGCATTCCTCGGGGACGCTGGGTAGGTTGATAAGCGTCTGGTAGCACGCGCAGACGGCACGCTGGAAGAAGAACGGTTCCAGGCACGCGTAGTTCGGATGTGCGTGAAACACGGCGACGCAGTTCATGGCAGTGGCTCCTATGCGCAACAGCATCACACAACAACGTCGGCACGCATCATACTCAGAATGCTGTCCGTTCGGAAGCGCTGTGGTTGCGCAGCCGTGGCGCGTTAGGGAGGAAGGACACAGCGGAACAGGCCGAGCTAACAGCTGCATTTACCCGTCAGCGGTGTGCTCGAACAGGTCTCCTTGGCGAAGGAGCCCCTCCCGTAGCGAAGGGGCGGCTCTGAGCAGCGAGTCTGCAGGCACCTGAGCGAGCTCCCCGGGTTCCAGCTTGTACATCCCGCCTCCGTAGACTCGGCCTTGTCGCGCCAGGCTCTGGACGCTCGTTTCGTTCAGCAGCGCCCAGACAGTCCGAATGAGGTCAGGTCGCCAGAAGGCACGCCCAACCGCAGGTCTGGGGTAGAGCAGAAGGTAGACGTTCGCGGCGGTGGCGAGAGAGTGGTTAAGTATGAATCTGAAGATGCGGTCATTCTTGGGGCTGGGACGTCCCATGTAAGTGCAAAGGAGCTTCGCTGGGGGGCGATTCTCCTGTGAGTACCAAGGACTACGGTGCCTGCATAGGTATCTCTCGGCAACATCGGGTATCCCGCTCAGGAGGTAACGCCACAAGGCGGGATACTGTGCCTCGACACGCTGCTCAGGCAAACTGCAGTTGAGAAGAAACAGCCGCTTCTTGAGCAAGGGCGTCCCTTCGGCGTCCGCACGGACCTCGTCTTCGTCCAGGAAACGTGGGCTTGGCAAGATCGGAATGAACATGTGCCTGGGCAGGTCGCGTTCCCGAATGGCTTCATCAGGCAGGATGAAGAAACGATTGCCGCCTGTTGCGACGCCTCTCTTGATGGTGAAGAGGTCGCCCAAAGTAACCCCACCGGCTCTCGGCTCGTCCATGTGTCGCGCAACGTTGCCCCACTTCCTGGGAGGGTGTAGCTGGCGAGCACGAACGCGCCTCTGCGCCAGAGGCCGGCGCAAGCTGCCTCCCTCAGTGAACTGCACTGCATGGTCGCTCGGGGGATCCTGATTGCGGAACAGGACTACAGCGGAAGACACCAGGGCATCCCCAAACTGCACATCCTCAGGATCGAATCGATGCACGCGCAGTAGTGTCACGCGCGTGCGGAGATATTCCTTCACGGCCTCGCCGTAGTTGACGTCCATGAACTCGCTCGGCACAAGCCATGCTCCGACCCCACCCTCCGCCATCCACTGGTGGGCTAGCAGAAGGAAGTAGCAGTACAGCCCGGCCAGTCCAGAGAGGCGGATAGCGCAGCTCTTCTCGACCAGACTACGCAAGCGTCGTTTCTCGGCACTACCAATGTGGTGGTGCCGCACGTAAGGGGGGTTACAGACGACTATGTTGAAGCTTGTCTGATCGGGCGAAGGCCCTGGCATTACCGTGAAGTCCTCCGTGTGGATCCTCAGAGCTGTCCCCGTCCACAGGGCGCGCGCTGGCGCGGCGTAGTGTTCGTCAACCTCATAGCCTTCTGCGACGTCGATGCGGGACGGGGCCACTGCCGACTCAAGAGCAGAGAAGAACGCACCGGTGCCAATGGCAGGATCCAGGAATCGGACAGGCTCGTCGTCAGGTAAGCACCGGACAGCAGAAAGCACGATCTGCCACGCCAGACTCGTGGGCGTGGCGAACTGGCCCAGACGATTCCTTTCCTCCTGCGTCTTGGCCGCGTCGAGTGCGGCTTGCAGGGCCAATCGCCGTTGCTCGCGGGTGGTAGTCCTCTGCATGCCTATAGTCCGAAGTGCTTAAGGTCGTCAATGCGGTGCTCCCAGACCCAATCAATGCCTTCTGCGGCCTCGTACCCCAGATACCCCGTGTCGAAATACCCACACAGGAATAAGCCGTACCGAACGTGCTTCCCGTACGTAGCCCGGAGTTGGGTGATCTTCATGGCTTCTTCCTTGCGGCGCTTGTTCACGTTGGTGAAATCCCCTGCGGACTTGGCCTCCAGAAGCAAGGGCAAATCGTGTTGGTTTGCCGAGCGCGGCATTACAGCTACATCCACCGGAACATTAAGCTGCCTGCCGGTGTTCTGTAATTCAACGGGCACGTTGATGCGGAAGCCATACCTGCCCGGCTCCATCTCATCAATGCTGCTCGTTTCGCCAGCGGCAAGCTTACGGTACCCACGGGCATCAAGCCAGCCGCCGATGGCAGAGAGCTGACGCTTCTCCTGGGCGTTCCGGATGATCGGGTTCGCGACAGCTCCGCACAGGCGGTCCGCGACAATTGTTGCGGCCCGATGGACGTCCGTTCGTGTTGCCGGTTTCTTCCGGGCCAGCCAGACGAAGATATCGGGATCTGCCATGCTTTCTATGATGGTGCCGATCTTGAGCAACTCATCATCAACTTGCTCATCCGGCATCCGAGCGGGCAGTTTTGCGTGTTGCTCCATCCGCCTAACCAGGTTCCGGGAGATCCCACCTAGGCCGATTAGACGGTCAGCAGCCAACGGCGGACATGTTGACATACGCAAAGCGGGAAGGATGCCGGGATTCTCGCGCAGAACTGCTGGTGTAACGGCGGTCAGATTCCGCGTGGCCTTCAGCGCATTCTTCACTTCGGCGGTTGTTTGGGAGCGTGTCTCGCGGAATGCGCGGGGTGCGAACGCCATGAACCAGTCGTTGTACATGTCTACAGAGCAAGCAATGTCGTCCTTCCACCGGTCGGGCTTATCTCTGTTTATGCTCATCGCTACCGGACACCTATGCCCATACACCCTGTGGCTGGCAGGCGCAAACGAGACTGCGCGAGCGCAAGCACCACTTGCCCGCGTCAACGGGCCATCCTAAGTGGTCGCCTTGCTTCCTGTCAACCAATGCGTGCCTTCCGGCCACGCATACCCGAGCATCCGCTGCCTTCACGGTCATTGGCGCTGATCCCCGTAGTAGCGGCAGAACAGCTCGTCGCCAAGCATCATGCGGATGAGCGCCCGGCGCACCTGCCGCTCGTCATGATCGGGGTGACGGTGGCGGATGCCGGCCTCGGCGACGGCGCGCACGGTTTCGCTCAACTCGAACGCCATCCGCAGCCGGCCCTCCGGGCCCAGCTTGCGGAGGATGGCCACCTGAACCCGCATCGCCTCTTTGCTCGTGTCCGCATCGAGTATGCTCCGTTCCACGGCTTCCTCCGAGCACATTCCCATCGGCCGCATCCAGCCGGAATGCAGTCGCCGCCCGGCAGCCGCATCGGCGGCCGCCCTCAGTAGCTGCCGACTTCCTTTGCTAGTTCGACGATGCGGCGGAAGTCCTCCAGGCTCACGCTGGACGGCACCGAGTGGTCCGAGGAAAAGATGTAGCCGCCGGACTCCTTCAGGGCGGGCACCTTCTGCCGGATCTCGGCTTCGATCTGCTCGGGCTTGTCCCACAGCACGGCGTTGATGCCGCCGTGCAGCACGAGGTCGCGCCCCCACTTCTGCTTCAGTTGCAGAGTGTCCATGCCGGCTTTGACTTCCAGGGGGTTGAGGGCGTCCAGCCCCATCTCGACCAGCTCGGGCACGAGGGGGTTGACGTCCCCGCACGAATGCAGGTGTGCCACGGCGCCTTTGGCGTGCGCCCACTCGATGGCCCGCCGGTGGACCGGCTTCAGCACGTCGCGATACATCTGGACGGAGAAGAACTGGTTATGCTTGTAGCCCATGTCGTCCGGCCAGGTCGCGCAGTCGAAGGTGTAGCCTTCCTCCCAGGCCATGTCCAGCAGCGCCAGGTTCACGTCCAGGAAATGGTTGAACATGTCGACGCACCAGTCGGGATCGTCGGCCAGCGCGATCAGGACCCGTTCGGTGCCGACGGTCCAGCTATGGGTGACGTCGAAGCCGAACCAGAGGTCGCCGCAGATCCAGTGGCCTTCCTCGCGCCACCTCGGGTAGTTCCTTCGCAGGTGGTCCCACGGCACGCGGTCGCGGGTGGGCGTCATGCGGCGCTTCGCCTCTTCCCACGTGCGGCGATCTTTGACGCTGTGGTCCAGGAACTCCGGCGTGCTGGCTGCGTGCTTCCAGTCGCGCAGCGTAGCGCCCCAACTGGTCGTGTGGACCCGGTACTCGTCCGTTTCCTCAACGACGCGGACTTCGTAGCGGGGGCTATTGTCCGCCTTGATGGTCGCCACGTGGTCCAGGCCGAAGAAGTCGACGAAGCTGACGCCCTCGGGCATGCCTTCGCGGTGCCAGCGCTCGATTGTGGCCGGCCAGGGGCTGTCGATGATGGGGACGCGGTCGGCCTCCTGGTGGGCGTACATCCGGGCGAAACGCTCGCGGGACGTCATTTCGGCCATGGCGCCGTCTCTTCTTTGAAGGTGTGAGCGATGGGCGCGGGACAGAATACCCCGCCGGCCCGCCGCTGTCCAGACGCGGGGCAGGCCGGCACTGGCGCACTGCCCTGCCGGGCCCATTGTGGTCGCGCGGTGCGACTGGTAAGCTGAGGCCGGTATCGGGCCTGACGGACAAGGGGGGAAGGACGATGCGAGTCGGCATAGTCGGACTGCCGCAGTCGGGCAAGACGACGCTGTTCAACGCAGTGAGCGGCGCGCATGGAGAGGTGGGCGGCTACCACGCCGGCGGGCAGCTTTCGCTGGCCGTGGTTAGCGTGCCGGACGAGCGGCTCGACGCCCTGGCTGAGATGCTCGAGCCCAATGAGGCGCTGGCCGCCACGATCGAGTTCGAGGACATCGGCGGCGTCTTCGCCCACCTTGCAGGCGGGGAGCGGAGCGGTCAAGCCGTCGCCGCGCTGCGCGACTGCGACGCCGTCGCCATGGTCCTGCGCTGCTTCGAGGCGCCGTCCGTGATCGAGGTGCTGGGGGAAGTGGACCCCGCGCGCGAGTACCACGCCATGCGGGATGAGCTGCTGCTGGCCGACCTGGAGGTCATTGAGAAACGCCTCGAGGCCATCGCCCACGATCTGAAGAGGCCGTTTCCCGAGCGCGACGCCCTGCAGCAGGAGCAGAAGGTCCTCGAGCGCTGCCGCCAGGCCGTCGAGCAGGAGCGGAACCTGCTGTCCGTTCAGATGACGCAGGCCGAGGAAAAGGCGATCCGCAGCTACGCCTTCTTGACGCTGAAGCCGTGCGTGTGCGTTCTGAACATCGGCGAGGACGAGATCGGCTCGCCGCCGCGCTACGAGGGGCTGGAGGCCCTGGCGCCCCCGCCCGTGCCGATCTGCGCGGAACTCGAGATGGAGCTGATGGACCTGGAGGAGGACGAGCGGGCGGCCTTCGTCGAGGACGCCGGGCTGGAGGAGATGGCCTCCGGACAGATGATTCGCGCCTGCTACGAGGCGCTGGGATTGCGTTCGTTCTTTACGTGCGTTTCGGACAAGCTGCGGGCCTGGACGGTCCAGGGGGGCACCGAGGCGAAGTCCGCCGCCGGCAAGATTCACACCGACATGGAGAAGGGCTTCATCCGCGCCGAGGTGGTCAGCTTCGAGGACCTGGCGGCAGCCCCTTCCCTGAAGGAGGCGCGGGCGGCGGGCAAGGTGCGCATGGAGGGCAGGGATTACGAGGTCCGGGACGGCGACGTCATCACCTTCCACTT
>CAZSET010000039.1:19564-20853 GCA_964605915.1 uncultured candidatus Brocadiaceae bacterium | reverse complement strand
TCGGCCTCCTTGCCCTCGGCGTTCTCGCTCGACCTCGGGCCGACGGAGCGGGTTCCGCAATAGCGCCTCAGCCCACCAGTCCTATCTTGGTCATGTTGGGACTTGACCAGTCTCCGCCGAGGAGCACGTCGTGCACGCTGGTGAATCCCTCCACCTGGCACTCGATGTACTTGTTGTTGCCGGTCAGACGGCTGTCCGTAATGGTGATCGCCAGGAAACCAACGCAGCGGAAGTCGCCGTTCGAGCCCGCGCCCACGACGTCGTCGAAGACGACAACGGTAATCGGGATTCCCTCGACGGCCTGCACCTCGTCCTTCAAGGTGGCTCGCCAGCCCGGCGTGCCGTCTATCCACACGTAGCCGACTTCGGGATCGATCTCGATAGTGCCGTCGTAGCCGTTCAGTATCCAGTCGCGGAGCTCCGGCGTGCTGCAGCTTCCGCCGTCGAAGTTCAGCAGGCCGAAGAGCCCGGGGCCCCAGGTCTCGTGCTCGTAGAACGTCATCGTGTCCCCGGGCTCGGCGACGTCGTCCTCGTGGACGGCGAATGGCCTCAGGCCGGACGTGACGGCTCTGATGCCCCTGTCCAGCTTGCAGACGGCCACGGCCGCCACGTCGCACGAGTTTTTCCCCACGACGGGGCTGAAGAAGAGGGGCAGAGAGCCGTCCGGCGCGCCCGCATTCCGGCGGACCGTCACGCGGACCGCCGTCGCGGACGCCTCCTCGTCCTCAGCCGTGAAGATGCCGGCTTCGGTCATGCTGCCGAACTCCACGTCCATTCCGGCGTCCTCGGCATTGCACTCCTGGAGGGCCGCGGCCTCGGCCGCCGCCAGTCCCCTCGCGGACTCTTCAGAATCGCCGTCTGCGCGTTGGTCGAGCAAAACCTGGGCCGCTGCGACGGCAGCCGCATCGGCCGCGTTCTGGAGCCGCGCTCGCGTGACGCACACGTAACCCAGGTCCACGCTCATCGCCAGGACCAGGAACAACATGACCAGCACAGCGGGAGCAAGCACCACGACCTGCCCCCGCCGCGTCGTTTCTCGTGATCGCCTTGCCATCTGTCTGTCCTCCACGCGGGTTCCGCACCTGCCGGGTCGATTCTGAGACGTTTCGGCATCGAAGTGCCTTATTGCACATGCCGTGCCGGGCTGTGGAGGCCAGGGAGCGCCGTGACGCTGGGAGGGACGGGTGCCTTCCGGGCAGAGGGGCGGCGGGGCGGGCGCGGCTGGACGGAAGGGGTACCAGACGTGCTGAGGGGCCCACGTGGCCCGTTCGGGTTCAGCTTTGTCGGGC
>CAZSET010000039.1:0-19554 GCA_964605915.1 uncultured candidatus Brocadiaceae bacterium | reverse complement strand
TTTCTGCGGCGGGCGCGGCGGCTCTTCTCCTTCTCCAGGTAGGCGTCCAGCTCCTCGGGCGTGTTGATCATCACGTCCCAGAACTTGCCGTAGCGCTCGCAGTCGGGCGGGTTATGCTGGCGGCACCTTTCGGGCCGCCGGTCGTAGATGCTGCACAGGTTATCGTCGGTCAGATACATGCATCTGCCCTGGACGATCACGTGCCATCGGTGGCTGCGGATGAACACGCGGATGGTGTCGTACTGAAGTTGCCACTTGAGTTCCTCGACGTCGTGGCTGGTCTGCGGCCTCGATATCGGCTCCACCATGTCGTGGCAGCACAGGGCGGGGCAGCCGCGGCAGCCGAGCTTCTTGAGGGCCTCAACCGCTGGCCGTGCGCCGCCAGTCTTCGCGGCCTTCTCGTTGCGTTTTGGGGGCATTGTCATCAAGCGAACCTGAGGCAGTTGCAAGTTACAAATGACAAGTGACGAGGGACGCGTCGGTGGCTCGTGCCGTTACGTGGTTCTCTCCGCAGAGATGATGATGGCCGAGATGATGCGGCGAATCTGATGGCACTCGTCTATGATGTCCGACATCCGGTCCTCCGGCATGAGGCCGGCCTGCAGGGCGAGCCGCAGCCAGTAGTGGCTCTCGTAGGCTTCCTTGCGAGCGATTGACATCTTGTGGATGAAGTCTTTCCTGCTCTGGCCGCCCTGCGCCTCTTCCACGTTGGCCCCGATGGAGGTCCCGGAGCGCAAGAGCTGCCTTCCGAGCGTGCGCCCCACAGGTTCCGCAGAAAGCGCCTGGCACAGCCGCACAATGCGCAGTGCGAACTCGAAGGTCCTCTTGCAGATGTCGTCCTGGTGGTTTGTCCCGGCCGTGCCGTCGTTCTCGGTCATTTGTTACTTGTCATTTGGCACTGGTTGTTCCCCGAGCAGCATGTGCAGCAGCGCGCGCTCGGCGTGGAGCCGGTTCTCGGCCTGATCGAAGACGGCCGAGTGCGGCCCTTCCATGACCTCGTCCGTGATCTCCTCGCCGCGATGCGCGGGCATGTCATGCATGACGATGCAGTTCTCCGAGGCCTTGGCCAGCAGATCGCCGTCTATGCAGAAGCCGGCGAAGGCCCGGCGCCGCCGTTCGGTCTCCTCCTCCTGTCCCATGCTCACCCAGACGTCGGTGTAGAGCACGCTCGCTCCCTCGGCCGCTTCGGAGGGCGAGTCCGTTGTTTCGATGCTGCCGCCAGTGCCGGCGGCGATCTGGCGGGCCTGCCCGAGGAATGCCTCGTCAAAGCCGTATTCGGGCGGGCAGGCGACCGTCAGGTTCAGCCCCAGCTTCGCGCAGGCGATGGCCAGCGACCGGGCCACGTTATTGGCGTCGCCGATGAAAACGATCCGGGCGCCGGCCGGGTCCTCGACTTCCTCCTCGATCGTCAGTACGTCGGCGAGTGCCTGGCAGGGATGCGCGCGGTCACTCAGGGCGTTGATGACGGGGACGGACGAGTGCGCGGCCAGCTCCTCGACGGTCTCGTGCGCGTAAACGCGGGCCGCAATGCCGTCCACGTAGCGCGCCAGCACGCGGGCCCCGTCCTGGATCGGCTCGCGCACGCCCAGGTTCACGTCGTCCTTGGAAAGGTAAGTGACGTGCCCGCCGAGCTCGGTCATGGCGACCTCGAAGGAGACGCGCGTGCGCATGGATGCCTTCTCGAAGAGCAGCGCCAGCGTCTTGCGCTCAAGCACGGGTTCCAGCTTGCCTCTGCGGGCCTTCGCCTTCAGCTCGTGCGCCAGGGCCAGCACGTCCCGTATCCGGCCGGAGTCCCAATCCGACAAGGTGATCAGGTGCATGTTCTGGCTGGTCTCAGCGTTCATATCTCTCCACCTTCGGCCTTCTGGAAGGCTTCCTCCAGCACGTCAAGCCCTTCGTCCAGCACGTCCCGGGGCACGTTCATGGCGGGCAGGAGCCGCACGACCGTCTTCTGCGTGCAATTGAGCCTGACGCGGTGGTCCAGGCAGTACTCGAAGATCGGCGCGCCCGGGCGGTTCAGCTCGATTCCGATCATCAGGCCGCGGCCGCGCACCTCCTTGATGATCGAGAAGTGCGCCGCCATGTCTCGCAGGCGCCCGAAGATGTGGTCGGAGGTGCCGCGGCAGACTTCCAGGAGGCCCTCCGCTTCGATGACTTTGAACGTTGCCAAGGCGGCGGCGCAGGCCAGGGGGTTGCCGCCGAAAGTGGAGGCGTGTGTGCCCGGCACCAGGTCCTGGGCGACCTCCGCCTTCGCCACCATCGCGCCGATGGCCACGCCGCTGCCGAGCGCCTTCGCCAGCGTCATGATGTCGGGCTCGACGCCGTAATGCTGGTAGCCGAACCAGTCCCCGGTCCGGCCCACGCCGGTCTGGACTTCGTCCGCGATGAGGAGGATGCCGTTCTCATCGCAGAAGGAGCGCAGCCCGAGCACGAACTCCTCGTCGGCCACCCGCACGCCGCCCTCGCCTTGTATGGGTTCGAGGATGACGGCGCAGGTCCGGTGGTCCGCCGCCTCTTTGACGGCGTCCAGGTCGTTCAGCGGCACGTAGCTGAAGCCGGGCAGAAGTGGGGTGCCCCTGTGGTAGACCTCCTGTCCCGTCGCGGTGACCGCCCCCATGGTGCGGCCGTGGAACGAGCCGCGCATGGTGATGATCTTGTACCGGCCCACGGGTTCGTTGTGGATCCTGGCCAGCTTGATGGCCGCCTCGATCGCCTCGGCGCCGCTGTTGCAGAAGAAGCACTTGCCGCCGCCGAAGGAATGCTCGGCGATTCTCTGCGCCAGCAGGCCCTGAGGCTCCGTGTAGAAGGTATTGTCCACGTGGATGAGCATGGCGGCCTGGCGCTGCACGGCGGTGACCACCTTGGGGTGGCAATGACCGAGCAGCGTGGTTCCCCAGCCGGGCATCAGGTCCACGTATCGGTTGCCCTCGCTGTCCCACAGGTGGGATCCCTCGCCGCGGACGAATGCAACGGGCATCCGCGAGTAGTTGCCGATCACGTTTTCGTCAAACAGCTTCTTGATCTCGTCGAACGTCATGTGGCTCATCGCGTCGTACCCGCGGCTGGTGGTCGCTCAATCGAACAGTGCGTCGACGAACCGGTCCGGGTCGAAGGGCATCAAATCCCCAGCGCCCTCGCCCAGCCCGACGAACTTCACGGGAATGTCGATCTGGTCCCTCATGCCGAAGACAATGCCACCCTTGGCCGTGCCGTCCAGCTTGGCCAGGATGATGCCCGTCAGCTTGATGCTGTCGTGGAACTTGATGGCCTGGCTGATGGCGTTCTGACCCGTCGTGGCGTCCAGTGCCATCAAGGTCTCGTGCGGGGCGTCCGGTATCCTCTTGCCGACCACGCGGCTCACCTTCTGGAGTTCCATCATCAGGTTGGTTCGCGTGTGAAGCCGGCCGGCCGTGTCGATGATGAGGACGTAGTATCCCTGTGCGCGCGCCTTCTCGGCCGCATCGAAGGCGACGGCGGCCGGGTCGGCGCTCTCGTTACTGACAATGTCGGCGCCCACGCGGCCCGCCCATATCTCCAGTTGCTCGACCGCCGCGGCCCTGAACGTGTCGCTCGCCGCCAGCAGCACGCGCTTGCCGTCCCGGCCGAACAGATGCGCCAGCTTGGCGATGCTGGTCGTCTTGCCCGAGCCGTTGACGCCGGCCACCATGATGACGCCGGGGCCCTGTTCAGGCAGATGGAGCCCGGTGTCCCAGCGCGCCAGCTCTTCCTTCATTTGCGCCTTCAGGAAGTCAACGACCTGTTCCGGACGCTCGACCGTTCCGTCCTTGTAAGCGCGGCGCAGGCCGTCGCTGAGCCGGGCCACGGCGCGGGGCCCGACGTCCGCCAGGTAGAGCTGCTCCTCGACATCTTCCAGCAGATCCTCGTCCAGCGAGCGGCCCATCAGCAGGACGCTGCGCAGCCCGCCCGCGACCTTCGAACGCGTCTTGGCCAGGCCGCTGCGCAGCTTGCCGAAAAGGCCGGAAGGCCCTTCGCCGCCCTCCGGCTCGGGCTCGTCCGGCGCACCTTCCGGCTCGGGCTGCTCCGGCGCCTCTTCGGGCTCTTGCTCGGGTTTCTTTTTCTTGCGGAACAGGTTGAACAACGACATCGAGGGTGCGGCTCCTCCATCTCAAGGTTCGGCGATCAGGGCGCTCCGGCTCTCAGACCGGCAGGCTGGCCCTGCGCGCCAGCTCGCGCAGCTCCACAAACGAGACGGCCTCCTGGCCCAAGTGTATGTCGGGCTTGGCTGAGCCGTGGAAGTCGCTGCCGCCCGTCACTGCCAGGCCGAGCCGGCGCGCCGTGTCCAGCAATCTCTTCTCATCCTGCGGCGTGTGCCCCGGATAGTGGACCTCGAGGGCGTCCAGCCCGCATTCGACCAGCTCCTCGATGCGCGCTTCCACGTCGCGGTCGAGGCCCGGGTGACACAGCGCCGCGCACCCGCCGGCCGCCTTGACCAGCTCGATGGTCTGGGCGGGCGTCATCCTTTCCTTTGGCACGTAGGCGGGACATCCATCGCCGATGTGCCGGCGGAAGGCCTCGACCATGTCCTTGCAGTACCCCTTTTCTACCATCTCCTGGGCGACGTGCACGCGGCCGACGGCTGCGCCGGGCGCCCGCTGCAGCACGTCATCTGCCTCGATGCCTATGCCGAGCTCGCGCAGCTTCTGAGTCATGGCCCTCACGCGCTCCACCCTCGCCTCTCTCAGTTCGCGCAGCCTGTCGGCCAGCAAGTCGCTGTCCGGGTCGACGAAGAGGCCGGCAATGTGAAGCTCAACGAATCGGTCGTCGGCCAGCGGCGCGTAGCCCGTCAGCTCCACGCCCGGAACCAGCAGTATGCCGGCCGCCTCCGCTGCTTCCCGTGCGGCGGTAACGCCTTCCACTGAGTCGTGGTCCGTCAGCGCCAGGGCGCTCAGCCCGGCCCGGGCCGCCATGGCCGGCAGCTCCTCGGGTGGAACCGAACCGTCCGAGGCCGTCGAATGGACGTGCAGGTCGGCCCGCGCTTCCGGATCGGGCTCGATCTGCGGCAAGTCCGGGCGCTCGGCTGACTCCTCCGGAGCCGGGGCCCCGGCCTTCGCCGCGTGGGTGGTGTATACCCGGTCCAGCACCCCGTTGACGAAGGTGGGCGAGTTCTCGGTGCTGTACTTCTTGGCCAGTTCAATGGCTTCGTTGATGGCGACTTTGGGGGGCGTCTCCTTCCTGAACAGCAGCTCGAACACGCCCAGGCGCAGGATGTTGCGGTCGCTGACGGCCATCCGCTTCATCTCCCAATGCTCGGCGGTCTGTCGGATCACCTCGTCCAGCTCCGGCAGGTGCTCGACGCACCCCTCGGCCAGGCTGCCGGCCAGGTCGGACACCTTGGCGGTGCCGTGGGCCGCGCAGAAGGCACGCAAGTCCTCGCCCCGGCACCGGTCCAGGAGGTCGCACTGGTAAAGGGCCTGGAGGGCCAATTCCCTGGCTAGTGTCTGGATTCTCACGGGTTAGGCCGAAGGGAACAGAACAGAAGGTGGATGACCATGCGGCGTCAAGCGGCGAGGGCCCGGGTTGCGCGCCGTGCCGGCTGCCAGAAGGGCGACCGGAGCCGGCGGCCACGTCGGCCCGCCTGCCGGAGCCGTCCTAGTCGCTCGAGATGTCCTCCAGCAGGTTGGCCATTTCAATGGCGGCCAGGGCAGCCTCGGCCCCCCGGTTGCCTGCGCGGGCGCCGGACCTGTCCACGGCCTGCTCGATTGTCTCCGTCGTGATGACGCCGAAGATGGTCGGCACGCCCGTCTCCAGGCCGACGCGGGAGACGCCCTTGGCTGCTTCGGCGGCGACGAAGTCGAAGTGGGAAGTCTGCCCGCGGATCACCGCGCCCAGGCAGACGATGGCGTGGAACCTTCCCGTGTCCGCAGCCCGCCTGGCCACCAGCGGTAGCTCGAACGAGCCCGGAACGCGGAAGACCTCGACGTCCTCCGCGGACGCCCCGTGCCTCAGCAAGCAATCCTGGGCTCCGCTGAGCAGCCTGCTGGCGAAGAACTCGTTGTAGCGGCTCACCACAAGGGCAAAGCGCTTTCCGCTCGCGTTGAGGTCGCCTTCGTGCTTGGTTATCTCTGCCATTTCGCCCTCGGATCCGCAAAAGCCTCGTGGCCTTTTCGCCGCCGTCTCCGGCGTCTATAATAGCTAGTCAATATAAGCCACACATGGCGTTTATGCAAACACTTTGCGGGCGGAGCGCCGACACGTGAAGAGCGGCTCGAACACACTGCATGCGAAATTGGGGGCTCTGCGGCGCCTGGTGCGCCTGGCCATGGTCGGCGCCGGATTAGGCCGGTTCGCCTGTGCTGCGGCAGCGATGGTGCTGCTGAGCCTGATCCTGGACAGGTGGCTCAGGTTGCCCCAGGGCACGCGGCTGGTCGTGGCGTGTGCGTTCGCGAGCATCCTCGCGTGGCAGGCGGCGAAGCACGTGCTGCGGCCGCTGGGCAAGGCGCTTCCGGAGGAGGCGCTGGTCCTGGAGTTGGAGTCGAGGTGGCCCGGCCCGGCCGACCTGCTGGGCAGTGCGCTGGGTTTCGCGGCCGTCGGCGGGGCTACGCGTTCGTCCGGATCGCTGCGGGCGGCCACAGTGCGCCTCGCCGACGTGCGGGCGGCCCGCGTCATCCCCGCGGACCTGGTCGCCTGGCGGAAGGTCAGGCGCTGGCTGCTGCGAGGGGCGGCTGCGATGGCGGTGCTGCTTGGGCTGGCGGCGCTTCGGCCGTCGATGGCCGGCCTGTGGTTCCAGCGGAACGTATTGCTGCGGGCGGTCGAGTGGCCCTCCCGGACGGAGCTGATGTTCCTGGACCTCCCTTCCGTCGCCCCGCGTGGGGAAGCCGTGCCCGTGAGGGTGAAGGCGACCGGCGTGATACCCCGCAAAGCCCAGCTTGAGGTGCGCGGGGAAAGGGACGAAGATTCGCGCAGAATCGAGATGCAGGAGACGGACAGGGGCGTTTTCTCCGCTGAGCTGCCCGGCCTGGGCGGGCCCTCGACCCTTGCCGTGCGGGCCGGGGACGGAAGGCTCGGCCCACGCCGCATCGACGTGGTCGACCGGCCTGCCGTCGAGCGCGCCCGGATCCTGGTAACGCCGCCGGAGTACGTGGGCGGCGGCCCCGTGGAGTTGCAGTGGATCGGGCTCGGGTACTTCGCCCTGCGGGGCAGCCACGTCCGCGTGATCCTCACCTCCACGGTGCCGATCTCTTCCGCACGGTGCCGGCTGGAGGGCCAGGAGTCCATTGCCCCGACGCGGACGGCTGAGCGCACGGCGGAGTTCGCCTTCGAACTGGACCGCGACCTGGACTGTGAGTTCACGCTCGTTGGCCGGCACGGATTCGAAAGCGCCGAGCCGCTGCGGGCCCGGCTGAGCGCCGTCCCGGACGGCGCGCCCGAAGTCCGGGTGCTGGCCTCCGGCGTGGGCGATGCGCTGACGGCCGGGGCGCAAGTCCCGCTCTCCGTGCGCGTCCTGGACGACTGCGGGGTCCGGGCGGTATGGCTCGACCTGCGCCATGAGGGCGCGGGCGGCGTCGAGCAGCGCCCCCGTCTCCCGCTGTGGGAGGGCACCGCGGGGCGGGAATTCGTCGCAGAACGCGTCCTGAACCTGCGCGCATGGGACGTTCAGCCAGCGGATCGGGTGGTCGTGGCGGCCAGCGCCCGGGACAACTGCGGCGTCGGCGAGCCGAACGCGGCTGCCAGTCCGCCTCTCACCTTTCGCGTCGTGACCGTGCATGAGCTCCTGGCCGCGCTGTTTCTGCGTCAGCAAGACCTGCGGCGTGACCTGGAGGAGGCGATACGGTTCCAGAAGGAGATCGCCGATTCGGCGCCGGCGGCGCGCGGCGTCCCTGCGGAGCTGGTCGAACTCGAGCGCAGGCAGCAGTCCCTGGAGGACCTGCTGGCGGCGGTGGCGGCGGGCTACCGTGACGTGCTCCAGCAGATGCTCAACAACCGGATCCTGCCGGAGCCCGCCTACGGGCGGCATTCGGAGGGGATAGTCGTCGCGCTGCAAGCCATGTCGGCGCCGGACGGGGCAATCGCCATCGCAGCGCGCGGGCTCTGGCGGATGCAGTGGGACGCCGCAGCAGTCGAAGCCGCACGCCACCTCCTGGATGCCTCCGTGCTGGAGATGGAGCGAGTGCGCGCCCGCATGCTGTTGCTGGAGGACCAGGCCGCGCTGATCACCTCCATGGAAGAGATTGCTGGCGAGGAGCGCGAACTGCTGCGCCGCACGGAGCAGCGGCAGGCGCGCGTGCTGGACGAATTGCTTGGGGAATAGATGAAGGCAAGGACCGTCATCTGGGCGCTGCTGATCGGCGTAGTCGCGGCTGGGGCTGCGGCCGTCGCGGCTCCGCCTGCATCCGACGGCGAACTGGCGGAGCACCAGGCGCGCATACGCCAGCGCATGGCGAGCGTCGAGCAGCGGCTGCTTGAGATGGCCGACCTGATCGAGGCCGATCAACCCGACAGGGCGGAGCGGCTTCGGCGGTCCTTGCAGCTCAGCAGGGAGCGCCTGATCGTTCCCGGTATGCAGCGCGTGGGGTCGCTGCTCGAGCAGGGGCGATACGCCGAGGCCGCGCAGCTCGAGCGGCAGATACTCGAGGATCTCTCCCGGCTGGCCGATCTCCTGAACGCCGAGCAGTGGGCGCAGGAGCTGGACCGGCTGCGCGAGGCGGCGGAGCGACTGGACGGACTGGTGCGCGCACAGTCGGAAGCGTTGGAGCGGACCCGCCGGTTGTGGGGGCTGTCGCAGCAGAGCGGGCAGGAGGCGGCGGAGCAGTACGCCGAGGCGGCGGGCGAACAGGCGCGGCTCTCCGGTCAGGCAGATGCCCTCCAGGCGGACATGCGCGGGCTGCCGGGCGCGGACGAGCTGGCCAGCGCGCTGGCGGCGATGGCGCAGGCGGCCGCCGCACTCAGCGCCCGGGCCGGAGGGGGCGCGGTCGACGCGCAGGCGACAGCAGGGCGGCACCTGGAAGCGGCGCTCGCGCGGTTGCGGCGCGCCATCGCCCGGCTCGAAGCGGAGCACCGGGCGCGCGCGCTACAGACGGTGCGCAAGATACTGCAGGGGATGCTGCGGGAGCAGCAGGCGATTCTGACCGAGACGGAGGCCATGGAGCGAACGCGCAAGGAAACCGGCGGCACGCTCACGCGCGCGCAGTCGCTCCGGGTGGTTGGGCTGGCGAGCCGGGAGGACGGCCTTTCCGCCCTGGCCGACGACGCCCTGGCTGCGCTCGATCAGGACGTTGCGGGCCTGTCCCTGCCTGCGGCCCTCGGAACGCTCAAGGCCGACGTGGGCGCGTGCGCGGACATGCTGCGGCGGGGGCGGACGGGCTTCACGGCGCAGGAACTGCAGAGGGACGTGATCGGCCTGCTGGAAGGCCTGATTCAGGCGCTGGCCGATGCTGAAACGGAGATGCTGAAGGAGCCCGCAGAGGCCCCTCAGACTCAGAAGCCCGGCGAGCCCGAGCGGAGGGGCGTGGACGCTGCCAGGGAACTCAGCATCATCCGGGCCATGCAAGTCGCGGTCAACCAGCGGACAGTGCGCCTTGATGACCTCGACCGAGAGGCTGCTGCATCGCCTGAAGATCTGTCGGCGGAGTGCGCCCGGCTCGCCGAGCGCCAGGGGAAGATCAGAAGCATGGTGACGGAACTACGGGACGCCTTGCAGCGGGCAACGGAACGATGAGATATTCTCCTCCAAGTGCGGGTAGCTTGAGGCCGGCGATGTCGATCGTTGCGCTTGCCTTTCTGCTGGCCGTCGGGGCGGCGTCCGCCCGGGCCCAGGGGCCGCTGGGCGAGCTGGACGCGGCAATGGGCCAGGCCCAGAGCTTGCTCGAGCAGGGAGAGACCGGCGGTGCCGTCCAGCGCGTCCAGGAGGACATCGTGCGCTGGCTGGACGCACTGATCGCCTCCCCCCAGGCGGGCCTGGACATGCCGCCCACCGCGAAGCCCAGGGAAGGCAAGGCCCAGGCAGAACGACCTGCCGAGACGACCGGTCCGCCCGAGAAGCCGGCCGACCGGTCCACGCTGCCCGGGGGGACGTGGACCTACGGTCCCATGCGTGCGGAGGCCGAGTCCGAAGACGCGTGGCTGCCCCGACTGCCGCCGACCGAGCGAAAGGCGGTCGCTGACGCGTTCCGGTCCGGTCGCCTGCCCCCGCGCTACCGCGAACTGCTGCGCCAGTACAACCGGCGCCTGGCCGAGGAGGAACGCGGCCCCACAGAAGGAGGGGAGCGAAGCAGATGACCGAACGCAGCCAAGGCAAGGATGTCATTCTGAATTCGCCGTACGGCGAATGAAGAATCTCGCCCGCACCGACGTCCACCCCGCTACCGGCGAGATTCTTCGTCGCGGCTTCGCCGCTCCTCAGAATGACAACGCTTGCGTGGGCGCAACATTACTTGGCTGCCGTCAACAGCCGAGCGCTTTCGCCGTCGCGCCTCGCCTCACGCGGACTCGTCCTCGTCCTCCGGCGGCGTCAGTTCGCGGAGCGACGTGTCGACCGGCTCGACCGTCGGGATGTCTTCGCCCGCCGTCACGCCCAGCTCCTTGAACCGCCGGGCGGCCGGGAAAATCCTGTGCTCGATTGAGCCCACGGCCCGGTTGTAGGCCTTGTTGGCCCGGTCCAGGCCGTTGCCCATGTCGGAGATGTGGCCGGCCAGCGTCCGCAGCCTGTCGTAGAGCTCCCGGCCCAGGTTGCTGATGGTGCGGGCGTTTTGGGCGAGCTGCTCCTGCCGCCATCCGTAGGCGACGGCCCGCAGCAGGGCGATGAGGGTGGTGGGTGTGGCCAGGACCACGCGGTTGCGCATCCCGTCCTCGATCAGAGACCGATCCTGGTCGACCGCCGCGCCAAAGAACGACTCGCCCCGGATGAACATGACGACGAACTCCGGCGCCTGCTCGAACTGCTCCCAGTAGGACTTGCGGGCCAGGGCCTCCATGTGATTGCGCGTCTGCCGGGCGTGGTCCTTGAGGCAGCGGGCGCGCTCCTCGTCGGATTCGGCGGACAGGGCGCGCAGGTAGGCGTCCAGGGAGACCTTCGCGTCGAGGACGATCTCCCGCTCGCCCGGCAGGTGCACGATCATGTCCGGCCGCAGCCGGCCGCCCTCGGCCTGGACGGAGACCTGCTCGGTGAAGTCGCAGTGCTGGGACATGCCGGCCAGCTCGACGACGCGGCGCAGCCCCAGTTCCCCCCATTGCCCGCGCACCTGCGGCGTCTTGAGCGCGTTGACCAGGCTGCCCGTTTGCTTGCGCAGCTCCTGGTGCGTCGTGCTCAGCAGTTTGAGCTGTTCGTCGAGGCTGCCGTAGGCCTTCTGGCGGGTCTGTTCGAGGGCGCGGATGTGGTCCTCGTACTGCTTGAGGGACTCGCCCAGGGGCTTGACCAGCCCGTCGATGGCTTCCTTGCGTTTGTCCAGGTCGCCCTTCGCCTCGGCAAGCGCGCCCTCCAGCGTCTTCTTGGCCAGTTCGAGGAACGCCTGGTTGTTGCTCTTCAGCGCGTCGTCGGACAGGGCCTTGAACGTGTCGGTCAGGCGGGCCTGTGCCTGTTCGAGAAGCTTCTTCTGCTCCTCCAGGTGCTTCGTGGCCTCGGCCAGTTCGGTCTGGGCCTTGACCCTGGCCTCGCGCTCGGCGTCGAGCCCTTCGCGCAGCCCGCGGAAGTCCTCCTCCGCCCTGGCGATCTGGGTGCGCAGTTCGTCGACCTTCGCCTCGGCGCCCGCTGCCCGCGTCTCCGCGACCCGCTTCGCCCTGAGCGAGAGCGCGTAAGCCACCGCGCCGCCCACCACCAGGCCAACCACTGCGCCGACAATCGTCTCGACCATTCGAATCCCCTGCGCTTCGTTCCGGACAGAGCTTAACAATATGCGGCCGGCGGGACAACGGCGGGCCGGTGGGCCGCTTGCCCGCCGACGCCAACGCGCGCGACGGATGGTTGATTTCGCGGCGCCGATGCCCGATCATGGGTGAGCAGGGGCAGCGGCCGATCGATTATCCCTTGCGCATCGAGGGGAAGCTATGTGTACGGACCGGGACGGCCCGAGCGGCTATGAGGCGTTCGAGCATACGGCGGACGTTGGGCTCAAGGTGCGCGGCCGGACGATGGAAGACCTGTTCGAGCAGGCCGCCGCCGGTTTCATTGATCTCATGTTCGAGACAGATTCCGTCCGAACGGTGCAGAGCCTGGACGTGAGCGCCGAAGGCGACGAGCCCGAGGACCTGTTGGTGGCCTGGCTTCAGGAGATACTGTTCGCTTTCGAGGCGGACCGGTTCGTGACGGCCTCCGCTGAGGTGCAGTCGCTGACCGAGGGCAAAGTGACCGGAAGGCTTCGGGGCGAAGACTTCGACGCGGGCCGCCACGAGGTGCGCCTCGTCGTCAAGGCCGTCACGTACCACGGCCTGGAGATCGAGCGCGTGGGCGAGGGCTACGAGGTGAGCATAGTCTTCGACGTCTGAGCCGCCGGGCGGAGCCGTGCCCGTGTGCGGAAGGAGGACCACATGGCCGAAAAGGGATACGAACTCAAGCAGGCAGGCCCGTACGTCTGGGAGGTGCCGCCCTATGGTCGGATGAGTGTGCCGGCCCGCGTCTATGCCGACGCCGAGTTAATTCAGGCGATAGAGAGGGACAATGCCCTGGAGCAAGCCATCAACGTGGCCGTCATGCCGGGCATCGTTCGGGCGTCGCTCGCCATGCCTGACGCGCACTGGGGCTACGGCTTCCCGATCGGCGGTGTGGCGGCCTTCGATCCGCAGCAGGGGGGCGTCATCTCGCCGGGCGGCATCGGCTTCGACATCAACTGCGGCGTGCGCCTGGTGCGCACCGACCTGACCGAGGAGGAGGTCAAGCCCCGGCTGACAGAGCTGGTCAACGAGCTGTTTAGCCAGGTGCCGTGCGGGGTGGGCTCGTCGAAGGCGATCCCCAAGCTCAGCGAGAGCGAGCTCCGGCGCGTCTGCGTCGAAGGCGCGCGTTGGGCCGTTGAACAGGGCTTCGGCAGGGACGACGATCTCGAGCGCACCGAAGCAAGGGGCGCGCTGGCGGGCGCCGACCCCGACATGGTAAGCCGCAGAGCGATGGACCGCGGCCGTCCGCAGATGGGCACCCTGGGCAGCGGGAACCACTTCATCGAGATCGACGTCGTCGAGCAGGTGTTCGACCGTGAGGTCGCGGAGGCCTTCGGCGTGGCCGAGGGCCAGATCGCGCTCCAGATTCACTGCGGCTCGCGCGGGTTCGGCCACCAGGTGTGTACCGACTACCTCCAGACGATGCAGAAGGCCACGCGCAAGTACGGCATCGACGTGCCTGACCGGCAACTCGCCTGCGCCCCTCTGGACTCGTCGGAGGGCAAGAGGTACTTCGCCGCGATGGCATGTGCCGCCAACTACGCGTGGGCCAACCGCCAGACGATCCTGGCCCTGGCGACGAAGGCGCTGGAACGAGTCCTGGGCAAGGATAGGAACGCCCTGGGCATGAGGCAGGTCTATGACGTGTGCCACAACATCGCCAAGTTCGAGGAGCACGACGTGAACGGCGAGAAGCGCGTGCTGTGCGTGCACCGCAAGGGGGCCACGCGCGCTTTCCCGCCCGGCCATCCCGAATGCCCCGCGCCGTACCGGGACGTGGGCCAGCCCGTCTTGATCCCGGGCGACATGGGCACCGCCTCCTACCTGCTGGTCGGGACCGAAGGCGCCATGCGGGAGACGTGGGGCAGCACCTGCCACGGAGCCGGGCGCGTGATGAGCCGCAAGGCCGCCATCCGAAAGGCCACGGGCCGCAGCATAAAGAAGGAGCTCGGCGAGAAGGGCATCTTCGTGCGGTGCGAGGGCAGAACCACGCTGGCCGAGGAGATGCCCGAAGCCTACAAGAGCGTCGACGCCGTCGTGTCCGTCATGCACGAGGCGGGCATAACGCGCAAGGTCGCGCGCCTTCGCCCGATGGGCGTGGTGAAAGGCTGAGGTGACAGGGCCCAAGCCAGGGGGCGAGTTCCAGAGTCCCTGTCCCGCTGAGTCTCCGCCTGCAACGGGCGTGGCCTCCACGCCTAACGCCGTGGCTTTTTTTGCGACGCCTTTTCGAGGGGGGCGACGAGGAGAGGCGGCCGGGGGCGACTCCATAACCCTTTACCCGAAAGCACCTTGCGCCACGCCAGCTTCCCTCTCACGCTCTCGCCTGGTGGGGCGCACGGGATTGTTTTGTCTTGGGCTCCCTCCTTTGGCTAGCTTAACGACAGCGCCTTAAGTCGCCTCTGTTTCCCGGTTTAGGGATGGATCGAAACGCGAAGGGGGGTCGCCGCACATGAAGCTGAAAGAAGCACAGATGCTCGGGATTCTGGCCCTGATTGCCGTCGGCATCATTCTTCTGTGCATGTGGGGCGGCGCAGACGAAGAGCAGGACACCGACGCCGTCCAGTCTGACTCCCAATCCAGTCATGAAGTGTCGTTCGAGTCGGACGTGCTCGAGATATACGAAAGCGTAATGGGCCAGGACGCTGCACCTGCGGGGGAGGAATGGCTGCAGGACGAGGAGGAGGCCAGCCTCGAGATCGGCGGCACGGAGGTGGCTGTCGTTCCCGAGCCCAGCGAGGAGTCCAGGATACGCGCCGTCATTGAAGAGAACGCGCCCGAGGAGATCGGCATCATCAAGAAGGAAGCCGTGGCCGCAAGTGACGGGTCGACGCCAAAGCGCCCCAAGCGCATCATCCACGTCGTCCAGCAAGGCGAGACGCTCAGCCACATCAGCCAGAAGTACTACGGCACGAGCCGCAAGTGGCGCACGATCCTGGAGGCGAACAAGAACGTCCTGAGTGACCCCAAGCTCTTGCGTCCGGACATGAAACTGACCATCCCCGCCATCGAGGTCACGACCGTGGCCGTCTCGTCACGCCCGGCACTGTCGGCTTCGTCCACCGCGTCGCGAACTTACACCGTCCAGAAGGGCGACACCCTGTTCCGGATCGCGATGAAATGTTACGAGGACGGCGCGAAGTGGCGCGACATCCTCAAGGCCAACGAAGACCGGATCAGCGATCCCAAACGCGACGTACGTCCCGGCATGTCGCTGGTTATTCCGTGAGCGAGGCGCTCCCTCCGCGCTCTGCACGTGTTCTCTGCCAGGTGCCCCGCCGTTCCGCAAGCCCACTCTGTGCCACGCTGCGGGCAGAACGGCCCTTGACCCTTGGCGCTGCGCTGGTATATTCGGGGATACGCCGTTCGCCGGAGCGATGCGGCACCTTTCTGCACTCAGGCGCTATTGCAGAACCCGCTCCGTCGGCCCGAGGTCGAGCGAGAACGCCGAGGGCAAGGAGGCCGAAGCAGGCGATTCAAAGGCCAGAATCGCCGATGCAGGCCGACACAGCCCTTCGGTGCTCGCAGCCGGCCGAAGCCAGGATGGGGTTTTGCAGCAGCGCCTTAGGGCCTGGCGATCCGATTCTGGAGCGCGCATGATGTTACGTCATGGGAAACGCCGTCGGCTGGTCGGTCTGCCTTTGGTGATAGGGCTGACGCTGTTCTGCGGATGCGGGATCTTCGGGGCGTCCGACAGGGCGCTGGTCAGGGAGATGCGCTTCGGCGGCAGCGCAGAGGCCAGGCGGGAAGCGCTGCTGAAGCTGCGCGGCCGCGTCAAGCCCCGCATGCGCCTGGACCTGGAGTGGGTGCTGGCGTATGAGCTGGACCCCTCCACGCGCGCGCTGGCCGCGCAGGTCCTGGGCGAGCTGGGCGACATCCGTTCCGCCGAGGCGCTTCGGGACTCGGTTCAGAGGGACGTGTCCTGGATCGTCAGGCAAAGGGCATTGCGCGCGATGGGGCGATTGCTCGGCCCCCGGGTCGGCGACGACATCGGATACGTGCTGGGGAAGGAGTTCCGCCCCGAGGTTAGGATCGAGGCGCTGGAGGTCGCTCGAGAGCGCCTGGCCGCTGAGGCCCCGGACCGGCTACAGGAGCTGCTGCTGACGGGCCTGGCCGACCCGTCCGCTGCGGTGAAGCTCAAGGCGCACGCAATCCTTGCCGAATGGACAGGGCGCTCCGCCGAGCCGAATCCCCGTAGCTGGCGCGAGGCATTGCAGGCGGGCTGAGCGTTGCGCCTGTGCTCCTCGGACTCGAGCTCCGCGAAGGTCGGAACGTGGAGCATGGCTCTGCCTTCTCACCGCGGAAGCGACCCATGTCCCTTGCCCACCACACACGGGCTCTAGGCAGAGAAGACCTGCCGCCCCGGATCGTCGTGGACGGCAGGACGTACCGGCGTGGTGAGCTCTTCAAGCATGATTCCGTTGCTGCGGTGGGCCTCTACGAGTGCGAGGGGGACCGCCTCGTCCTGAAGTCCTACCGCAGGGCGCCCGTTTGCGGGCTGCCGACCGCTTGGGCCGGTCGGCTCATGGCGGCCCATGAAGCCGCCGTGATGCGGCAGCTCGAGGGCATCGAGAGGGTGCCGCGCTTGCGGGCCCGGCTGGACCGCACCTCCATCGTGCGGGACTACGTGCCCGGCGAGCCGCTGACGCGTCGGTCCAAGGTGGGGCCGCAGTTCTTCGCGGAGTTGTTCGAGCTGCTGGGCAAGCTTCACGCGCGCGGCGTCGCCTACGTGGACCTGGAGAAGGCGGCCAACATCCTGTTGACGCCTGACGGGCACCCGTGCCTGTTCGATTTCCAGGTGGCCTTTTTCGTGCCCGATCACTGCCTGGGCCGCACGCGGCTGGTCAGCGCCGTTCGCGAATTGCTTCAGGAGGTGGACGTCTACCACGCCCGCAAGCATCGCCGCCGCCTGATGGGCGAGCGGCTGAGCGAAGAGGAAGTCGCGCAATCCCGGCGCAAGCCGTGGCTGGTCGTGGCGGCGAATGCGCTGGACGCGCCCTTCAAGAAGCTGCGACGCAGGCTGCGCGGGAAGGACTCTTGAGCCTTGCAGTCCCCATCGGGACTTGAAGACGCTCGAGCACCGGGCTGGCCTGAGTCGAGATTCCTCGTCGTCCCATCCCGCGCCTGCGGGATGGAGTCCTCGGAATGACGGCCGGCAGTCGTCGGCCGTCTGAGCCCCGCAAGGGGCGACATACCCGTAGCCCTGGCCGCCAGGCCAGGGAAAAGGGACACCCACTCCCTGAGCCCGTCCCGCAGGCGCGGGGCGGGCGACATGACGTGCCGGTGGCCGGCGTCTCCGCCCCGGCAGTTGCGCCGGCCTGCAGATCAGCCCACCACGCTGTCGTAGGGGAGCGTAAGCCAGCGGGCGACGAGGTCGCGAGCCCACTGAGGTGAAGTGTCCTCCTCGCCGCGCGTGACCCGCTCGGCTGCGCGCGTCACCAAATGGTTGTGGGCCGGCGTCCGGAAGACGTTTAGCAGCGAGGCGGCGGCCTGCACCCTGTCGGTCTCGTTTGTCGTCAGCACGTTCTTGCAGGTGCTCAGGTGGGCGTCCGGGCCGAAGCTGTCGATGAAGGCGTCCCACGCGGCCGTCACTGCCTCGGGGTCCGAGAGCAGCTCGGAGACGTGCTGCAGGTCGGCCATGAGCGTCTCCCGGACCGGCTCCGGCATGCTCCGCACGCCGTACGGCTCGATCAGATAAGGGGTGATGGACAACCCGGTGAGCTCCGGCCCGGCGAAGTCCAGGTGAGTCAGGTAGCCCGCGCGCCTGAAGAAGAGGTCGCTCATCTGCCAGAAGCAGAAGTTCCCCACGCTGTAAACGATGGGCGTGAAGCCGTGCAGCTCAATGCCCTGCGGCGCGTGCGGGTGATGGCCGATGACGGCGTCCGCACCGGCTTCGGCGACGCCCCGCAGCCATTCGACGACGTAGGGGGGAGGCATGGGCGTATGCTCGCGTCCGCCGTGGAAGATCACGACGACCACGTCGGCCGCGCCGCTGTCCTTGAGCGCGATCACGTGATCCTCGAGCAGTTCGGGCTCGAAACCGTAGCCGCCGGCGGCCCCGCCGCGCGAGCGGCACTCCTCGCCTTCGGCGCAGTCGAGGATCGCCAGGCGGACCCCCTTCACGTCCATGATGAGTGGCCGGGTGGCTTGCTCGCCGGACATGCCGGCCCCGACGGTCCGCACGCCCGCCTCATGTAGAAGCGTCAAGGTGTGCTCGAGGCTTTCGTCGTCGTAGTCGCGCGAGTGATTGTTGGCCAGGCAGGCCACGTCGAAGGGCACGGCCGTGAGCGTCTTGATGCTTTCCTCGGGCGCGGACAGGTTGGGGCCGCCTTTCGGGATAGGGCGTCCGCGCTCGCCCAGAACGCACTCGAAGTTCACGACGCGGACGTCCGCCTTCCGCAGCACGGGCATCAGATCGCCGTAGAAAGCTTCGGGCCCGTCCAGCATGGGCTGCACGTGGTCACGCAGGGGGGCCCAGTCGCCGCCAACGGTCATCCGCCATTGAGGCCCGTCGCCCTCCAGACCCGTCTCGAACACGCCGCTGCTCCAGTCAATCGGCATGGCGTTCCCCTTCTCCTGGAATGGGAAGTTCAATTCACGGGCGAGATTCTACGAAGGGGCGCCGCCCGAGGCAAGCTCACGGCCCATACGAGCGCGGATCGGCTCCCGCGGTTGCGCGGGGGACCGGGCGCGCAGCATAATAGCCGAGGCGCGGAAGCGCGCGTCATTCGGCGCGTGCGGACGCCGACCCAGAGGGCTCAGATGACAAGGACGTGCCACCGGCTGCTGTGGCTCTGGCTGGTTGCGCAGCTTCTCGTGCCTGCCTTTATGCCCCGCGGAGCCTGTCAGGTCACCGCCGGCGAGCTCCGGCAGAAGATCGCCCTGTTGGCGGCCGAGGTGAGGGCCGCCCAGCGGAGCGACGGCTCCTTCAGGGGCAACGGCGGCAACTGGCCGATCGGCCAGACCTCGTTCGCCGTGCTGGCGTTGCGCGCGGCCGGCGTGCCTGCGGACGATGCGGGCATAGTGCGGGCCGTGGAGTTCCTGGTCAGCCGGGAGCCCGGCGAGTCGCAGGGCGTCTACGAAACCTCGCTGAAGATCATGGCGCTCCAGAGCGTGGACCCCGTCCGTCATTTGGACGGAATCTCGGCGGGCGCCCTGTACCTGATCGAGGCGCAGCAGGGATCGGGAGGGTGGTCCTACGGCAGGTCGGGCAGCACGGACAACTCGAATTCGCAGTTCGCCATTCTCGGACTTCACGCAGCCGCTATGGCGGGGGCCAAGATACCCGACGCGGTCTGGCAGGCGGCGCACAACTACTTCAGCGCGGGTCAAAACGCAGACGGCGGCTGGGCCTACCGGGTCCGTTCGGGCAGTTCCTACGGCAGCATGACGGCCGCCGGCGTGGCCAGCCTGTACGTCTGCGACCTGTGGCTCCACGTCAGCCGAGGGCAGTGCGGCGTCTACGCGGACGCGAGACGCGTCCAGGCCGGCCTGCAGTGGCTGGCCCGGAACTTCTCCGTCACACGCAATCCGAACAAGGACTCGTGGAAGTTCTACTACCTTTACGGGCTGGAACGGGCAGGCACGATCCTGGCCCGGCGCTATATCGGCCCGCACGACTGGTACCGCGAGGGGGTCGAGCACTTGGTCGGAGATCCCGAACAGATGGTCCTTGCGCCGGTCCGGAACGAATGGAAGTATGGATATTGCCGGGGGTTTGCTGGTATTAACAAG
>CAZSET010000038.1:0-20870 GCA_964605915.1 uncultured candidatus Brocadiaceae bacterium | reverse complement strand
AGCTTGGCTTTGCCGTCCAATGCTGATACAATCGTGGGACGCTGATATGTGGAATCAACCTTCCCCCAGTTCGGATAAAGATCGTCCAACCGGCCGCTGGCGTACGCAATGACATCTCTTCTTGAAACCCTCAGACGTGCACACTGCCGCCGGCAGCTTGAGCAGGTGAACAGGCTCGAGCCGCAGATGAAGGCGCTGGGCGATGAGGAGATCGCCGAGCGCGTCCTCGCCCTCAGGCAGCGCCGCCGCAGGGGCGCCGAGCTGACGGACCTGCTGCCGCAGATGTACGCGCTGGTCAGGGAGGCCACCCGGCGGGCCATCGGCGTGCGCCAGTACGACATCCAGGTGGAGGCGGCCGTCAGCATGGCCAACGGATGCGTCATCGAAATGAACACCGGGGAAGGGAAGACTTTCGTCGCTCCCATGGCGGCCGCCCTCTACGCTCTCGATCAGCGAGGCGTTCACGTCCTGACCGCCAACGACTACCTGGCCGGCAGGGACACACGCATTCTGAAGCCCGTCTACGAGCTGCTCGGCTTGACCGCAGACGTCGTGCTGGCCGACAGCGGCCCGAGGGAGCGCGCCCGGGCTTTCGAGGCCGACGTAACTTACACCACGGTCCACCAGCTCGGCTTCGGTTTCCTGCGGCAATACTTCCAGCAGGCCCCCGAAGCGCTCAGACAGCAGGACATGTGGCGCTACATCCGCAGCGAGATAGACGGCTCCAACCGGGAAAAAAGGTGCCTGAGGGGGCGGTACTTCGCCATCCTGGATGAGGTCGACAGCATCCTGATCGACTACGCGCGCAGCCCCCTCTCCATCAGCGTCCAGGCCGAAACGCAGCGGCCGCCGGAAGTCTACATGGTGGCCCGTCGATTCGCGATCGAGTCCCTTCAGCAGAAGACGGACTACAAGCTGGACCTGGTACGTCGCAACGTGGAGCTGACCGACAGGGGCAAGAAACGAGTCGGCGAGCTGCAGAAGGAATACGGCTACCTGCACCTGATGGACGCCGAGTGGGAGGAGAGACTCGAGGAGGCCCTCTCCGCCGAGCACCTGTTCAACCGCGGCGAGCACTACGTCGTTCAGGACGGGCTGGTTGTGCTGGTGGATCAGACTTCGGGCCGGCTGATGATCGGCCAGAGGCTGGGAGCCGAACTCCACCTGGCGCTCGAACATAAGGAAGGCGTGCCGATCCAGCCCAGGCAGACCGTCGCCAAGAAGATCACCATCCAGTCCCTCATACGTCCATACGAGCGCCTGGCCGGGATGACGGGCACGGCCTGGGAGGAACGCAAGGAGTTCCGAACCGTCTACGGCATGCAGATCCTGCGCTTCGAGCCCCGGCTGCGGCTGCGCCGACAGGAACGGCCGGACCGGTTCTCCACCGGCGCCGACGCGCGCTGGGAAGCCGTAGTCGAGGACATCCTCGCCGAGCACGCCAGGGGCCGGCCTGTGCTGGTGGGCACGCGCTCAATCGACAAGTCCGAGACCCTCAGCCAGATGCTGAAGGACAGGAAAGTGGACCACCAGGTGCTCAGCGGCGTCAACCATGCTCGCGAGGCCGAGATCATCGCCGAAGCAGGCCAGAGGGGCGCCGTAACTGTGGCCGCCAGGATGGCGGGGCGCGGCGTGGAAATCAAGCTCGGCGACGGAGTCGAGGAATCGGAGGGAATGCACGTCGTCAGCACCGAACGCGACATCCTGAGCCGGGTGGACCGGCAACTGGCCGGACGATGCGGCCGGCGCGGGAGTCCCGGCTCCGTGCAGTACTTCGTCAGCGCGGACGATGACGTGTTCCAGGTGCTGCCGCAACGGCGCCGTAAGCGCGTCAAACGCAAGTGCGACAGACTCGGGGCGGGGGCGCGGAACTCGGACTCCCTCTCTCGGACCGTGCAGACCGCCCAGGAGATGTTCGCCCACCGTTTCACCCAGATCAGGCAGGCGCTGCTCGTGCGGGACCTGGCCCAGGAAGAGACTCAACGCATCCTATTCGGGCAGGACAGGCTATGACCGGCGCCCCCGCCGGCCTTCAGGCTCAGTAGAGCCAGTACTTCAGCTTCCGGTGGAGCAGCCTGCCGTAGATCGAGAAGTAGGTCGACTTCTCGGGCCGGATGATCTTGGCCTTGCCCGTCATGCCGGGCTTCAGCACGTACTGCGGCACGTCGCCTTCCGCAGTCCGGGCCAGCCAGTTGGCCACGTAGATGTCGGCCATCAAGACGTTGGCGTTCTTGTGGGTGACCGACCGCTCCGCCACCTGCTCAACGGTTGCCCGTATGGGCTCTTTGGAGATCAGGGGGCGCAGTCGGATCTCGGCTACCATCCCCTCCTCCACCTCCGTGATTCGCTCGGCGGGCACGGCTATCCTGACCATGACGCGCGCGATGCTGCCGATCCGGCAGAGGGGTTCGCCCTCCCTGACCACGATGCCCAGGAGCTCTTCGGGCTCTTCGGGCTCCAGAACCGTGCCGGCGATGGGGGCGAGGGAATGGCAGTCCCGTATCCTGGCCCTCAGCAACTCGATCTCCGCCTCCTTGGCCCTGGCCGAATGCCCCAGGACCCGCATCTCGGCCAGCAGGCTGCCCCGGCGTTCGAGGTCTCTTTCATTATCCTCCTCGCCGCGCAGCTTGACTATCCGGGCTTCGATGTTCTTGGCGTTCTCCAACTCCTTGCTGAGCTCAAGCTCCAGCTCATCCGTCCTAAGCTTGACGAGCAGGTCGCCCTGCTTGACGGAATCGCCCTGGGCGAAGTGGACCTGCTCGATCTCCCCCGCGATCCTGGCCGTGACGGTCCGTTGCTCTTCGGGCTGAACGAAGCACTTGGCGCCTATCTTCTCGTCCACCGGCATGAAGCCCACGAACCAGACCGCGGCGGCGCTGATCAGAAGCCCCAACGCCCACTTGGCCGCTTTGCGTACGCGCGAACGGCCACGCCTGACCAATTCGTCCCCGCTCTCGATCTTCTTGGCGTAAAACCCGCTGAACGGAATGTGCTCAAACAGCCTCCGGTTGGCCAGGGCGGACGCAGCATGCGCAGCGAACACGGTGCACAGGACCCGTTCGAAGTTCGTGAGCGGCTGCTCGGCGTAGTTCTCGAAGAATAGCACCCCCACCTTCACGTCGCCGGAGGT
Organism: uncultured candidatus Brocadiaceae bacterium; assembly: GCA_964605915.1. GTDB lineage: Bacteria > Planctomycetota > Brocadiia > SM23-32 > SM23-32 > DAOVRD01. The sequence continues at coordinate 17,740 of CAZSET010000038.1, read as the reverse complement.
CAGCGGGAATGCCAGCAGTGACTTGGAGCCGGTCATGGCGACGTAAGAGTTCACCTGGCGGCGCAGCTCCTCGTCCTCGATGTCCTCCAAAGAGGTCATGCCCGCCAGGAAGTGGAGGGGCTTGCCGGTCTGCAGGACGATCTCCCCCAGTTCGCAGACCAGACGGGCCCAGGCGCCTTTCTTGTTCGGTTCGGAGACGCTGCTGACGGCTCCCAGCCGCAGGTGGCCATCGTTGTCCGCCGTTACCAGCACGACGCGGTCGAGCCGGGCGATCTCCACCGCCGAGTTGACCACCACTTCCCGCAACTGGCGGGAGAACGTGTAGTGCTGCAGCTCCAGGATCGCCTTGCTGAGCCGATCGATGTCCTGACGTTCCTCGTGCTGGACGGTCAGGATGCGCTGGGCGCTGTAGAGGCTGTAGTAGCCGGACAGCGTCTCGGCAAGCTGGATCTGGCGCCGCAGGACGGCCTCCGACACGGGCGGGAAGATGAGCCGGAGCACGCCCAGGTTGCCGCGCAGGCCGACGACGGGGATGAAGACCAGGCTCCTCTGGTCGCCGGTGCCAAACTCGGACGGCACCGATCCTGGAAGACCGTCCGGAAGGACGACCACCTCTCCCTGCTCAAACGTAGCGCGAAGGGCCTGCTGTTGCTGCTGCTCGGGGATCTGGATGCCCCTCACGGCGCCGACCACCTGCTCGATCTCTTCGCACAGGATCAGCTCGTTCTCGCGCAGCAGCCAGAGCGTGGCCCCCATGGCGCCCACCGTGTCCACAACGATGCGCACGAGTTGCCGGTTGAACGAGTGAACGGGGGGCTTGGTCAGGCTCAGCTCAATGAGCTGCCTGGAGACCACTTCAGGGGTCATGGTTTCTTTCGCCATGGCCGAACGGACTCGCGCATCTTAAGAGGCATCGCCGAAAGCGGACATGCGCAGACGGCTGGAGCTCGGACCCGCCGAACCAGTCCTGTGGCATCTATTGCTGATCGGCGGCCGGCGGAGCGACGTTGATGTCGATCTCCCCGTGCTGCTGCTCGTAGCGGCGGATCACCTGCCCCAGAGATATCGCCATCCTCTTGGCGTTCCGCGGGGACAGGACCAGCTTGTTCTCGATCTGGATCATCTCCGGGCCGAGCTGGTTGCCGAAGCTCAAGAGGATGGCATCCTGGGCCGCCGTCACCGTGAAGAAATTGGCGTAGTGCGTGCTGACCCCTGCATCTCTGAGCTGAATGCGCCGCTGCTGGGCCTGCTGGTCCGGCCCGCCGGCCGTCCCTTCTTCAGACACGGAATCGCTCTCCTGTGGCCAGAATCGGAAAAGCCGCCCGCCTGACAAAGCCGGTGGCAGGATAGGCCAGCATCGGCAGAAGCACATGGCCGGCTCCGGACGCCAAAGCCCGAGCAGACCGGAGTCGCACCTGCCCGCCCTTCCAGCAGATCGTGGAGTGGAAGCTTCGGCAAGCCCAACAAATGGACTTTACTGCCTGCCGATGGCAATGTCAAGCGGCGTGAGCGCCGCATGGCGGAGGCGACAAGGGGCGGGCCGCGCTGCTTGCGGCGATGCAGGTGGCTCTGTTACTCTCTGGCGGTCAGAGGGAGCAGGGCACGCCTCCTGCGGAGGGCCGGGAAGCAAGCATGGGCGAAGCATCGACCAGCCGCGTTTTCATCGTCGTGCCGTCGCTGGCGACGGGTGGGGCGGAGCGCATGGTCGTCAACCTCTGTCGGGGCCTGGACCGGCGGGCCTGGCAGCCGATCGTGGTGACCTTCACGCCGGAGAACGACTTCGCGGATGAAATGCCTCCCGACGTGCCGCACCTGGTGCTGGGCAAGGCGGCCCGCCTGGGCAACGTCAAGCTCGCCTGGCGCCTGGCACGCGTTTTCAAGCAGGAGCAGCCCGACCTGGTGTTCAGCCGCGTGCACTTCGCCACCAGCACCGCCTTCCTGGCCAGGGCGCTGTCCCGACGGAACGTTCCCCTGGTGGCGGCCGTGGACACGACACTGTCCATCTCCCTGCGGCACGAACGTTACGGCTGGCTTCGGAAGGCGTTCACGCGCCTGTTCTTCCCCCACGTCGATCGTCTAATACCCGTCTCGGCCCGCGTGGAAGCGGACCTCGTGCACGGGTTCGGCATACCGCCCGGGAAGTGCGTCATAGTGCCCAACTCCGTCGACAGGAAGCGGATCGAGACACTCATGGTCGAGGAGCCCCAACATCCCTGGTTCGGCGCTCCTGAACCCGTGATCGCAGCGGTCGGCCGACTAACGAAGGCGAAGAACTACCCCCTGCTGCTCCAGGCGTTCGCCGACCTGCTGGCGTCTCGGCCCGCAAGGCTCGTCATAGTGGGCGAGGGCGAGGAGAGGGATCGGCTGCGCGCCCTGGCGGAAGAGCTTGGCGTGCGGGACGACGTGGCATTCCTCGGCTCGCAGCCCAATCCGTTCAAGTTCATCGGGGCCGCCAGCGTCTTCGTGCTGAGCTCCGACTGGGAGGGATTCGGCAACGTCCTGATCGAGGCGATGGCCTGCGGTACGCCCGTCGTCAGCACCCGTTACGGGGAAGGGGCGGAAGAGATAATCACCGACGGCGTGAATGGGCTCCTTGTCCCCTGTGGCGACCGACGCGCGCTGGCCGATGCCATGCTCAGGGCCATGGAGGACGAGCGACTGCGCGCGAGGCTGTCAGAGAACGGAAGGCGGCGGGCCCTCGACTTCGACAACGAGGCGATAACCCGCCGCTACGAGGTCGTGTTCCGAGCCGCCGTGGAGCGGCGCGGGTGAGAGCGCCCTACGGAAGGGACCTGCCCAGAACCAGAGGTGCGACGCGTGCCCTCAAGACGGCCGCCATGCGGAAGACGAAACTCGCCGCCGACAGGCCGGCTCCCCGCCAGAGGTGCTCGAAGAGGGCGATCTCCAACAGGCTCACCCCACCGCAGGCGCAACGCTTTGCGCCGGCAAGTGCCTCCCGGCTAAGCGCCGGCAGTCCGATGGCTCCCGCGCGCCAGCACAGATTGACGTAGTGCTCGGCCAGCGGGCCGCCGATCCGGGCCCTCCTGACGGCGCCGCTCTCCAGCAGAGCCGCTTCCACGGCCCGAGTGCCCGCGAAAGCGGACCGCAGGCCCTCCGGCGTCCTGTAGGAGTCCCGCGTCTGTCCCTGCCCGTGCACCCGGTGGAGCGACAGCACGCCCGTCAGGTAGCCGCAGCGCGGCCGGTCGGCCAGGAAGCGCAGGTTGTACTCCCAGTCCTCATAGCGCCAGAAGTCCTCGTTCCACGGCCCCATGCGGACGCAGACGGATCGCCTGTACGTGCCGCTCATCGGGTGCCACACGATGCCGCGCACATACCTTCTGAGCAGGTCGCCCCCGGGACGGCCCGTGAAGGGCCTGGCATCGAACGACAGCTGGCCGCGGAACTTCGCGCTGTCCGACCAGACGAAGTCCAGCTCCGTCCTCCGGCGCAGCAAGCTGACCTGCGTGGCGAGCTTCTCGGGATGCAGCAGGTCGTCGGAGTCCAGGTACTGCACGTATTCGCCGTGGGATTCTATGAGCCCCAGGTTCCGGGCGGCCGACATGCCGGCGTGCGCCTGCCTGAGGAAACGAACCGTGAGCGTGGCGTCCGATCGCCGGCCTAGCTGACGCACCACGGCCTCCGTATCGTCCGTCGATCCGTCGTCGACCACCAGCAGCTCGACGGGCCGGTAGGTCTGAGCCTCGACGGAGGCCATGGTCTCGTTCAGCAGCTCGCGCCGGTTGTAGGTGGGCACGATGACGGAGACCAGGCCCGGCCGGCACTCCTCGCTCATCCACCGGAGGTGGCGCGTCTGAGGCCAGGGCACTTCGACGGCTTGTTCGCTCATCGGTCCCCCCAGTGGCTCTCCGCCGGCCATCACCCGTTCTCTGCGGACTGCAGTGCCCCCGAGCCCCTCGCCGCATTCAGGACGTGCCGCAAGAGGCGAAGATGAACGCCGAGACCCAGGAGTAGAACACGGTCACGCGGTACGCAGGCTCTATGGCCCGGATGACGGCGGGCAAGCGCCAGAGGTCTTCCTTGTGGTGATAGGCCGCCATGGCCAGCGCCGGACGGAATGCGCGCAGCGTCTCCGCCGCGCCACGCAGTACCTGCTCTTCGTATCCCTCCACGTCCATCTTGATCAGGTCAACCTGCCGGACGCCGAGCCGTTCCACCTCGGCGTCGAGAGTCGTCACCTCGATCTCCTCGGGCCTTCCTTCCGCTCCGCTTTCCAGGGAACTGCAATTCGAGTGGCTGAGCGGGACGTGTATGGTTGCCCTCCCGTGCCAGTCGGCCAGTCCTTTGCGGATGCAGACGACCTGCTCCTGATCATTCTCCTGCACGTTCCTCAGCACCACATCGCATGCCTCGGCCACGGGTTCCCACGCATAGACGCGCCCCTTCGGCCCGGCCAGGGCGGCTGCGTAACAGCAGAAGACGCCGATGTTGGCGCCGCAGTCGAAGATGCACGCTCCGCGCTTTATGACGTCGCAACGGTAGACGTTCTCGGAGATCACCTCCCCCAGCATGACCAGGAGGTCGATGCGCTCGGTCAGGCGCTTGGGGCACTGCAGCGTCAGCGTCGGGCCAACAGCCACACGCAGGGCGCGGCCGTCGTCATGGATGGGGAAATCGGTCGGCAGGCGGGTCGCGCCGGGCAGCAGGCTCGAGCCGAACTTGCCCAGCAGGTAGGGCAGGTAATCGACGCCGGGCCTGCGCGCCGCCATGACCGCCCGCAGGTCCCTCGGGAGCTCGGCCAGTCGGGCCAGGCGCCACCTCACTCTGGACTTCGATTCGGTCACGATAAGCCTCATTCCGCCCGAGTGGCGGCTCGGCCCGTCTACTTGCGCGCAACGACCCACGTACTGATGGGGAAGCGGGGCTCGTTGAACGTCGCCAACGCCCGGCGCAGGCCACGGGGGTTCTCGGGGACGGTCATGTACATAAACCGCCAGTTAAGGAATGCCAGCAGGATAACGAGTCGGTTTCCCCAGCCGCCGCATTCGATGACGTCCGAGAAATCACGGCAGAGCCAGCGCATGCCGTCCGGGGTGAACCGCCAGAGGTCCAGCGGGCTGGGATGGATGTAGTTGATGAGACAGCTTGTGTGAACGGCAATCCCGCCTTCCACTAAGACCCGGTGGCTCTCCCGCACCGCCTGCCACGGGTCCTCCAGGTGCTCCAGCACCTGGTCGCTGATGACAAAGTCGAACTCCCCCTCGGCATAGGGCAGATCCATCATGTCCACTTCAGGGTAGGACGTCTCGGTGACTTCCGCGGGCTCGGCCAGGAAGGGCGCGAAGTTGCCGATTCCGCTGATGGCGAGCACCTTGCCGCTGATCCCCTGCGGGAAGCACTGCCTGAGGCGCCTATACATGGAGTAGCGGACCAGGTGGTATCTCACAATGTGCTCCCGTCGCCCCGAGCCGCGCCTTCGCACCCCGGAGCCCTCAGCATCAGGGACGCGATCAGCTTGCTGTAGAGCCTGTTCCCCATGAAGCGATCGGCCAGGTACAGCCCCGCAGCCCCGCACAGCGCGGCCCCCGCCACCTCGCACAGGAGGACAAGTCGAAGATCGGCAACGGGAAGCGCCCTGCCCAAGCAGACTCCCAGCCCCACCAGCCCCGCCAGCAGCAGGGGCGCCCGGAACCTGGCCAGCAGGTCCGGCCACGCCACACCCGCAAGGGCCGGCGCCCGCGCCCACACGGCAATGCCCGCCGACAGGCCGATGGCCACGGACAGAGCGGTGCCGGGCAGGCCCAGAAGCTCGGTCAGGGGATACATGCAGGCGAACATCAGGGCAACCGCAACCACGTTGGTCAGGAAGGCGAGCCGCGGCCTGCCGACGGCAACGAACAGGATGCCGCCGGTCGCCGTCAGGGCGCGGATACAGCCGGCCACGGCCAGTATCTGTATCGGCACTATGCTGGCGCTCCACTTCGGAGTCAGCACGACGATGACGAAGTGGGGCGCAGCCACGACGATGAAGAGCGTCAAAGGCATCACCAACGCCATCACCGCCTCCACCGCGTTCAGGAATCCCCGGCCCAGCCTCTCCCGGTCGTCCTGCACCTTGGCATAGGCGGGCATCATGACGGCGTTCGCCACGTGCGCTATCTCGCAGATCGCCATGTCGGACAGGCGGTAAGCCATCTCGTAGAACCCCAGCAGAGCGGTGCCCAGCAACTTGCCCGCAAAGGCGTGGCCGCCGTAGGACGCCAGAAACACGACCACCGAAGAGCCGAGCAGCCACTTGCCGAACCGAAACAGCTCGGCCGCCTTCGCCCTGTCAAACCTGGCACGGGGCCGGTACGGGTGCAGCAGGTAGGAAAGGGCGCAGTGGCACGCCGCGACGCTTACGGAGGCCCAGACCAGTGCCCAGGCCGAGCGCAGCACGTAGGCCAAAACGACACCCACACCAAGACCGATCAGTTCGGCTCCCACAAGGTAAAGGAACTGCTTGTGGAACCGAAGCTCCTTCTGGAAGTAGATGATCCCGATGTTGACGAAACCTTCCGCCGCAACGCCAAGCGCCATCACGCGTAACAGAGGCACGACCTGGGGCTCGCCGAAGAACCACGCGACCCCGGGCGCGGCCAGCATCAGAAGGAAGGCGAGCGCGCAGCCCCGGATCGCCTGCACCGCCCAGCCGGTGTCCAGGAAGCGCGCCGTCCCCTCCTTACGCTGAACGAGCGCCATGTCAAAGCCGGTCTGCGTGCAGGCAGTGAGGGCCCCCACCGTAAGCAGGACGTAGCTGAAAAGCCCCAGGTCACGCGGCAGCAGGAGCCAGGCAAAGACCACCATCTTGGACAGCTTGACGGCCCACGCTATGCCGCGTGCGGACAAGACCCACGCAAACCCCCTGGTGACACGGGGAGTCAGGGGACCCACGGAATGTGTGGATGGCAACTGCCCTGTGGAGGAGTCGATGCTGTTCGGCACGTGGAAAGGCACCTCCTGCCGCTGACGACCAGACAGACACGAATGCAGCGCACACTGTACCGCAAATGAACGGACCGCTGGCGAAGGGGCATCAGAGCGGCACTCGTCTGTACCTGCAATGTTGAGGGCTGACCCATCCGGCGAGGCGCCTCCGGCCCTGCCCGGCGAGTATTATACTTGCGCCGTACGGCGCTATGCAATGCGTTGCTGCGACCGGCGGCGCTGGAAGGTCATTCATGCCGGCGCAGTCGCGATGAAGCCCCACAGTACGTTAGAATCCTCCTCGGGTGGCCTCCCGTCACGTAAGCCCGGGCACCCAACAGGTTGGCTTGTGTCGGGCCGGAGTGAAACGATGGAGCAAGAGCTGTCGCGCTTCTATGACACGTGGGCTGAGGAGCAGTTCAGGGACCCCCAAAGGACGCAGGTGCTGCGGTGGAAGGCGCAGACCCTGGCGCGGCTGTGTGGGCAGGCCGGCATTGCGCTGCGCGGAGACGTGCTTGAGATCGGCTGCGCCGAAGGCATTGTGCTGGACGCGCTGCGGGAGTCATACCCCGACGCGCGGTACCACGGCATCGACATCAGCGCAACGTTCATCGAGCGCGGAAAGAGGCTGTTCCCCGGCATGGAGCTGAGATGCCAGGCGGTGGAGGAGTTCTTCCACGACCGGCCCTACGTGGACTTCGTCGTGCTGTCCGACCTGCTCGAGCACGTGCCGGACGACGACGCGCTGATCGTAGGCATTACGCCCCACTGCGGCCATCTGCTGCTGAAAGTGCCCCTCGAGCTGAACCCATACCATTGTTCCAGGTGGTTGCGAGCTTTGAGAAGGGCATTCGGCAAGCTCACTCCCCCACCTGCCTTCGGGGACGTGCACGAGCACCGCCACCTGCGCGGATACAGCTTCAGCTCCCTTCGGGTCTTCTTGCGACGCCACGGACTGCGCGTCCTGGCTCGGCGACTCCGGACGGCGCCCTCCTGCGTGCCCCTGTCGCGGAGCGAGAAGCTCGTCTCGGCCTTCAGCGAGCACCTGACGGTTCGTCTGTTCGGAGGCTCATACTTCGGCGTGGCGGCAACGCCTCGGACAGCACGCCGGGATCAACCAGGCTCGAGCCCGCTCGAACGCACTGACAAGGCCGCCCAGCGAGGACGAGGGGCGGACCGAGTCCGATCCGGCCACCGATGAGAAGCGCGATTCGCAGGGCCGCGCGCGGAGCTCGCAAGATGGAACAGGAGCCCCGGCAGTTCTACGAGAGATGGGCGACGGAACAGCTCCGCGACCCGAACAGGGCAGCGGTGCTGAAGTGGAAGGCGCAGACGCTGGTCGACCTCTGCAGGCACGCCGGCCTCGAGCTCTGCGGCCACGTGCTCGAGATCGGCTGCGCGGAAGGCGCTCTGCTGGACGGACTCCTCAAGGCATTCCCCGAAGCGGACTACTCCGGCCTCGACATCAGCGAGAACTTCATCGAAGTCGGGAAGAGGCTCTTTCCGGACATCGAGCTGCGATGCCAGGAGTCCGACGACTTCTTCCGTGAGAAGCCGCACGTGGACTTCGTCGTCCTATCCGACCTGATCGAACACGTGGAGGATGCCGATGCGTTCCTTCGCGGTGTGGTCCCTCACTGCGATTACGTCTTGGTCAAGATCCCGCTGGAGGTCTGCGCCTACGACCATTCGCCGGTGATTCGGGCGCTCAGGAAGATGGCAGGCAGGACGCGCTTCCCGCCCGCTTACGGGCCGGAGCATCCGGATGGTCATCTGCGGGGGTTCACGGTGCGCTCGGCGCGCGTTCTTCTGAAAAGGAACGGTCTCACCGTTCTGGCCGAGAAGGTAGACACGGTGCACCAGTTCTATGATCGCGCGCGGATGCTGGACTTCATCGCCGCGCTCAGCAAGCGCCTGTGCGTCGGCCTGTTCGGAGGCACCTACTTCGGCGTCGCCCGCACTCCAACGCGCTGAGGACTGCCCGAACGGGCGGATCGGTTGCATCAATCGCGTGCACTCCGCTAGTATCACGGGCCCGCCGTATGAGGGTCGGCCGCCCATGAAGATCGCCATCGTCAACAAGTACCTTTACCCCAAGGGCGGAGCCGACGTTGCCGCACTTCGGATGGCGCGACTGCTGAGAGAGCGGGGACACAAGGTGGTTCTGATGGGCATGGCGCCCCCGGACGGGACTGAACCCGAGTTCCCGGCCTATCTCGTCTCGCCGGTCGATTACGACGCCCCCATGGGCCTGTGCAGACAGCTCGCCCTGGCCGGCAGGCTTGTCTACTCGTTGGAAGCGCGCCGCAGGATGCATGAACTGATCCGCAGGGAGCGGCCGGACATCGTCCACTTCCACAACGTCTACCATCAGCTCAGCCCGTCCGTCATCGACGCCGCCGCGGCGCACCACATACCCATGGTGCTGACGCTGCACGACTACAAGGTCACGTGCCCGGTGTATTCGCATCTGCGCCACGGGCAGGTCTGCGAGGCGTGCAGGCAGGGCCGGTTCTACAGCGCGGCCAGGTTCCGCTGCGCCAAGGGGTCCCTGAGCAAGAGCCTGCTCAACATGGCGGAAATGTACCTCCATCGCACGATCCTGAGGACGTACGAGAAGGTGCACGTCTTCATCTCGCCCAGCCTGTTCCTGAAGCGCAAGGTGGCGGAGCTGGGATTTCGGGGCAGGATCGTCCACGTGCCGAACTTCGTGGACGCGCGCGCTTTCCGGCCGCGATACGACTGGGACGGGAGGCAGATCGCCTACTTCGGCCGCCTTTCCCCCGAGAAGGGCCTCGGAACGCTGCTGGACGCCGTCAAGGGGCTCGACGTGAGGCTCCGCATCATCGGCACTGGCCCCATGGAGGAAGAGCTGAAGCAGAAGGCGGACGCCGAGGGCATCGACAACGTGCGGTTTGACGGCTTCCTGGCGGGGGAGGAGTTGCATCGGGCGGTCGGCGCCGTCATGTTCACCGTCCTGGCCTCCGAGTGCTATGAGAACAACCCCGGCAGCGTCATCGAGTCGTTCGCCCTCGGTAAGCCCGCCATCGGCTCCGACATGGGAGGCATTCCCGAGCTTGTGGCCGAGGGCCGCGGGCTTTGCTTCCGGGCGGGAGACATCGCCCAACTGCGCTCGCGCATCCAAGAGCTGGCGGCCGATCCTGAAGCTGTCCGGGCCATGGGCCGGAACGCCCGCCGCTACGCCGAAACCCGTCTGGATCAGCAGGAATTCTATGAGAGGCTCATGGCGGTGTACGCCGAGTGCAACGACCTGGCAGACCGGGAGCGGTTCGCATGAAGGTACTCGTGACAGGCACGCGCGGCTTTCCCGGCGTCCAGGGCGGCGTCGAGACACACTGCGAGCAGCTTTACCCCCGGCTCGCTCGGCTGGGGTGCCGCGTCGGCGTGTTCCGACGCACGCCGTACCTTCCCGAACCCAGGCAACGCACCTATCGAGGCGTCCGTTTCCTGGACCTGTGGTGCCCGCGCGTCCCGTGCCTGGAGGCCTTCGTCCACACGCTGGCGTCCGTCGTCCTGGCCGGACTGCGCAGGGCCGACCTGTTGCACGTTCACTCGGTCGGCCCTGGCCTCTGCGTTCCCATCGCGCGTTTGCTCGGCATGAAGGTGGTTCTCACCGTGCAGGGCGCGGACTACGAACGCAAGAAGTGGGGGCCGCTGGCCAGGGCGATGCTCCGGCTGGGGGAAAGGCTGGGGGCCAGGAACGCAAACAGGACCATCGCCGTCAGTCAGCACGTTCAGGAGCTCCTCCACCGCAGGCACGGTATCAAAGCCGCCTGTATTCCCAACGGCGTAGACGTCCCGTCGTTCCCCGCCTCGTCCCGTTGCCTGGCGAAGTGGGGGCTGGAGCCCGGCAGATACGTCTTCGCGATCGGGCGGCTCGAGCCGGGCAAGGGGTTCGACGAGCTGATCGACGCCTTCAGCGGTCTGCAAGTCGATTGGAAGCTCGCGATTGCCGGTCGGGCCGACCACCCGTCCACCTACAGCCGGGACCTCGAGGCGCGGGTCGGCCGGGCCGAGCGCGTCGTGCTGACCGGATTCGTCCAGGGCGAGGAACTGGCGCAGCTTTACGCGCACTGCGGCCTGTTCGTGCTGCCCTCTCATCACGAGGGCCTTCCCATTGCCCTGCTGGAAGCCCTCAGCTACGGATGCTCCGTGCTGGCCAGCGACATCCCCGCCAACCGGGCCGTGCCTCTGCGACCTGACAGGTACTTCGAGATGGGCAGCGCCGAGGACCTGCGCGAGAAGGCGGCCGGGTGGATAGAGCGCGGCATCAGCAAAGAGGAGAAGCAGCAGAACCTGCGCCTCCTGCGGGAGCAGTACGACTGGGACGTCGTAGTGCGGCAGACGCTGGACGTATACCGAGAGGTGGTCGGCGGCAACGGATGACGGCCGGCGGTTGCGCTACCGGCCCCGGGCAAAGCTCAGGAGAGTCCCCAGCAGTACCTTAACGTCCAGGGCCAAGGACCACTCGTCCACGTACTTCAAGTCCAGCTTGACGATCTCGTCGAAGTCCTTGATCCTGCCGCGGCCGCGGACCTGCCACAGGCCGGTCATTCCGGGACGAATGCTGACGCGGCGATAGTGCCAGAGCTCGTACTGCTCGACCTCCTGCGGCGTCGGGGGGCGAGTGCCGACGAGGCTCATCTCTCCCTTGAGCACGTTCCAGAACTGCGGCAGTTCGTCCAGGCTCAGCCGACGCAGCCACTTCCCTACCCGGGTGACACGCGGATCGTTGGCCACCTTGAAGATGGGCCCCTGCATCTCGTTGCGCTCCGCCAGGCTTTCCTGCTCGTCATGGGCCCGCTCGCGCATCGTGCGGAACTTGTACATCCTGAAGCGGCGCCCGTTCTGGCCGACCCGCTCCTGAGAGAAAAAGACCGGCCCTGGCGAACCCAGTTTGATGGCCAGTGCGATGAAGGGCAGCAGAAAGCCCGTCGCGATCAGCCCGACCACCGCCCCCGCCAGGTCCATCAGCCTCTTCATGAGGGCCCGGTCCGGATCGATGTGCAGGGGATGGAAAACGAGCATCGGCATCCCGGACAGTCGCCCGAAAGAACACCAGAAGTGGCCGAACACTTCCTCCAGATCCACCAGGACCCGGGCCGGCACGCCCAGATCCTCGCACAGGCGCAGAAACTCGTCGGTCCGCGTGCGCGGCTCAGATCCGTTGCGCGGCAGCACGAAGAACACCTCGTCCACGGGCCTCGCCAGCAGATAGGACTTAAACTCATCGAAGGAAACCGAAGGGCCGAAGACGCCGTCAGAGGCGAGGGAGTAACGGCGATCGCGCTCCAGCAGGTCCCTGACCCTCTCGAATCTTTCGCCTCGGCCCACGAGGACGGCCAGCCGCACCTGCCCGAGAGAAACCAGCCCCCTGACGGCCAGGTGGCGGATCAGAAGCTTCTCCGCCAGAACGAAGATCAATCCCATCGCCCAGCCATACGCCACCAGCAAGCGGCTGTAGTGCTCCGCCTTCGCCACGAAAAGGATGGCGCTGACCAGCACGCCGGCGATCAAGAAGACCTTCCCCGTCCGCAGCCCAATCGCTTTGACGCTCTCGGACGCCTGGACGACCAGCAGGCCGTAGTGGTTGAGCAGAAAGAGGATGACGGGAATGAAGACCAGCAACAGCCAGAGATAAGAGCCGATGTGCGACATCGGCAGACCGAAACGCACCGAGTGCGTGAAGTAGAAGGCCAGGTAGAACGCACCCGTGATGAAGAGCGCGTCCAGAAGCCCGAACGCGGCCTTCACGAAACTGGACTGCTCCTTCAACATCTTCCGTTGCGGCCTCTACAGTGGACCGGGCGGATGGCAACGCGCGTGAGCTAAGGTCCGGCCGATGGCACCGGCACGGGCCGCTCCCCTCGTTCTCCGTACTGCGGGTCCTGATAGATGCGGATGTCCGCTTCTGCATCCCGATGGATGATGGGCCAGCCGTGCTCGTCCACGTACTCCTGCGCCCAAGCGTCCCAGGCCTCTAGCTCGCCTTGCAGAATGAAGTACTTGAAGGCCACATCCCTCTTGCGCAACTCCAGGAAGAGGTCTCCGGTCCCTTTGCTGTCGAAGTGCTTCATGCCGGCATAGTAGACCGGCTGGGTCCAGTTCGATACGACAAGCCCCTTGTAATCGGGGTCGCGCTGCCGCAGCCACAGCCCGGCCTCCGTCTGGGGCCGCCGGTGCGCGCGCACGGGCTCCCGCACGGCCACCACGACACACCCGAGGAAGATCAGGCCCAGCACGGCATAGACGACCTTGCGGTTCCTGACGTCCTCTATGAAGCAATAGGCCCCCAGGGCCGCCAGCAGCCCGAAGAAGGGCAACATCGGCCTGTAGTAGCGCTCCTCGACGTGGACGCCCGCCGTAACCGTGAGCAACACGAAGTAACAGGCCAGCACGACGGCAATCGCGGTCAGGCCAAACCGAACCCCCGTCAGGCGCTTGCGGCCCCGCACGAGGAGGTAAATCATCCCGAGCAGGAAGACGGGGTCCACCACGTCATACAACTGCTCGAACTGCCTGGCGATGCTAGTCAACGGTCCCATCTTCGTCCCGAGCTTGCCTCAACAGGAAACGGCTGGCACTCTCCACTTCGGTCAGCTTCCGTTGTATCTGCCACTGATTCACCAGCCAGTAGCCGCTCGCCCTGTGAAGCCACAGCACGTAAGGGACCTCGAGGGCGCAGAACGTCAGCCCCATGATGGCGCAGACGACGATGCGCTTCTTCCAGGCGATGCCGGGCGCCACGAACAGGGCGATGAGTCCGAGGGCCAGCGCCGCCGCGGCACCGTCCGGGCGCGTTAAGAACGACGCAAACAGCACCAGCCCGGTAAGGAACGCCAGCAGAGGCCACCTGCGTTCCTTGCGCAAGGTCCACAGCAACAGCAGGAAAGCGAATGCGATCAACAGCGCCATCAGCACCTCGCGGTAGACCGATGCCGATGCCTGCGCGAACTCCGAATGAAAGGCAACGAGCGCAGCCCCGAGCAGGGCTATCTGTTCCTTTTCGAACAGCTCCCTTGCGATCGCGTAAACAACCCAGATCAGTGCAATCCCGGCGGCGGCGGACACCAGGCGAAGCGACAGGATGGCATCGCCCGTCAGCCTGTAGACAAGGCTGCCGAGGAAAGGGTAGACGACCAGACGCCTGTTGACCGAGTAGTAGGGCCAGAAGAAGTCGCTCCTCATGCCGCTGACGACGCCGCTCTCGGCCATGCGCCGGGCGGTGAGGGCGTACTTGAACGCGTCGGAGTTGATGCCGGCCGCCGTGAAGACCAGCCAGAGCCGCAACACCGCGCCGATAAGCAATATCACTATAAGCTTTTTGCTAAGCATGTGTTATGACGGGCGACTGTCCCTCCCCGAGTGCGGCCCGGATCGGACCTGTCGAGCGATGGCATTCTAACGGAGCCGCGAAACTGAAATCAAGAAATGCCCGGGCCGCAAGGGCCGCGCCTCCCGGCCCCCTGACGCGTTCGCCCCACACGAGAAGGAGCCCTGGTCTTTCCCCGGTGCGGGCGACCCGGTATACTGAGACGGTACCAACCAGGGAACGGCGGATGAACGCAGCACGACGACGCGTGGGACGGTTGCGTCGATGAGCCCCCGGCCAAGCGAATCGTCCGTTCGCCCTTGGGACGGTCGGTTGTGCCCTGTCGGCCCGGATCTGCCGACCCGCAGTCCGGGCGAATTCAGAAACGCGATGCCCACAACCCCCTCAGTGACATCCGGCGGCAGTGCGCAGGAGCCGGCGAAGCGGCGGACGCTCAGCCTTGAGCCGCTCGAGCCGCGCGTTCTGCTCAGCTCCGGCGCGGCGGACTGGGCTGTGCTGGATGGGGCTGCCGAACTCCAATCCTGGGCAGACTGGTCCGCGCAGTCCGACCCGAGCGAAGGCAGCGCGCTCGCCGTCGAGACCTCCATCGAGGCCGAACTCGGCCAGATCACGGCCACGTTCTCCTGCGAAACCTTCGAGTTCCTCCCTGTGACGGCGGAGGAGGAGCTGATCCTGGCCGAAGGGTTCTCGCTCTCGGGCGACAGCGGCAACCCGGCCCTGCCGACGGCCAGCGCCCGGCTGGGCCTGCCGCCCGACGCCGATCCGGACTCGGTGCTCCTGGAGCTTGTCTCTGTCCAGGTGGTCGAGGTACCGGGGGAGCACTTCATCAGCCCCGCCCCCGCGGCCGCCACAACAGTGGGCGACCAGACCGTCTACGACTGGGGGGCGGGCAAGAGCATCCAGGACGGTCTCAACACGCTGGTCTACGGCCTCGACGAGTTCTACGCCCGGGACGTCGTCCAACTGCTCGGCGCGGAGCAGATGCGCGAATGGAAGCTGGTCACCATTGAGTACTCGCCGTTTGCCTTCAATCCCGTTACCGGCTGCGTGCGACTGGTCACGGACGTCGACCTGCGCCTCTCTTTCGAAACGTCTGACCCGGGCGGGCAGTCAATCACAACGGACGCTGCGCTCGACGACTATGCCGCCGAACTCCTGCTCAACTACGACGAGGTGGCGCCGCTCTATGCGGCCTCGTCAGGCCAGGCCGCGTCCGGGGCCGAGCCCGCGCAGGGCTCTGCCGATCTGGTCATCATCACGACCTCAGCGATCCAGAGCGGCTCGGCCCAACTGAGCGCATTCGTTGCGCAGAAGGAGCTGCTCTCCTACGAGACGCTGGTCGTGACCGAGTCCACGTGGGGCGGCGGCACGGGCGATGCGGCCGCCGAGAACATCCGCTCGTGGCTCGCCGCCAACTACCTGGCGATGGGCATCGATTACGTCCTGCTGATCGGGGACCCGACTCCGAGCACCGGCACCGTCCCCATGAAAATGGCGTATCCGAAGCCTTCGGAGGAGGCGCCCACCGACTACTATTACGCCGACCTGACCGCCAACTGGGACGTGGACGGAGACGGACAGTACGGGGAGTGGAACGACGACTTCATCGCGCAGCCCATCCGGGAAGTGCTGGTCGGGCGTATCCCCGTCTACGGTTCCGCCTACAGTCAACTCGACAGCATCCTGCTGAAAACGATGGAATACGCGGCCGAGACGGATGGGGCCTGGCGCTCGAACATCCTGCTGCCCATCGCCATATCCAACTACGAGAACGAAGACGACAGCGGCTGGGACGCGTGCGACGGCAGCGCCCTTGGCCAGTACCTCAAGAGCGACGTGGCGCTGCCCAACTCCTACGGGTCGTACCGCCTCTACGAGAAGGCAGGCCTGGAGCCCGTCGCGACTTCCTGCGAAGCGCCCCTGACCTCAGCCAACGTCCTGGCCGAGTGGTCCGCCAACCCCTACGGCCTGGTCACCTGGTGGGGTCATGGCTCCCAGACCGCTGCGTTCCGGAAGTACTGGTCGTCCGATGACGGCGACGGCGTGCCCGAAGAGGCCGAAATGACCTGGGCCGCGTTCATCTCCAGCACCGACTGCGGAACGCTGGACGACGACCATCCCGCCATCGTCGTCCAGGTCTCCTGCGAAAACGGGCATCCGGAGAACTCCTCGAACCTGGCTTACTCGCTGCTCAAGAACGGCGCGGTCGCCACCTATAGCGCCTCGCGGGTCGCCTGGTATTACGTCGACGACTGGCGTCCCTCCTTCGCGCTGAGCTACGGCGACGTAGCGTCGTACGGCTACTACATACCCAAAAGGCTCGCCGAGAACGAAATGACCGAAACGACGGGGGCCGCCCTCCAGTGGTGCCGGGAGAGCTTCGGCATGGGGTGGGTGAGCGGCTCCAGTTGGATGAACGCCGTCGACATGAACCTCTTCGGGGACCCCACGACCACGCTCGGCGCCCTGGCGGCACCGCCGCCGGACCTGGTCGGAACAAGCTTCAGCGTGAACCCGCACGATCTCTCCGAAGCCGGCGGGACCGCCACCGTCAACTTCGCGGTGACGAACGCCGGGGACGGCGACGCCGACGCCTTCGACGTCCAGTTCTACCTCTCCGACGATGCCACCATCCAGCCAGGCGTGGACTTGCTGCTGCAGTTGAGCCCCTCGGACCCGCACTACGATCCGTCGGAGGGGGAAGCCTACCACGTCGCGGGACTGGGCGCCTCCGGGACCCAATATGGGTCGGCAAGCCTCATCGTCCCTACCTCGGATCCCTTTGGGACGGACCAGAGCTACTTCATCGGCATGTTCGTGGACGCAGACCTACAAGTGACGGAGTCCAACGAGGCCAACAACCGCAGTCGCGGGCCGGGCGTCGACCTGGACTCGGTCCACTACCGGGCCGTGGCCGAGTTCCCCTTCTTCGAGGACTGGGAGACGGCAGCCTTCGAGGAATGCTGGGAGGTCACCGAAGGCGCCCAGGGACGCATCCAGATCACCTCGGCTAACGATCCGTACGACGGCAGCTACCACGTTACGCTGGACGACGCTGCACCGGGCTCCAGTTACTCGCTCAACCAGCTCATCCTGCACGTCGACCTGGCCGGCCGCAGCGAAGTCGAACTGAGCTTCGCGAACCGGGAGTGGCAGGACGATGACCACGCGCAGGACTCCGTCCAGATCAGCGTAGACGGGGGCAGCACGTGGCACGACGTCGTGGACCTGACCGGTGCGAACAGCACCGGCGCCTACACCATGCGGTGCTACGACCTGGATAGCCTGGGGCTGACCTACTCGGCGGACACGCTGATCCGCTTCCAGCAGTACGGCGACTCCTCCATCCCGCAGGACGGGATGGCGTTCGACAACATCGCCCTGACGCCGGAGGGCGGCCCGAGCATTACCGGGCATTCGCCTTCGGGGATCGTGACGGCTTCGCAGCCGTTCTTCTTGTTG
>CAZSET010000037.1:0-20918 GCA_964605915.1 uncultured candidatus Brocadiaceae bacterium | reverse complement strand
GGTGCGGATGGGGGGATTTGAACCCCCATGGACGGTTAGGTCCACTAGGCCCTCAACCTAGCGCGTCTGCCAATTCCGCCACATCCGCGTCAGTCGGGGGATCCCGCAGTGCCTGGCCTCCGGCACTCCGGGCTGGCATGCCAGCCGAAGCCTTCCAGCCTTCGAGTAGGCTGGGAAAGGCTGGTCGGGGCGGCCGGATTCGAACCGGCGACCTCCGCGTCCCGAACGCGGCGCTCTAAACCAGGCTGAGCCACGCCCCGCAGACTTCCCAATCTAATCCCCTCCCCCCGAGCCTGTCAAGCCAAAGGGCCGCTTCGGCCCGGTCGGAGGCGGAGTTACAGTGAAGGGAGCCGAGTTCTGCTCCGTCGTGCCGGAAGGATGCCTCCCCATCCTGGAGGTAACAGCCAACTGACGCGCCAGCCGGTCACCAGACGCAGAGGGCCGCGCTCGCCACGGCGGCGCTTTACGGCACGAGCCAAGCAGGCGGCCGAGGGTGCCTTGCCCCGCAGCAGTGCTTCGCGGGCCGCTCCCTACTCTCCGCGTTCCGTGCGCCGCAGGGCGGCGACGATCTTTCCCGACAGGTCCTTGACCAGTTGCCCCATGTCCTCCCCGAAGGACATCTCGCGCAGGACCTCCGTGCACGCCCCCGCAACGACTAGGTTCACGCCCCGATCCTGGCTCTCGCGGTAGTCCGTCCGCACCCCGATGATGGGTATGCCCCGCTCGTAGGCCACGCCGATCTCCAGCGCCGTGCCGCTGTCCACGTCCGGCCCGTCCAGCACGGCCACCATGGCGTCCGCCCGCCGGACCCCCTCTATGCAAGCCTGAAATATGCTGGGGAAATCCCGAGGGTCATTGTAGGACTGGCCGAACTTGAAGTCCTGCGGCAGGATGACCTCGGCGCCCTCTATCCGCTCCTCCAGCCCCTGCGCCAGGAGCCGGTTCCACCGGCGCTCCATCTGCGTGAAAAGCGGCGCAGACAGGTATATCTTCACGCCACGTCCCCCTCACCGCGAAGTCATCGTGTGAAACCTGGTCAGCCCCTGAACGCTGGACCGTTCACGCCGCACATCTCAGCCGGGCGGCTCATCCGGCGGGAGCTCGACGACCCAGATGTTGCGGCACTGGAGCGGGTTGCCGTGGTCCTGGAACAGCAGCGGACCGGGCGCGGACTCGTCACCGCCACCGCCCGCCGTCGGGCGTGGGACTTCGACTTGATCATGAACCTTCACGCCGTTGTGAAACACGGTCATGCAGGCGTGCCCGACCTTACGGCCGGCCTCGTCGAACCGCGGCGCGCGGAACTCTATGTCGTAAGTCTGCCACAGAAGGGGCGGCGCGCACATATTGACCCGCGGCCTGGCGATGCCGTAGACGGCGCCGCACTCGTTCTCGCGCCCTTCCAGGCCGTAGCTGTCGAGCACCTGCAGCTCGTAGCGGCCCTGGAGGTATACGCCGCTGTTGGCCCGGCCCTGGCCGCGAGCCTCCGGCATGAAGGGCAGGCGGAACTCGACGTGCACCTTGTGGTCGGTGAACCGCCTCTTGCTCACGACGGAGCCCGTGCCAGGGACGACCTCCATCGCCCCGCTCTTGAGCAGCTTCCAGGCGCATGGCCTGCCGCCGGGATGCTCCCACTGTTCCAGATCGGAGCCATCGAACAAGACGATCGCGCCCTCCGGCGGCTTTGCCCGCAGCGTGGGCGAAAGGCGCACGACCCGCACCATCTGGAAGGTGCCCGCCTCCTCGCCCCGGACCGTCCCGGCGAGGCGCTCGCCTTCCATCGTGCCGGTCCACGCTGCGCCGTCCTGCGTTTCGCCTTCCAGGGCGACCCGTCCGTTGGACTCGCGCCCTTCCAGCACGACGAGGGGCGGTGTCCGCTTGTCGAACTCGGGCAGGACGAGCGCCCTGTAGCGCCGGCCGCCCAGGGCAATGACCTGCACGACGACGGCCCGCTCGTCGCCGGCGCTCAGCCGCACGCCCTGCCAGTCGCCGATGAAGGGCGCGCCCGGCGTCGCGTCCGGCGTCTCGCCCAGAGGTAAGGTGACGGGCCCTGCGGGCCGTGCCTCGGACTCAGGCTGGCCCGACGGCGGTGCGGCGCATCCTTCCTGTCCGAGGCCCGCCAGCAGTGTGACACACGCCAGAATGATCACGATTGTCACGTGCCTCATGTAGGATTCCCTCGCTCGCACGCGCAAGCCCAGGCTCACAGCGTCCAACCCGAGCGGTACTCGTAGTGCAGCAGCCCGTTCGCCTCCTCGGGCTCGGTGAACTTCTTCTGCTCGCCGTCCCAGCGCAGCGTGCAGCCGGGGTACCGCAGCGCGGTGTTGCCCAACAGGATGACGGCCGTCATGGGAACGGCATAATCGAAGTTCGAACCGGGCACGATGGGCTTGCCCTCGTGCAGGGCGCCCTTGGCGGCTTCGACCCACTCTTTGTAGTGGCCGATTGAGCGCGGCAGCGTCCTCTCGGGCCTCGGGAACTCCCGCATCTTACCCTCGGGGATGATCCTGCACGAGCCGGACCAGCCGCTGCCCAGCATCTTGCCTTCGTCGCCGACGAACAGGATGCCGTTGCCGTCGAGTTCGCGGTCCGCCTCCAGCTCTTCCGGGCGCGGGGGCTTCCTGCCCCCGTCGTACCAGATCATCTTCACGGCGGGGCGGTCGCCTTCCGGCGGGAACTCCCACTCGATGATCGACCAGGGCGGGAAGCTCTCGGGGTTATAGACGGGACACTCGGCGCGGATGCTGACGGGCTCCTTCAGGCCGAGCGCATAGAAAGCCGGGTCCATGTTGTGGCAGGCCATGTCGCCCAGGGCGCCCGTGCCGAAGTCCCACCAGCCGCGCCACTTGAACCGATGGTACGCCGAGTTGAAGGGACGCTCGGGCGCGGGACCAAGCCACAAGTCCCAGTCCAGATACGCCGGAACGTCGGGTGTATCGAGAGGCCGGCCCCCGCCCTGGGGCCAGACGGGGCGGTCGCTCCAGACGTGCACCTCACGGACCGTGCCGATCGCGCCGGCCTCGAGGTACTCAGCCGTGGCGCGCAGGGCGTCGCCGCCGTGGCCCTGGTTGCCCATCTGGGTAACGACGCCGTGCTCGCGCGCGGCCTCCATCAGCGCGTAGGCCTCGTGGACCGTGCGCGTGAGCGGCTTCTGGCAGTAGACGTGCTTGCCCATCTTGATGGCCATCATCGCCGCGACGGCATGCGTGTGGTCGGGCGTGGAGACGACGACGGCGTCGATGGACCCGTCCATCTCCTCCAGCATCTTGCGGAAGTCGCGGTACTTCGGCACATCCGCGTACTGCTCGAAGGCTTCCCGCGCGTTCCTTTCGTCCACGTCGCACAGGGCGACGATGTTGCAGTCCAGGCGGGCGACGGCCTGGAGGTCGCTCTTGCCCATGCCACCGCAGGCGATCTTGGCCACGTTCAGCCTCTCGCTCGGGGGCGTCTGGCCCGCACCGCCCAGCACGTGCCTGGGCACGATGGTGAGCGTTGCTGCTGCCGCTGCCACGCCGCCCAGGAAACGGCGGCGCGAGACGAGGCCCTTCTTGCTCTCTTTCTTCATGCCGGTGCCTCCGCGGTTCACTGCGAGACCTTGATGCGGATGTTGCGGAACCAGATCAGGTTTCCGTGGTCCTGCAGTGCGACGTAGCCCTCCCGGGCCATGTCCTTGTAAGCGATGTCGAACTTGTTGGGGCTCCCGTCGGGGTTTCTGTGCGCTTCGGTCCACTGATTCAGGTCCATGTCGATTACGTCGCGGCCGTTCAAGTTCACCCGCACGACGTTGTCCTTGCACGTGACGGCCATGCGGTTCCATTCTCCGGCCGGCTTGACGGCGTTCTCGCTCGGGGCCAGGCAGTCGTAGACGGCGCCGCAGTCGTGCCGGCCGGGGGTGTCCTTGCCGTGGGAATCCAGAAGCTGCACCTCGATGCCGGTGTGTAGCCAGTTCGGCTTGCTGTCCGTGCGGACGAAGACGCCGCTGTTGGTGCCCGGCGAGAGCTTGAACTCCAGGTCCAGCACGAAGTTGCCGTAGCGCTGCTCGCTCCAGAGGAAGCCGGCGCCCTCGCTCCAGGCGATCACGCCGTCCTCGACGTGCCAGCCCCCGGGCCGGCACTCCCAACCGGTCAGGTCATGGCCGTTGAACAGGGACTGCCACTCGCGGCCGGTCACTTGCGCGCTCGGGGTAGCGTCCGCTGCCAGATCGCCGAGGGCGAACTGGATGCCGGCCAGATAGTGCTTCAGCACCACGGGGTTCCAGGCGATCTCGTTGCGGTGGCCCAGCGAGCAATAGAAGACGCGCCCCTTCCCGTAGTTGCGTATCCAGCTCACGGCGAAGTCGCCGTCCGTGCGGCGGACGCCGCGCTTGTCCATGTTCGTCCTGGCCGGGTCGAGGCGCATCAGCACGCGCAGCTTCTCGCGCGAGTACGGTTCGCGGAACTGGTAGATCTCGTCCTCGACATCGAAGTCCGCGCCGCCGAAGACGGCGCAGAGGGGATGGTCCGGCTCCTCGACCTTGATGCCGACCTTCTCGTGCCAGGGATGGCCGTGGAAGTAGGCGCCCATCATCTCGCCGTATTCGGGCCAGTCGTAGAAGCAATCCGTCGCGGCGTGAATGCCCACGATCCCCTTGCCTCCGCGCACGAAGTCCAGGAGCGCGCGCTTGAGCTCCTCGTCCTCGAACAGCGTGCCCGTCGTGTTGTTCATGCAGACGGCGTCGAACTGCGCGAGATTCTGCGGCCTGAACATGCCGACGTCATCGCTCACGACGACCTCGAAGGCGCCGGTCTTCTCACCGAGGACGCGGACCGCCTCGGAGATGAACGGAATGGAACCGTGGCGGAACCCCTGGCACCGCGTGAACACCAGCAGCCTGCGCGGCGTGGCCGGTTGAGCCGGCGCGGCATCCGGCGCCGCGTCCCGTATCCTCTGGACGGCGTCCTCCGGCACGTCGGCGGCATGTGCTCCGTGCAGCATGCCGAGGCACAGCGCACCCAACGCGATCACCACAAACGCCCTTGTCGCCTTCACCCCTGTTCTCCTTGCACCGCTGCGGTCGGAAGTGAGGCGTGCATGTTAACCGCACGAAGCGGTCAAGACAAACGCCGCCGAGGCGTCAGCGTCGGGTAGACGCGCCGGCGGCGCATGAGGTAGAATCCGGCGGCCCACTGGGCTTCTGAACCCGGTCCCGGAGGCGACCTCAGGGCATGCCAACGGCGCAGCAACAGACCATACTGGCCGTCGAGAACCTGACCAAGGACTTCCCGGCGGTGCGCGCGGTGGACGGCGTGAGCCTGGGCTTCAGGCGCGGCGAGGTGCACGGCATCGTCGGCGAGAACGGCGCCGGGAAGAGCACGCTGATGAAGATCATCAGCGGCGTCTACCGGCCGAGCGCGGGGCGGCTGACCTACGGCGGACGGGCCGTCACCGCGACCGATCCGGCCCACGCCCTCCGGCTGGGCGTGGCCATGGTTCATCAGGAGCTCAACCTGGTGGACACGCTGTCGGTCGCCGACAACGTGTTTCTGGGCCGCGAGATGACCACGTTCTGCTTCATCAATCGCAAAGAGAGCATCCACGAGGCACGCCGCCACCTGGCGCGCGTCGGCAGCGCGATCGACCCCGCTCGAGAGATGGGATCGCTTTCCATCGCGCAGCGGCAGATGGTCGAGATCGCCAAGGCCCTGAGCTGCAACGCGAGCGTGCTCATCATGGACGAGCCGACGGCCGTGCTGGCCCGGCCCGAGGCCGAAAGGCTCTTCGAGCTGATCGGGCGCCTCCGCTCGCAGGGCGTAACGGTGCTCTACATCTCGCACATCCTGCCGGAGGTGCTGAGGATCTGCGACAGAATCACCGTGATGCGGGACGGTAAGGTCGTCACAACGCTGGAGCGGGCCAAGTTCGGTGACGGACCGAGTGCCGAGGCCCGGCTGGCCTCGCTGATGGTGGGCCGCCCGATGGCCGATCATTTCCCCGACCGGGCGGCGCCGCAGGACGCGACGGTGCTCACCGTGGAAGGGCTCTCGGTCCAGGGGCGGGTGCGCAACGTGTCGTTCGAGGTGAGGGCCGGCGAGGTTCTCGGCTTCGCCGGACTGGTGGGCGCCGGCCGCACGGAGATGGCGGAGGCCGTCGCCGGACTGCGCCCCCGCGCGGCGGGCCGGGTCACCATCGAAGGCGCCGAGCTCAGGCCCGATCAGCCGGCCCAGGCCGTGCGCCGCGGCCTGGCCTACCTGTCCGAAGACCGGCGAGGGCGCGGCCTCCTGATGGGCCGCAGCGTGGTCGAGAACGTCACCATCGTCTCCCTGAAACGCTATGCGAAGCCCTTCATCTCTCGCAGAGCAGAGCTTGCGGCCACGCGCGCCCACGTCGAACGTTTGTCCATCAAACTGGCCCGCGCGACCGATCCGGTGGACACGTTGAGCGGCGGCAACCAGCAGAAGGTGGCCGTCGCCAAGTGGCTGGAGGTCGAGCCCAGGGCGCTGATCCTGGACGAGCCGACGCGGGGCCTCGACATCGCCGCCAAGGAGGAGATCTACGGCTTCATCCGGCAAGTGGCTGGGCGCGGAATGGCATGCGTTCTCATCAGCTCCGAACTGAACGAGCTGCTCGGCATGTGCCACCGCATCGTCGTTATGCGCGCCGGCCGCATCGTGAAGGTGTTAGAAGGGGACGAGATGACCGAGGAGAACGTGATGCTGCACGCCGCGGGTGTGAAGGCAGGAGCGGACGAATGAGCGCCGAGCCGGACGGGCAGAACAGGGAACCCGACCTTGGACCGGAGGGGCTGGTGGCCGTGCGCCGGTCGTGGTCGAGGAGGCGGACGCTGGAGGTGTTCGGCCCGCTGATCGCGCTGGCGCTGCTGGTGCTGGTGACCACCGCTTTCAACCCAACGTTCCTGCTGCCCGAGAACATCCTGAACGTCGTGGAGAACCAGTCATTCGTGGGCCTGATCGCCCTGGGCATGACCTTCGTGATCATCTCCGGCGGCATCGATCTGTCGGTCGGGTCGCTGATGGCTTTCGCAGGCGGGCTGGGCATCTGGCTCATGAACACGGCCATCAGGGCGCCCGAGATCACGGCGGCCGCGGCGCAGGCCCAGCAAGCCGGGATGGAAGTCCCTTACGGGGCGGTGCGGATCGCTCTGGCCGGTCTGTTCGGGTGGACCGGATTGGGCGGGTCGGAGGTCTGGGGCGTGCTGATCGCCGTCTCGGCGGTCCTCCTGGCAGGCTTGGCGGCGGGGCTGCTCAATGGCATCCTGATCGCCAAGGGGCGAATTGCCCCGTTCATCGCAACGCTGGGCGGACTGGCCGCCTACCGCTCGCTGGCCCTCGCGCTGGCCGACGGCGGCGAGTTCCGCTCTGCCAGCGCCGAGCTCTTCAAGAAGCTCGGCGCCGGCGGCTTAGACATCCCCTACCTGACGAACCGGTACGGCAACGCAGTCGTTCTGCGGTGGCCTGTGTTGGCCCTCATCGCGGCGGCGGTCGCCGCCCACATCGTGCTGAACCGAACGCGCTACGGGCGCTACGTCTATGCCATCGGCTGCAACGAGCGGGCCGCCCGCTACTCCGCCATCGCCGTCGACCGAATCAAGATCATTACCTACACCCTCATCGGCGGGCTGACCGGCGTGGCGGCACTCCTGAACAGCTCGCGCATGAACGCGGTCAGCAGCGGCCAGACGGGCGCCATGCTGGAACTGGACGCCATCGCCGCCGTCGTCATCGGCGGAACGCGAATGACGGGCGGCTCCGGACAGGTCTGGGGCACCGTCGTGGGCTTGCTGATTCTGGGCGTCATTGGTAATATGCTGAACCTGCTCCAGGTCTCGCCTTACCTGCAGGGGCTCGTGAAGGGCGTGATCATCGTGGCCGCCGTCCTGGTTCAACGCGGCTCTCGGACGGAGCAGTAAGGCATCCCAACCCCGGATCGGCATTGCGGAGGATCGAAGATGAAGCGTCTGGCGATATGTGTCGCGTTGATCGGCCTGTTCCTTATCTGCGCGGGCTGCAAGAAACCCTCTCACGAACCGCCAGCAGCCAGGGAGCCGGCCAGGAAGCTGACAATCGGCGTCTCCGTCCCCGCTGCCGACCACGGCTGGACCGCCGGCGTCGGCTGGTGGGCCAGGCGGGCCATGGAGATGTACCCCGACGTCAACTGGGCCTACGCAACCGCCATCGGGCCCGAGAAGCAGATCGCCGACATCAAGGACATGATGAGCCAGCAGAAGCTGGACGGCCTGGTCATCCTGGCCACCGAGTCGGCGCCGCTGACGCCCATCGCGGAGGAAGCCCACAACAACAAGATCTACATCGTCAGCGTCGACCGCGGCTTCCTCAAGCCCGTCGCCGACCTGTTCATCGAAGGGGACAACGAAGCGTTCGGCCGCAAGAGCGCCCAGTTCATCGCCGGGAAGCTCGGCGGCAAGGGCAACATCGTCGCCCTGGAAGGCATCCCCTCCACGGTCAACACGGACCGCGTGGAGGCCGCCCTGGAGGTCTTCCGCCGGTACCCGGACATCAAGATCCTGGGCCGCCAGCCGGGCATGTGGAACCGCGAGAAGGCCCACGAAGTGATGAGGAACTTCCTGACCCAGTTCGACAACATCGACGCGGTATGGGCGTCCGACGACGACATGGCGCTCGGCGTCGAGCAGGCTCTCGAAGAGGTGGGAGCCAATCCGGACATATGGATCCTCGGCGGGGCCGGCATGAAGGAAGTGGTCAAGAAGGTGCTGGACGGAGACCCCCGCTATCCCGCCACCACCACCTATCCGCCGTCGATGATCGCCGTGGGCGTCCACATGTGCGTCAGCAACCTGCGCGACGGAAAGGCGAAGCAGCTCGGGCAGTTCATGCCCCGGCACATCAAGCTGGACGTAGAACTCATCACGCCGGAGAACGCCAGGGACCACTACTTCCCCGAGTCCGTTTACTGAGCGCTGCCGGCGCCTGCCGTGCGCATGACGGTAGCAGCGGTCCGGGCCGAGCTTCCCCGGCGCGCAACATGCCTCTCAGTCCAACTGCAATCCAGGTATCACGTTCCATGACAGAACAAAGCAGGTCACTCACGCGGTCTCCTGAAGCCGGGAAGCCATTCGCTCCGCCAGGAGGCATGGGACGGAGGGCCTTCCTCACGTCCGTCGCCGCAACGGGCGCCGGCCTCGTGCTGGCAAAGGCCGCCAGGGGCGCACCGGCTGCCGCGCCGAACGCGGACGACCTGAACGTGGCCATCATCGGCGCCGGGGCGCAGGGAATGGTGCTGCTGCGCGACGCCCTGAAGGTGCCCGGCATCCGCTTCAAGGCCGTCTGCGACATCTGGGACTACAGCAAGCGGTACGGCTCCGGCGTCATCCGCAAGTCCGGGCAGCCTATGCCGGTCCTCTACACCGACTACCAGGAGATGCTGGCCTCGGAGGGCGACCTGGACGCGGCCATCGTCGCCACGCCGGATTGGGTCCATGCAGAGCAGACGCTGGCCTGTCTGGAGGCCGGCCTGCACGTCTACTGCGAGAAGGAGATGGCCAACTCCCTGGCGGACGCCGCCCGGATAGTGAAGGCGGCCCGCTCCAGCGGCAAGAATGTGCAGATCGGCCATCAGCGCCGCAGCAACCCGTTTTATGTCCACGCGCTCCAGCTCATCGAGAAGGACAAGGCCCTGGGACGCATCACCAACTGCAATGGCCAGTGGAACCGCGCCGTGCAGCCGAAAGCCCAGGTGCCCGAGAAGCTGCGAATACCCCGCGAGGTGCTGGAGCAGTACGGTTACGACACGATGGACCGGTTCCGCAACTGGCGCTGGTACAGGAAGTTCTCCGGCGGGCCGATCGCCGACCTGGGCTCGCACCAGATCGACGTCTTCAACTGGTTCCTGGGCACGCCTCCGTCCTCCGTCGTCGCCAGCGGCGGCAGAGACTATTACGAGGACGACCGCGAGTGGTGCGACAGCATCATGGCCATCTACGACTACCCCACGCGGGACGGCGTGGTCAGGGCGTTCTACCAGGTGCTGAACACGACGAGCTTCGGCGGCTATTACGAGACCTTCATGGGCGATCGGGGCACCATCAACATCTCCGAAGACCTGAGCAAGTGCTTCTACATCCCCGAGCCGACCAAGGAGCCGCCCGAGTGGGTGGATAAGGCCGACCGCGTCGAGAAGATGGGCACCAGCGCGATCCAGCTCATCGGAGAGTCGCGCAAGGAGGAGGAGGGCGAGAGGGAGGCCATCGTCCCCGAGCTGCCCAAGCCCATCCATCAGTTGCACCTGGAGAACTTCTTCAACGCGATCCGCGAGGTCACGCCGCTGTCCTGCCCGCCGGAAGTGGGTTACGAGACGGCGGTGAGCGTCTTGCGCGTCAACGAAGCCGTCGAGAAGGACGCGCCCGTCGGCTTCGAGCCCGAGAGCTTCCGGGCCTGAGGGGCTATTGCAGAACCCCGTTCGTGACGAGGACGAGCGAGAAGTCCGAGGGCAAGGCGACAGGCGCAAAACGCCGGAAGCGTGGCTGAATGCCACGTTGAGGACGTTTTGCGCGGACAACACAGCCATCGGGCTTCGCAGCCGGCCGCAGTAGATCCGGGTTCTGCAATAGCCCCTGAGGCGGGCCGTCCCGAACGTCATCCTCAAGGGGCAACGTGCACATGCAACCCGGGCCGGGCACTTTCGGCGCACCCGAAGGCACGCTGACGCCCCTGAGGCGCGGCATCGGCGCGGGCAACCCCATCGTCTACCAGTCGCTGGGCATCTGCTCCGCCCTGGCCGTCACCAACGAGCTGGACAAGACGCTGGTCATGTGCGCGTCCCTCGCCTTTGTGGCGACGCTGAGCTGCCTGCTCATCTCGGTGCTGCGGCACTGGACGCCGCGTCGCGTTCGCATGATCGTGCAGATGCTGGTCATCGCCACGCTCGTGATTCTGGTGGACCTCTACCTGCGGAGCCACTGGATCCACATGCGCAACGCGCTGGGGCCATACCTGGAGCTCATCATCACGAACTGCCTGATCATGGGGCGCTGCGAGGCGTACGCGTCGCGCGAGCCTCCGCTCAAGGCGGCCCTGGACGGCCTTGGAGCCGCGCTCGGATACGGCGTCGTGCTCTGCACCATCGCCGTCATTCGCGAACCGCTCGGAACCGGCACGCTGCTGGGTCGCCCCGTGCTGCCCGAGACGATTCCGCCCGTGCGCCTGGTCGCCATGGCGCCGGGCGCGTTCTTGGCGATGGGCGTCGTCGTCTGGGTGGTCAGGTGCCTCTGGCCGCCGACAGAACCCGGCGCCGCAACCGCACGCTGATCCCCGATGAGGAAGTGCGATGCAACTCGGCGTGGCCAGCGGTTGTCATCCCGAGGCCCGCACCTGCGGGGCGAGGGATCTCGTAGTCCGGAGCCCCGAACGCCGAGATTCTTCGTTCGCCCCGCGGCGAACTCAGAATGACTGCCGTGGCGCGATCGCGGGCGCCGCCACACCTGCATTGGGATCCGCAGGAGGACCGTGATGGCCGACGCGCAGACGACACAGGCGGCCGTCATCTTCCTGGCCGCCGCTATAACGAACAACATCCTCCTGTCGGACTTCCTCGGCCTCTGCTCGTTCATCGCCGTCTCCCGGACGATGCGGACCAGCTTCGGCCTGGGCATGGCGGTGCTGTTCGTCATGGCGTGCACCACGCCTCTGAACTACGCGATCTACCACGGCGTGCTGGCCGAAGGCGCCCCCCTGCTGGCAACCGACCTCACGCACCTCAAGCTCGTCGTCTTCATCATGGTGATCGCCGCGTTCGTGCAGCTCGTGGAGATGGTGATCGAGAGGTTCACGCCCGTGCTCTACTACAATCTGGGCATCTTCCTGCCGCTCATCACGGTCAACTGCGCCATCCTGGGCGCCAGCCTGTTCATGCTGGAGCGCGAATACGACTTCTGGCAGACGGTGGCCTACGGCGTGGGTTCGGGGCTCGGCTGGGCGCTGGCGATCTGCCTGATGGCCGGCATACGCGGGCGGCTTCAGCACGCGGACGTCCCGGAGCCGCTGCGCGGGCTGGGCATCACGATAATCGTGACGGGCCTGATGGCCGTGGCGTTCCTTGGCTTCTCCGGCATGGCGCGCATTCAGTGATTGACGGGGCTGCTTGATGGAGACGCTTCTCTACTCGGTCCTGATGCTCTCGGCCCTGGGCGGGCTCTTCGCCGCCGCCTTGCTGATCGCCGACCGGCTGCTGACCGACTACGGCGTCTGCGAGATCAAGGTGAACGACCGGGAGCCGCTCTCCGTCGAGGGCGGCTGCACGCTGCTGGATGCGCTCTATGCCAACCGCGTCTTCATCCCTTCCGGCTGCGGCGGACAGGGCACCTGCGGACACTGCAAGGTGACCGTCATCTCCGGGGGCGGACCCGTGCTGCCCACGGAACTGCCGCTCCTGACGCAGGAGGAGATCGCCGGCGGCGTCCGCCTCGCTTGCCAGGTGAAGGTGAAGCAGGACATCGAAGTCCGGATCAGGGAGGAGTACTTCAGCATCCAGCAGTTCCGCGCGCTCGTCGCCTCGGTTCGGGCCCTGGCCCGCGACATGCGCGAGCTCCGGTTGCGACTGACCGAACCGGACCGGATCGAGTTCCGGCCCGGTCAGTACGTTCAGGTCGAGGTGCCGGCCCGGGGCGGACCGGTTCATCGCGCCTATTCGATTAGCTCGTCCCCGTCCGAGCAGGGCGAGGTCGAGCTCATCGTCCGCCTCGTCCCGGGCGGCGTCGGCTCCACCTACCTTCACAACGTCGAGGTCGGCGACGACGTAACCTTCACCGGGCCGTACGGCGAGTTCATCCTCTCCGAAGATCCCGACACGGAAGTGGTCTGCGTCGCGGGCGGCTGCGGCATCGCGCCCGCGAAGTCCATCATCAGCTACGTCTACGAGCGCTGGCCGGAGCGGCGGTGCACGCTGTTCTTCGGCGTTCGGACGACCGAGGACGTGTTCTACCGCGACGAGTTCGACCGGCAGGCGGGCGAGCACCCGGGCTTCCGCGTCCACTACGCCCTGTCCGAACCCGAGAAGGGCGCGGCGTGGGACGGCGAGACGGGGTTCATCCACCTGTGCGTGGACAGACTTCTCGCGGCCGACGACCGGCCGCGGCAGGCCTTCCTCTGCGGCCCCGAGCCGATGATCCAGGCTACCGAGGAAGTCCTTCGGGCCAAGAACATCCCCGACGAGATGATCTTCTACGAGAACTGGTGAGGGAGGCGCACGGCGTGGCCGAGACGCGCATCAGCATCGTCCAGCGACTGGCGGACCTCGCCTTCGCCGCGCCCGACGCACCGGCGCCCGCCGAGCACCTGCCATCCGGGCGCGAGCTGCGGCGCTACGCGGTGGCCGGCACATTGGCCGCCCTGCCCGCGATGGCGCTCGCCTGCTACTGGTGGGGCGTCCGGCCGCTGGCCGTCTTCGGCGTGGCGTTCGCCGCCGGGCGGCTGGCGGAGCTGGCCGTGGCCCGCGTTCGGGGGAAGCGCTCCCGGGGAGGCGCGCTCACGGTGGCCGTCTTCCTTGCCCTGGTCCTGCCCGTGGATGTGCCGCTGTGGCTGGTTCTCGCCACGGCCGCCTTCGGCGTCTTCTTCGGCAAAGAGGTCTTCGGCGGGACGGGACACAACTTCGTCAACCCCGTTCTGCTGGGCCAGGCCTTCTTCACGGTCAGCTACCCCACGCTCGCGGACGGGCCGTCCTTCGCTTCGGTGGGCGGCGCGACCATGGCGCGGCTTCTCGATCTGAGGGCCCCGGCGGGCGTGCTCGCCGCCGGTGCGATCCTGCTGGCCGGCATCGTCCTCCTGCTGACGAGGGCCGTCGACTGGCGAACGGTCACTGGGATCGCCTTCGCCGCAGTGGCCGGCCTGCTCATCCTGCGGGGCCTGGACGCCGGGGCGCTGCCCCGGTTCGACGGGTTCGTGCTGATGGGCGGCTTCCTGTTCGGCGCCTTCGTGCTGGCCGGGGATCCGGCCACCTCGCCGGGCACGCGCGCGGGGCGATGGCTCTACGGGCTCCTTATCGGGCTCCTCGCTGTGATCGTCTGCGGCTTCACGGCCAACCCGGAGTTCATGATGTACGCCGTGCTGCTGGGCAACGTGGTCGCGCCGACGCTGGACGCCGCCGTGCTCGCCGCGCGCGGGCAGGGGTCGACCGCATGAAGAAAAGCCTCTACACCGTCGCGTTCACCGTGATCCTGAGCGCCACCTGCGCTACGGCCATCACGAGCGCAAAGATCGCCTGGGGACCGATGATCAAGGCACTGGAGGAGTTCGAGAAGCAGCAGGCCGTCCTGGCCGTCTTCGGCATCACGGAGCCGGGCCGGCTCCGGCCTGTTGCTGTCGCCCATCTGTTCAAGGAGCGCATCCGCCCCCGCACGTCCGGCCAGATGGTCGTTTTCGAGGCCAGCGGGCCGGACGGCGAGCCGCTCGGGCTCGCATTCGAGGTGAACGGCAAGGGGCGCAACGGGGACGTGTTCGGCATCCTCGCCCTCGAACCGGACCGCAAGGCGATCAAGGAGCTGTGGTTCTACCGCCACCAGGAGACGCCGGGCTACGGCGGGAAGATCGGCACGGAGTGGTTCTCCGGCATGTTCGTCGGCAGGGACATCGTCGGGCCGGACGGCACGCCCGGCTTCGGGGTTAGCCTGCGCCGGCCGGGCCCCCGGACCATCCACGCCATAACGGGCGCTACTCAGACGACCTACAACGTCGTGGACGTCGTCAACCGGCGGATCCGCGAGTTCATGTCCGGCGGGCGCGCGCTCGTGCCCGTCGAGATAGAGCTGCCCCGGAACGTCTCGTCCGACCTGGGCCTCACCATCCGCGTGCCGAACCTCGCCAAACCGACGGGCAAGCCCCGCCCGCCCCTGATGGCGCCGCCCGGCTCGTGCGACCTCGCGTTGAACAAGCCCGTCACGTCCAGCGACGACTTCCCCATCATCGGCGAGTTGGCCCAGGTAACCGACGGCGTCAAGGAAGCCGGCTTCGGCAACTTCGTCGAGCTGATGGACGGCCTCCAGTGGGTGCAGATCGACCTGGTGCGCTCCGCCGAGATCTTCGCCGTCGTCATCTGGCACGAGCATGACGAGCCCCGCGTCTACTACGACGTGATCGTGCAGATCGCCGACGACGCTGACTTCACGCAGAACGTCCGAACGCTGTTCAACAACGACGCGGATGACTCGGCCGGCCTGCGCGCCGGCTCAGATATGCACTACGTCGACACCTACGAGGGCAAGCTCGTCTACGCCGGGGGCGAGGTGGCGCGCTGGGTACGCCTCTACAGCAACAACAACCACGTCGAAGAGGTCAACCGCTACACCGAGGTGGAGGTCTACGGCAAGCCCGTGGAAGAGAAGGGGCGGGCCGAGACGCGTTGATATCGCGCGCCCATATGCGTAGACTGCCTGCGTGGCCTTCCGCCGCCGGACGTTGGGGAGAGATGGGAATGAAAACCGTCACACACGTGATCTTCGTGCTGGCCTTGGCCGCCATGCTCGTGGCAGGCATCGCCCTGCGTGGCAGGCTGGCCAGAGGCCCGGAGCCGCTCGCCCGAGCCGGCCCGAGGCAGGCGGTGCCGCAGCCGCAGGAGCCCCCGAAGCGGCCCGCCCCCGCCCAGGAGCCCGCGCTGGCGGCCTCGGCCGCCGCAACGAGCGAAGAGCCCGCGCCGGCGCTCGTGCCCATCGGGATCGAGCTGCCCCAGCCGATGTTCGTCGGCACGCCCAAACCGGTGAACGAGCCGAACATCGAGAAGCCCCTGGGCAGGCCGCGCCCGCCCTTCCTCGCCCCCGAAGGCACGACCAACCTCGCCCTCGGCAAGCCCGTCACCAGCAGCGACGAATGGCCCATCATCGGCGACCTGGAACTCGTGACCGACGGCGACAAGGCGGGCGAGCAGGGGTGCTTCGTCGAACTCGGGCCCGGCACCCAGTGGGTCCAGATCGACCTCGGGCAGGAGGCCGCCATCTACGCCGTCCTCGTCTGGCACTATCACATCCAGGCCCGCGCCTATCGCGACGTGATCGTGCAGCTCGGCTCCGACGCAGCCTTCGTCACGGATGTCACCACGGTCTTCAACAGCGACCACGATGACTCCTCTGGCCTGGGGGTCGGCGCGGACAAGGCATACGTCGAGACCTTCGAGGGCAAGCTGATCGACTGCAAGGGCGCCCGGGCGGGCTACGTCCGCCTCTATAGCAACGGCAACACCTCCAACGAAGCGAACCACTACGTCGAAGTGGAGGTCTACGGCAAACCGGCAGAATGAACCGTCGCACGCTTGCGCTGCTGCTCATGACGGCGGCCCTGGCGGGCGGTGCGATGTTGCGCCTGGCAGACCTGGGCAATCGCCCCATGCACGCCGACGAGGCCGTCCAGGCCCTCAAGTTCGGCCGCCTGCTCGAAGGCGACGGGTACGTCTACGATCCGCATGAGTACCACGGCCCTGCCCTCAACTACCTCACGCTGCCCATTGCGTGGCTGGTCGGCGCTCGGCGCCTCACGCAGATCACCGAGGCGCAGTTGCGGCTCCTGCCCGCGCTGCTGGGCCTCGCCCTGGTGGCGCTGCCCTGGCTGCTGCGCGACGGCCTGGGGCGGACGGCCGCAGCCTGCGCCGTGGTCTTGACGGCGGCCTCGCCCGCGATGGTGTTCTACGCCCGCTTCTACATCTCGGAGACGCTGCTGGCCTGCTTCGCGTTCGCTGCAATCGCCGGGACGTGGCGGTACGTGAGGGCCGCTCAGATCCGGCCAGAGAGAGCATCCGACAAGGCGGTCGTATCGTCGGGGCTTGGGCGTGCGGCGTGGCTGGTCCTGGCGGGCGTCTGCGTCGGCCTCATGTGCGCGGCGAAAGAGACCTCCGTGATCGCCCTCTTTGTCATGCTGCTGGCTACCGGGCTGACGGCTGCCTGGGCCGGGCCTGCAGCCCGGCAGGCCCTTCGCCCCCGGGTGCGGGAGCTCGGCACGGCGGCGGGCGTCCTGCTGCTCGTGGCGGCGGCGGTCGCCCTCCTGCTATTCTCCTCGTTCTTCAGCAATCCGCGAGGCGCGCTCGATTCCGTGGCGGCCTACGGCCATTACGTCGGCCGTGGGCTGGGCCGGCACGATGCCGCCTGGCACGTGCACCCGTGGCACTACTACCTGCAGATACTGCTCTGGTCGCACGCGCCGGGCGGGGCAGTCTGGACCGAGGCGGCCGTCGTTCTGCTCGCGGCGGTCGGCTTCGTCGCGGCTGCGCGCGGGAAGGGCCTGGGCGAAGCCAACGTCCACCTGGTCCGTTTCCTCGGCATCTACACGCTTGCGCTGGTCGTCGCCTACTCGGCCCTGCCCTACAAGACGCCCTGGTGCATGTTGGGATTCCTGCACGGCATGATCCTGCTGGCCGGCGTGGGGGCGGCCGTGCTCGTGCGCGCAGCGCCGGGCCGGGCGGCGAAGGTCGCTCTGGTCGGGCTGATGCTGGCCGCGCTGACCCACCTGTCGTGGCAGGCGTGGCGGGCGAGCTTCGTGGACTACGAAGACCCCGGCAACCCGTACGCCTACGTGCAGACGACGAGCGACGTGCTGCTGCTGACGCGGCGCATCGAACACGTCGCAGAGGCGCATCCGGCGGGCCGCGCCATGCCCATCCAGGTCATCTGCCCGGGCAATGACTACTGGCCGCTGCCGTGGTACCTCCGCGCCTTCGGCCGCACGGGCTGGCTGGAGCGGGTGCCGCACGGGCCGCTCGCGCCGCTCCTCATCCTCAAGCCAGAGGTGGAACCGGCCCTCGTCGCCAGGCTGTTCGGCGACCGCCCGCCCGGCGAGCGCGCTCTCTACGTCAACCTGTTGGCCGATCTGCCCGGCGGCGAAGTGGAGCTCCGGCCCAACGTGCCGCTTCGGGCGTTCGTGCGCGCGGACCTCTGGGAGGCCTACGCCGCCCGCGGCGCGTCCGGCCAGGCGGCGCCCCGGGAGACCGGCAAGTGAGCGAGCCGACGAACACCGCCCCCCATCACCGCTTCTCGCGCAAGGCGATGGGCACGCGGTTCGAGATCGTCCTCGCCTGCGCCCATGCCGGCCTTGCCCGGCAGCTTGCCTCGGATGCCTTCCGCGAACTGGAGGGGCTCGAGCGCGAGCTCAGCCGGTTCATCGCGAGCAGCGACGTGGCCCGGATCAACCGCCTCCCCGCCGGCGGGAGCGTGCGGATCGGCGCCGCGGCTTACGACTGCCTGAAGATCGCCGCCCGTGTCCACGCCGAGACCCGGGGGGCCTTCGATCCAACGGTCGGCGCGCTGCTGGCCACCTGGCAGGACCGGGACGGATCGCCCCGCACGCCTTCGGACGACGAACTCGCCGAGGCAAGGCGCCGCTCCGGCATGCACCTGGTCGAGATACATAAGGGCGAGAATGCCGTGACCGCGCGGGCCGAGGGCGTCATCGTCGACCTGGGGGGGATCGGCAAGGGCTATGCCCTCGATGCGATGGCCGAACTGCTGGCGGAGTGGGGCGTCGAGTCGGCGCTGCTGCACGGCGGCGAGAGCACTGTCCTGGGCCTCGGCAGCGGTCCGGAAAATGGATGGACCGTCGCGCTCCGCGCGCCGGGCACCGATGATCGCGCCCTGGAAGGGCTCTGCCTGCGGGGCCGGGCCCTCAGCGGCTCCGGCGTCGAGCTGCACGGCCGGCACATCATCGAGCCGCACACCGGGCGTCCCGTCGAGCGCTATCGCTCCGCCTGGGCGCTGGCGGACGGCGCGGCCCGCGCCGACGCCCTGTCCACCGCCTTCATGGTCATGGACGAGCGGGAGATCGAGAGCTACTGCGCCGCGCACGAAGATTGCGCTGCGGCCGTCATCCGGGCCGCCGACGGAGAATCCGTTCTGAGGCGGTTCGGACGCTGGGAAGGCCAGTGAAGGCGATCAAGCCCGGGGGGCGGGGCCGCGGGGCGCGGCCCCAGCGGCGAGCGCTCGGCGGATGGACAGCAGCTCGCTCAGCGACTGGGGGATGGCCCTGATCACGCGCAGCCGCGTGTCCGGAT
Organism: uncultured candidatus Brocadiaceae bacterium; assembly: GCA_964605915.1. Classification (GTDB taxonomy): domain Bacteria; phylum Planctomycetota; class Brocadiia; order SM23-32; family SM23-32; genus DAOVRD01. The sequence continues at coordinate 1,925 of CAZSET010000037.1, read as the reverse complement.
CGCTCTGCCACTCGACCGGGAACTCCTCGATCCGGTAGCCGGCGCGCACCGCTCGAAGGATCACTTCGATGTCGAACATAAAGCCGTCGCACCGGCATTGCGCGTAGAGCTCTCGTGCAACGTCGCCCCTGTAAAGCTTGAAGCCGCACTGCGTGTCGGTCAGGTGCGGAGGCGTGCCCACCAGAGGCGGGATCGTGCGGCTGAACAGCCCGCTCAGCGCCCGGCGGTAGGGCCCCGTGGACCGCAGCACCACGCTCCCCGGCAGGCGCCTGGAACCGTGGGCGATCTCGCAGGTGCCGCCGCTGAGCAGCGCCAACCCGCGCAGGGCGTTCCGGAAGGGCATGCACAGGCCGCTGTCGGCGAACATGGCGTAGTCGCCCACACTCTCCAGCAGGCCCGTGCGCACGCCGCAGCCCTTGCCGTGATTGCGCTCGTGCCGGACGACTCGCCGGACGACGCCCGCCCCGACCGGCTCGTTCCGCGCCTCCGCCCCGGTACCGTCCGTGCTGCCGTCGTCGACGACGATGATCTCACCCGAGAGCCCCTCGCCCCGCAGAAACGCGGCCGCCGCCCGCACGTCGGGGCCGATCTTGTGCCGCTCGTTGAAGGCCGGGATGACTATAGACAGGTCCATCTGGCGCACGCCACCCGTCCACAGGGAATGGGCGCAACACGGAGCGGCATTCTAGGTCACCATCGTGGACGGGGCAAGCGCCCCGCAAGGTAGAGCGGGCGCGCGTTGCGGGATGAAAGGAAGGTCAGGTGTTGCAGGACAGTATCCCGGGAGAGAGGGTACAAACCGAGCCACCCCTATGCTCGGCTTTGCACCCCCCTCCCGGCAGCAGCGCCCCAAAGCGCGTCTAAAACCAACTCCCCAACTCGGTACGCGAAGCACCATTTTACCGCCTGCCCCACAATTCCGCAATTGGCAATATTCTGATATTGCCCTTCCAAATTTCTGATACGCGATCGGGCCAGGCGGAGCCGTTTGAGACGCCGGCGGGAGCTGTTTCGCCCGTTCCGCGCCTGCGGCACGGGCTCGGTGGGGGTGTTAAGCGCCTCTTCCCTGGCCTGTCGGCCAGGGCTACTCGTATGTCGCCCCGTGCGGGGCTTTGATGGCTTCAACTCGGCAGCGTTGCGCCGGCAGCAGCGTGATCGTCGTCGTGCTCGTCCTCGTCGTCGTCCTCGGCCGTTGCTGACACCTCCGCCACGCCACAAGAGCGCCTATCCCTCCCCAGCCCTTGCCAGTGAGCGCTGGCAACTGCTAGACCAATGTCATCCCGAGGACCCCGCCCCGCAGCCGCGGGGCGGGACGACGAGAGATCTCCGGCTCGGGAGAGCGGCGGCGGTCGGAGCGACGAGATGCCTCGTGCGCGGTGAGGCGGCACTCGGAGTGAATGCCGGTGGGCAGGCCCCAGCGACACAAGCGGACACGGGCCGAGCCAGGATCGCGAAGCCGGATGTCGAGGATCAATTACCCGACGATGATGCGGCTGTGGCCGATGGCGATGACGTCCCCCTGGGAGACCAGGGCGTTCTCGGTGCGTTGCCCGTTCACCCACGTGCCGTTGGTGCTGCCCAGGTCCTCGACCCACACCTTGTCCCCGAAGACGGACAGCTTGCAGTGCCTGCGCGAGACGGCTCTGTCGCGCAGGATGTACTGGCACTGTCCCGAGTCGCGCCCCAAGAACAGGGCTTCGCCGGGCAGGATGGTCAGCAGGGTACTGATCCCCCTTGTCACGTGCACGGTGAACTGCAATCTGGTGCCCTCCCGTTCCCTCTCGGCCAACGTGTCAGGCTGCCGGAGCGCAGGCGCCCCGCGCCCGCGCTGTGTTAGTGCCCTCTAATCCGTGGCGCCATGCTGGCGCAGAAGTTTCGCCATGCGGCTATGCTCGCGCAAGGCAGCCGTCAAAGATGCTGCGCGT
>CAZSET010000036.1:0-20998 GCA_964605915.1 uncultured candidatus Brocadiaceae bacterium | reverse complement strand
GAGCCCTTCCTTGCATCCATCCGGCCGGAAGCGCAACGCGGCTCACGCGGCATTCGGTTAGAGGCTCTGAGCGCCCGCGCTCATTCCACTGCCAGGGACTTGCCCGCACGGTGCGCCAGGTAGAGGACGCAGGTCCGGCACCCTCCCATGCGACAGCCGTCGCGGTATAGCTGGTGCAGGCCCTGCTGGCGGCGCGCGGAGTTGACGACCTTTTGGGCCTCCTGCTTGGTCTCGAATATGGTCCGCTCCATGCGGCGTGTGATGGCGTTGTCCTGCCGGCGCGGCATGCCTTCCCAGAGCTGCTGCAGCGAGTCCGCGAGGGCGCGGTCGTCTTCCGCCTGCGCGTGCGCCAGCAGCATCGGCAGCAGAACGTCCACCAGGATGCTGGTCGCACGCTCCTCGCCGACCAGGGCCCGGGGCCTGCTCAGCTTCTTCCCGCCGACCGCGTAGCGATAGGACCAGTAGGGATGCTCAAGCTCCGTGAACGTGCCGACCAGGGCGTTGCGCAGGGCGGCGTCCGCCCGCTGCCGCCCCTCGGGGCGGCTGGTGTTGACCAGTAACAGGAAATGGTTGAACAGGCCGCTGTGCAGGTGAGCGGCGCACAGGAGGGCCAGGGCCGTCAGACGCCTGCCGGGGTAATTGACGGGCCTCGTCCCGGCGAGGTTCCAGTGATGCGGCGAAAGCTTCACGGGCGCCGTTGCCGGATCCATCGCGTCCCAGTCCTCTCGCAAGCGGGCGCAGTAGGCCATGGTCTCCGGGTCGGCGTCTTCACCCCCGGCGCCCTCCAGAAAACCGCCGGCTGTAAGGAACGCCGCCTCCAGCGCCCGAGACTTCTGCTCGGCCGGCGCCTCCAGGTCCACGGCTCGCCTCAGCGTCGCCATGGGAAGCAGGCCGGCCAGTTGCAGGAAAGGCATCCGGTTGTTCTTATAGCCGAGGGCCTCGGCCAGCCGTTCGTAGAGCAGTTGCTCGCGGGGATGGTTCGCCAGCAGCTCGCCGATCGCCGCCGCCCGCGTCAGCAGACGGTGATCGCCGGCCGCGTCCAACATGCGACCCAGCCATCGGGAATCGATCTCGCCCGCGCGATAGGCCTGTCCGCAGTACTTGCCCTCCGTGATCGGCCACTCCTGCTCGGACGGCTCGCCCTCGACGTCCATGATCTCCACCAGCTCTTCCAGGTCCTCGTCGATGGCCTTGCTCAGCGTGAGCTGGGGGACGCGCGTGCCGTCTTCGGTCTCGACGGCGGGCTCGTCGCGGTCGTTCCACATCGCCACGTGCAGCACCACGCCGTTGTAGTCGGGCTGCTGGTGATGTCCGTGGGAGTACCAACCGGAGGCGAGCGTGTGGACTTCCACGTCCCCGACGACGCGGCCGGCCCCCTCCAGCAGCAACTCCGCCCTGATGAAATCGGGGCCGCCTTCCACGTTCCACCAGCCCGGCGAGATCACCTCCAGGCGCCGGCCGTCGTCGATGGTCAGGTCCTCGCCGGCGAAGTGGCCCCCGAACCAGACGCACCGGACGATCTCCTCGCGCACGCTGCGGCTCGGCTGGCCGTACGAGGTGCCCTTCTCGCCGATCTGGTCGGCGAACTCCTCCAGGAGCCGACCGTATGGGTCGGGAAACGCACGCGTCTGACTCGTCTCATCGGCCCCCATGGCTGGCAATCCGCTATCGGGAGAGAAGCGCCGGCGGCTCCGCAGCAGCGCAGGCGAACCTACGCCCGACCCAGGAACTCGCCCGTGCGCGTGTCCACCTGGATCTTGTCGCCGGTCTTGACGTGGCCGGGCACCTTGACGCTCAGCCCGGTCTCCACCTGCGCCGGCTTGCTCACGGACGTGGCCGTGTCGCCTCGGACTGCAGGATCGGTCTGCGTCACCTCCAGGACCACGCTGGACGGCAGGGCCACCGAAATGGGCCTCCCTTCGTGGCTCTGCACCTCGACCTCCGCGTTGTAGGCGAGGTAGGGCAGCGCCGCGCCGAGCACGTCCTCGTGGATGTGGATCTGGTCGCCCGTGTTCGGGTCCATGAAGACGTAGCTATTGCCGTCCTGATACAGGTACTGCATGCGGCGGGTCGCCACGAAGGCCTTCTTCAGCTCCTGGTCGGAGCCGAACCGTTCGGTCTCCACGTGGCCGTCGTCCATGCTCTGCAGCTTCATCTGGAAGTAGGCGCCCTTCTTGCCGATGAAGGTCTGCTGGGTGTCGGTCACCTTCCAGAGCTGGTCCCGCCACTCGATGACGTGGCCCTTCTTGATCTGCCCTGCGCGCGGCACGTTGCGTTTCCCTTTCAGTTAGGTTTCGGCAGGTTCCAGGCTGTCTTCCGGACGCGTGCCCCACAGCACGTCATGATAAGCGAAGGGGGCTCCGAAAACAACGGGCGAGGCCAGTCCGGCCTGTCCCCCCGTTAGAACCACATCCAGACGGCCCAGAGGAAGAGCGACCCCGCCGCCACGGCCGCCAGCGTGAAGGGCAGCCCGATCCGCACGAACTGCATGAAGCTCACGCCGCCCTCCTCGGACTTGTTCAGCAGTCCATAGGCCACCACGTTCGCCGAGGCGCCGATCGGCGTGATGTTGCCGCCCAGGCAGGCCCCGATCAGCAGCCCGAACGGCAGCAGCATGTTCGACGATGAAAGGCCCATGTTCTTCCCGACGGCGTCGACCAGGGGCAACATCGCCGCCAGGTAAGGGACGTTGTCGACGAAGGCGCTCAACAGCACGCTGACCCCTACCACCAGCACGAAGGCGGCCACCACGCTGCTGCCGGTCGCCTGGGCCACGTACTGCGCGGCACCCTCGATCACGCCCGACTTGGTCAGGGCGTAGACCATCATGAACACGCCGGCCAGAAAGAACGTCGTGCTCAGGTCGAAAGACTTCAGGACCTTCAGGGCCGTCTCCCTGTCGCGGCGCCACAGCCAGCCGATGGCCAGGGCGCCGGCTCCCATGCAGGCCGCCGCGCCGAACCAGACGAAGCCCGGGTCCACGTAGGACGCGCCGGCCAGGGCGGCTATCATAAGCGCCAGAACGATCGTCGGCACCCAGCTTCGCGGCTCCTCCGGCTCGATCAGCTCAATCGGCTGCTTGTAGCGACGGAACATGAGCCACAGGACCACGAATCCCGCCAGGCCGCCGGCCTGCACGGCGAAGAATATCCCCGGCCGGCCCCCGAACCAGAAGAAGTCGTTGAAGTTCAGCCGGAAATGCGCGGCCAGGATCATGCTCGGAGGGTCGCCGATAAGCGTCGCCGTGCCCTGCAGGTTGGACGATATGGCTATCCCGATGATGAACGGGACGCTGGAGACCTTCAGCTTCCTGGCCAGGGACATGGCGATCGGCGCGACGATCAGCACTGTGGCGACGTTCTCCGCCACGGCGCTGATGGCGCTGGCCAGGGCGCAGACGGCCAGGATGGCCCAGCCCACGTTCGGGCTCTTGTCGATCAGCAGGTCCGCGCAGAGCGCGGGCACGCGGCTGTAGATGAAGGCTTCCGCCACCAGCAGCGTGCCGATGAAGATGCCCATCACGTTCCAGTTGATGGAGGCCCAGCTGCCCTCTTCGAAGACGAACAGATCGCGGGGGCCGAGGATCGGCCGGGCGCCGAACAGCAGCGGCAGCAGGAACAGCGCGCCGATGCCGATCCATATCCCCTTCGCCCGGTGCCCCCGGCTGACGATCAGCCAGCCGTAGACCAGCGCGAAGACCAGCACCGTGAAGGCCGCCTCACTCATCCGTCCCTCTTCCTGCTCCTGCTCCTACTCCTTGGGCGCGGCACGCTTGTCCCGAGCCCAGTCGAGGGGCCCCGCCCCTACTCGTGGTCGTGCTCGTGGTCGTCCTCGTCGTCACTGACCACTGACGACTGGAAACTGGCAACTGGCGTCTCGCCGTGCTCGCGGCTGGGCAGGAGTCTAGCGCCGCCCTCCCGGCCCGGTCAACCGCCAGCCGACCGAGCCCCGCATCGGCGGGCCGGTTCCATTTGACACAAACGCGAAGATGCCGTAACCTCGGTAGCTTGTGCCAATGTGTCGCTCGCGTGGGGTCTGGTTTTCTTGCGGTTCTCCAGTCCATTCTTGCGCTGAAACCATCTCCATGGAACTGGCCGATCTGCGCAAGCGTGTCGACGAGCTGGACGCCCAGATCGTCCGCCTGATCAATGAGCGGGCCAGCGTGGCCTGTGAGATCGGGAAGCTCAAGGCGAAGGGAAACGACGCCGCCTACGTCCCCGCCCGCCAGCAGGCCGTCTACGACAACATCTCCGCCCTCAACGAAGGCCCACTGCCGGACAACTGTTTCACCGCCGTCTACCGCGAGATCATGAGTGGCTGCCTGGCCCTGGAGACGCCCCTGAGGGTCGCTTACCTCGGCCCCGAAGGGACGTTCACGCACAGGGCCGGCCTGGCCAACTTCGGCAGCTCGGTTCAGTACGCGTCCGTGGCTACCATCGACGAGGTCTTCGGCGAGGTCGAGCGGGGCCGGGCCGCCTACGGCGTCGTGCCGGTGGAGAACTCCACGGGCGGAGGAATCCACGAGACCCTGACGCGGTTCTTGGACAGCCCGCTCAAGGTCTGCGCGGAGGTGCTCCTGGAGATCCACCACTCCTTGATCGCCCGGTGCCAGGCGTCGGAAGTCAAGCGCATCTACAGCCGCGGACAGGTCTTCAGCCAGACCCGTCAGTGGCTCCAGACCCATATGCCGGGCGCCGAGTTATTCGAGGTCTCCAGCACGAGCGTGGCTGCCCAACGGGCCGCCGAGGAGGAGGGCTCAGCCGCCATAGCGGACGCCAGCCTGGCCCCGTCCCATGGACTCAAAGTGCTGGCCGACCACATCGAGGACTACTCGCACAACGTCACGCGCTTCTTCATCATCGGCACGCACATGAGCCAGCCGACGGGCGACGACAAGACGGCCGTCCTATGCAGCGTCCGGGACAGAGTCGGCGCCCTGTACCACCTGCTGGCCCCCTTTGAAGACCACGATATCAACATGACCAAGATCGAGTCATTCCCTTCTCCCACTGCCGCCTGGCAGTATTACTTCTTTATCGATTTCGTGGGGCATCCGGACGACGATAAGACGCGCCTGGCGCTGCAGAAGATGGGGGCTGAGTGCGTGACCTTCAAGGTCCTGGGTGCCTTCCCGCGTTGTCGAAGCTAGCCGCTGCGGTGTTGTGTCTCTTGCTCCAAGCATGCAGGACTGCAAACCATGAGACAGCTTTTCGTGGCCGGAAACTGGAAGATGAACCTGGACGGCCGGCGGTGCGCCGAGCTGGCGACCGACTTGAAGGACCAGATCGGCGACGTCTCTGACGTGCGGATCGCCGTCTGCCCGCCCTTCGTCTACCTGAGGGACGTCCTGGAGATCCTCGCCGACACGGTCATCGACGTCGGCGCACAGAACATGTACGCCGAGGACGAGGGCGCCTATACCGGCGAGGTGGCCGGCTCCATGCTGCTGGACGTCGGGTGCCGTTACGTCGTCCTGGGCCACTCCGAGAGACGGCACGTAATGGGCGAGAAGGACGAGTCCATCAACCGCAAGATCCTCAAAGCCCTGGAGGTTGGCCTGGATCCGATCGTCTGCCTGGGCGAGAAGCTGGATCAGCGCGAGGCCGCCGAGACCGAGGATGTCGTTTCCGGGCAGTTGAGCTCGGCACTCGCGGGCGTAAGCGCAGAGCAGATGGCCTCCGTCACCATCGCCTACGAGCCGGTCTGGGCCATCGGCACGGGAAAGACCGCCACGCCCGAGGAGGCGGAGGAGGTCCACGCGCTATTGCGCGAGCTGCTGGAGGAGCTGTACAGCGCCGGCATCGCTGAGCAAACGGTTATCCAGTACGGCGGCAGCGTGAAGCCGGCCAACGCGACCGAGCTGATGGCCATGCCGAACGTGGACGGCGCGCTGGTAGGCGGCGCCAGCCTGAAGGCGGAGCCATTTGCGGCCATCGTGCAGGCCGGCTGCGCCATCACGAAGTAGACGCCGGCTGGGGAGAGAGATAGGAGCCTATGGACCCCGAAGAAGTCCGAGCACAGATGAGGAAGTGGCTGATTATTGCCGCGTTCTTCGCGCCGGCTTTCGTGTTCTACGCGCTGAAATGGCGTGGAGCCCTGGTTGCGTACGTGATGGTCGTGGGCCTTCTGGCCGTGCTGGCCATACTGATTCAGAGCGGCCGGGGCGGCGGGCTGGCCGCCTCGCTGGGCGGCCTGGGCGGCGATTCCCTGCTGGGGGCTCGGTCGGCCACGCCGATCGCCAAAGCCACCTACGTGATGCTGGGCCTCTTCCTGGTGATCTGCATCCTGGCCGCGCGGCTCGGTCCTGCCCCGCAGGCCGAGGCCGGCGGGCTGCCTCTCTTACCGGATCAGCCGGAAGCTCCTGCGCCGCCCGTCGGGACGGGCAGGCCCGCTGGGGCCGGAGCCAGCTCGCCTGAAGCTTCCGTGCCCGAGACTCCCGCGCCGGACGCCGCCGGGCTCCCTTCAGCCAAAGCGACCACCCCCGATGATTAGGAGCATGACCGGATTCGGCACCGCCGAGACGCAGTGCGACCAGTGGGTATTGCGCGTGGACGTCCGGTCCGTCAACCGCAAAGATCTGTACACGTCGTTCCGACTGCCGGATTCCTTCTACCTTAAGGAATCCGAGCTGCAGAAGCTTGTCGAGACCAAGGTGAACCGCGGACAGGTGACCCTGTACCTGAGTTGTCGTCCGCGCGCCGGCGGGCCAAACGTATTCATCGACGAAGATTACGTCAGGCGCTGCATATCCCGGCTGCGAAGCATCGCCGAGGCAGAGGGCATCCCCTGCCAGGTGGACCTGGCGTCGCTGCTATCGTTGCCCGGCGCCATGAAGGACATTGCCCGGGACGAAGACCTGCGGCAGGAACTGTGGCCACACGCGATGGCTACGGCGGAGGCTGCGCTCGACGCGCTGGTCCAGATGCGCCAAACGGAAGGGGAGGCCCTCTCCGCGCACCTGACCGGGCTGTGCTCGGTCATCGAGGCCCAGGTGGACGCAGTCGAGCAGGCCCAAAGCGAGTTTGTAATCGCCTATCGCGACAGGCTGCTGGAACGGGTCAACAGGCTGCTTGAAGGCACGGGCGTGGCCCTGGACGAAGACGCGCTGGCGCGCGAAGTAGCCGTCTACGCCGACCGGTGCGACGTCAGCGAGGAGATAGAGCGGATGCGCAGCCACCTGGGGCAGTTTCGGGAAGCCCTCCAGGCGGAGGCAGAACCGGTCGGACGGCGGATGGAGTTCCTGGGCCAGGAGATGCTGCGTGAGGCAGGGACGACGGCGGCCAAGGTCCCGGCCGGACCGCAGGTGGCGCAGGTGCTGGAACTCAAGAGCAACGTCGACCGGCTTCGAGAGCAGGTGCGCAATGTCGAGTGATAGCCTGGCGACTTCACGCAGGGCCCTTCTGCCGCATGGGTGAGCGGAAGACAGGGGAACGTCTCGTCGACCCCCGTCAGGTCTTCGTCCTGTCGGGCCCCAGCGGGGTCGGCAAGAACACCATCGCCGGGCAGCTTTGCAGGCGGGGTCTGGCAGTCCGGGCCGTTACCGCCACGACGCGTCCCCCCGAACCGGGGGAAGTGGCTGGCCGGGACTATGACTTCATCAGCCGCGAGGAGTTCCGCCGCTGGATTGACGAGGGACGGCTCGTTGAGCACACGCAGTACCTGGGCCATTACTACGGCACACCGTTTCTCTCGCTGAATGGGGCCGCCGATTCGGGCCTGCCCGTCATCCTGACCATCGACGTGGACGGCGGCCTGCAGATGAAGAAGAAATGGCCGGACGTGACGCTGATATTCGTCAAGCCGCCTTCGCGCCGGGAGTTGCAGGAACGCCTGCGCCAGAGGCAGCGCGACACCACGGACAGCGTCGTCCGACGCCTGGAACGGGCCGAAGAGGAATACGCTTACGCGGAGGAGTACGACCACTGTGTTGTCAACGACGACCTGGATGAAACCGTCGAGGAGGTGGCCCGCATCATCTCGAACGCCGGCGGGCCATGCGGCGCATCGCGCTAACCGAGGTAAATGCATGGCGGCAAGTGAAGAGGACCGCATCGAGTACTTGAGCAAGATGGTCGGCGGCAGGTTCAAGCTGGCCACTTTGCTGCAGAAGCAGGCGCGTGAGTACTATGCGGGCGGCCGGGCCTTCATGCCCAGCGTCCGCAACCTGGACGAGCTGTTCAACTACATCCTCGAGGAAGTCAAAGAAGGCAAGATAACCCTCGTGCTGAGGGGAACGGAAGAGAAGGAAGACGAAGAGGAGCCCGAGGACTCGGAGGACTAGCGCGCCGGGACCTCGCCTCTGACCTCCGGAGGACTGCGACCATGGGCGGCGAAGCGACAGGCAAGAACGTCATCCTCGGCGTCACCGGCAGCATCGCCGCGTACAAGGCATGTTCCATCCTGAGGGGCCTGACCGACCGGCGGCACGCAGTCCGGGTTGTGATGACACCTTCGGCCCAGCACCTGGTCACGCCTACCACGTTCCGCTCGCTTTCCGGACGGCCCGTCGTCACCGAGATGTTCATCGAGGGGCAGGCGATGGGCCTCCAGCACATCGAGCTGGCCGAATGGGTGGACATCCTCGCCGTGGCGCCGGCCACGGCGAACTTCATCGGCAAGATCGCCAACGGCATCGCGGACGAGATACTGAGTTGCACGTGGATGGCATGCGACTGCCCGAAGGTGCTGGCCCCGGCCATGAACGACCGGATGTGGAAGAGCGACGCCGTCCAGCGCAACTGCGCCTACCTGCGCGAGCTGCCCGGCGTGCGCTTCATCGAGCCGGTCGAGGGCAAACTGGCCAGCGGTCGCGTCGGAATCGGCCACCTCGCCCCGGTGGGCCAGATCGTGGAGGCCATTGATTCCCTGGCCCGGGCCCGGCCCCGTCGATGAGTGCGCCCCCACGGGGGCCAAACGGGTCGTGGCGTTCTTGCTCGTGCTCTTACTCGTGCTCTTACTCTTTCTCTTTCTCGGCCTCTTGCCTCTAAACCGAGGAAACACCTGTGCGGGCGTACTTCGATCATGAGAAGCTCCGGGTTTACCAGGATGCCGTGGGATTCGTTGCGTGGTGGAGTCAGGTAGCGGAAGGCCTGGACGCTGCTGCCAATATGAAAGGGCAACTGGAGCGGGCGGCTGCAAGTATCCCCCTGAACATCGCAGAAGGCAACGGCAAGCGGTCAGTCCGGGATCGGTGCCGTTTCCTCGAAATAGCGCGCGGATCAGCTCTCGAATGTGCCGCCTGCCTGGACGTCCTGAGTGCCACGGACTCATTGCAACGCGACACTGCACTTGCCGGCAAGGATAAGCTTCGCGGAGTGGTGTCAATGCTCACGCGGTTGATTGACAGCCTGGCGGAGCGGATCGCGGAAGATGAAATGCCCTATGAAGCCCATGCGCCAGCCGGGTTAGAGCAGGAGCAGGAGCAAGAGCAGGAGCAAGAGCAAGAAGAGGCCCGGAGCAGCCTAGCACCATCGAGAAGCCCGGACACATTGTCAGCCGGCGACCGACCGCGAGTGCTCGTGAAGCGCAGGCAAGGCTGCGAGGACCTGCCCCTGCCCCGCTATCAGAGCCCCGGCGCCAGCGGGATGGACCTGCACGCTGCCGTTGACGACGAACTCCCCATCGACCCCCGCCAGGTCGCGCTCGTGCCGACGGGCATCCACGTCGCCGTTCCGCCCGGCTACGAGGCGCAGATACGGCCCAGGAGCGGCCTCGCCCTGAAGAATCGGGTCACCGTCCTGAATGCACCCGGCACCGTGGACAGCGACTACCGCAACGAAGTCTGCGTCATCCTGGCCAACCTCGGGGACGAGCCATTCGTGGTCAAGCGCGGCATGAGAGTGGCGCAGATGGTGATCTGCCGCACGCATCAGGCCGAGCTCGTCGAAGTGGAAGAGCTTGACCGGACCGACCGCAACCTCGGCGGCTTCGGCTCGACCGGGCTGCACTGACCCCCACGCACAGCGTCCGGGTGGGGCGCGGCAGCGCTGCGCTGACCCGCCTCGCGGATTGAAACCGGAGATTGCCAGTGGACAAGGTGCAGATAAGGCCGATGCGGCCGATCTATCCCTCGCCGGCCGCCCTCATCACGTCCGTCGATGAAGAGGGCAGGCCCAACATCGTCACGCTCGGCGAGTGCTTCAACGTCAGCATCGCGCGGCCCGTCATCGTCGGCATCGCCATCCGCACGGCCACGCACTCGCACGGCCTGATCCGCGCGCGAGGCGAGTTCACCGTGAACCTGCCGACGACGGAGCTGTTGAAGCAGGTCGACGGCATCGGCTCGGTGAGCGGGCGGGACTGCGACAAGTTCGAGGAGTTCGGCCTCACGCCTCTGCCCGCCACGAAGGTCGCGCCGCCCCTCATCGCGGAGTGCCCGCTCAACCTCGAGTGCCGCGTGCTGAGCGAGCAGGAGGTCGGCGACCACCAGCTCTTCCTGGGCGAAGTGCTGGCCGAGCACGTCGACACAGACCGGCTCGGCGACGACGGCAGGCCCGACCCGCGCAAGCTGGACATGCTGATCTACGCCGCCAACAACTACTTCGCCGCCGGGGACTGGCTCGGTCCGCACGGGCTGAGCCGCCGCTGAGAACCAATTCGACGGGCGCGTTTGCGCGCCTGACTACGCAGTGCTTGCAAAGGGCGCCGAGCCGGAGTAGGCTGGGGGCTCCCGGCCTGCCGCGCCGACCCGCTGCCCACCATCCTCAACCGGAGAATCCGCACATGGGCGACACGTTGGCCTACAAGATCATCAAGGCGCACCTCGTCGAAGGCGCCGCCGAACCGGGCGAGGAGATTGCCCTGCGCGTCGACCAGACGCTCACTCAGGACATCACGGGAACGGCCGCCTATCTCCAGTTCGAGACGATGGGGCTGGACCGCGTCCGCACAGAGCTGTCCGTCAGCTACGTGGACCACAACACGCTCCAGTGCGGCCCGAGGAACGCCGACGATCACCGCTACCTGCAATCCGTGGCGGCTCGCTACGGCGTCGTCTTCAGCCGGCCCGGCAACGGCATCTGCCACCAGGTGCACCTGGAGAGGTTCGGCGTGCCGGGCAAGACGCTGCTGGGCAGCGACAGCCACACCCCCACGTGCGGCGGACTCGGGATGCTGGCCATCGGCGCCGGCGGGCAGGACGTGGCCTGCGCGATGGCCGGGATGCCGTTCCACATGACGGCGCCCCGGGTGGTGAAGGTCCGGCTCTCGGGCGAGTTGCGCCCATGGGTAACGGCCAAGGACGTCATCCTGGAGCTGCTTCGCCGACTCGGGGTGAAGGGCGGACTGGGCAAGGTGTTCGAGTACGCCGGCCCGGGCGTTGAGGCCCTAGCCGTCCCCGAGCGGGCGACCATCACGAACATGGGCGCCGAGCTGGGCGCCACCGCCAGCCTCTTTCCTTCGGACGAGATCACGCGGCAGTGGTTGCGCGCGCAAGGGCGGGAGGGCGACTTCCAAGAGCTGGCCGCCGATCCGGACGCCGAGTATGACGAAACCATCGAGCTCGACCTGGGGAGCCTGGAGCCGCTCATCGCCTGCCCGCACAGCCCGGGCAACGTGGTGCCCGTCAGCGAGGTCGCGGGAACGCCCCTGGACCAGGTCTGCATCGGCAGTTGCACGAACTCGTCATTTCAGGACCTGGCTCTGACGGCGGCCCTTCTGGCAGGCAAACGCCTGCATCCGCGCGTGAGCCTGACAATCTCCCCCGGATCGAGCCAGGTGCTGGCGATGATCGCACGGCGCAGCGGCCTGGCCGCGATGGTCTCGGCCGGTGCGCGCATACTGGAGGTTGCCTGCGGGCCTTGCATCGGCATGGGGCACGCCCCGCCGAGCGGCGGCGCGACGCTGCGCACGTTCAACCGCAACTTCGAGGGAAGGACGGACACGCCGGACGCGCGCTGCTACCTGTGTAGCCCCCCGACGGCCGCCGCATCCGCACTGGCCGGCTGCATCACCGACCCCCGCACGCTGGGCGCGCCGCCCGAGGTCGAGATGCCGGAGAGCTTTGAGATCGACGACTCCGGCATCATCCGCCCGCCCGAAGACGCCTCCGACGTCGAGATCATCCGCGGCCCGAACATCAAGCCGATTCCCCGTCGCGACCCCCCGCCCGAGACGCTCGAGGGGGAGGTGCTGCTGAAGCTGGAAGACAACGTCACCACCGACCACATCATGCCCGCGGGGGCGAAGATCCTGCCGCTGCGGTCCAACATCCCCGCCATCAGCGAGTACGTCTTCGAGCGCGTGGATCCGAGCTTCGCCCGCCGGGCGCGCGAGGCGGGCGGGGGCTTCGTGGTCGCGGGCGAGAACTACGGCCAGGGCTCCAGCCGCGAGCACGCCGCGCTGGCGCCCATGTACCTCGGGCTGAAAGCCGTGGTCACGAAGAGCTTCGCCCGAATCCACAAGGCCAACCTGATCAACTTCGGCATCGCGCCCCTGACCTTCGCCGATCCGGCCGATTACGATCGCATCAGCCAGGGCGACCGACTGGTGGTCCGCGACGTCCACAGCGGACTGCACGGCGGCGCCCTGACCGTGCGCGACCAGACGGCCGGCTTCGACTTCCAGGCGCGCGCCGAGCTGAGCGAGAGGGAAGTCCAGATACTGCTGGCCGGAGGCCGGCTGAACCTAATCCGCGAATCGTGAGCACGCCCCATGACCGATAGACCCACCAAGGAGCCGCAGATTCCCGCTGACGGCGAGCCGATCCAGTTCATCGACGGCAAGCTCGAGGTGCCTGATCGGCCCATCATCCCCTTCATCGAGGGTGACGGCATCGGGCCGGACATCTGGCACGCCGCCAGGCTGGTGGCGGACGCGGCCGTCGAGAAGGCTTACGGGACCGACCGCAAGGTGGCCTGGACGCAGATATACGCCGGCGAGGCGTCCATCGACCTGTTCGACGAGTGGATCCCGGAAGAGACGTTCGACGCGATCCGTCGCTTCCGCGTGGCCATCAAGGGACCGCTGACCACCCCCGTGGGCGGCGGGTTCCGCAGCGCGAACGTGGCGCTGCGCCAGACGCTGGACCTCTACGCGTGCGTGCGACCGGTCTTCTGGGTGCCGGGCGTCCCCTGTCCCGTCAAGAGCCCCGAGAAGCTGGACGTCGTCGTCTTCCGCGAGAACACCGAGGACGTCTACGCCGGGATCGAGTTCGCCGCGGGCACGCCCGAGGCGCAGAAGCTGGCGGCTTTCCTCGCAGAGGAGCTGGGCCACCCGATCCGCGAGGGCTCCGGCATCGGCATCAAGCCGATCAGCCGATTCGGCACGCAGCGCCTGATGCGGATGGCCGTCCGCTACGCCATCGAGCAGGGACGCCGCAGCATCACGCTGATGCACAAAGGCAACATCATGAAGTTCACGGAGGGCGCGTTCAAGGACTGGGGATACGAGCTGGCGGCCGAAGAGTTCCCGGACGATACGCTCACCGAACAGGAGCTCTATGACGAGCACGACGGGCGGGCGCCTGAAGGCAAGATCGTCATCAAGGACCGCATCGCCGACGCCATGTTCCAGCAGATCCTTCTGCGGCCGGACGAATATGACCTGATCGCGACCCCGAACCTGAACGGCGACTACATCTCGGACGCGCTGGCCGCTCAGGTGGGCGGGATCGGCATCGCCCCCGGCGCGAACCTGGGCGACGGCATCGCGCTGTTCGAGGCGACCCACGGCACCGCGCCCAAATACGCCGGCATGGACAAGGTCAACCCCTCCAGCCTGATCCTGAGCGCGCGCATGATGCTGGACTACATCGGCTGGCACGAAGCGGCCGACCTGATCCTGAACGGCATCAAGGGGGCCGTGGCCCGCAAGACCGTCACCTACGACCTGGAACGCCAGATGGAGGATGCCAGGCTGCTGAAGTGCTCCGAGTTCGCCCGCGCCGTCGTGGACAACATGTAGTCACATCCGTTAGCATGGGCAGCCGGAGGCTGACTTGAGGACCTCGACGGACCTGCTCCAGTCTCATCGATTGGGGGGACCGACATGGCCGTGAAGGGATTGCCGAAGCTCGTCCGCGAGAACTACGAGGCACACGAGTGCAAGCACGCCTCGGCGATCCTGCGCAACGATTTCCGATCGGAGTGGCAAGACATGATGGAGGTCCTGTCTGCCTTCCGACTGCAGAAGGCAGACATCCTTGCCCCCGGCGGAGGCAAGTCGCCGATATCCGGGATGATCGATGCGGCGTTTACCGATAGAGGCTGGATCGAGAAAGCATTCCAGACCAGCATCGTGGTAGACGAGGAGGAGATCGAGAACCCCACTCACAAGATAGACTGCTACAAGAACCGCGTCGCCCTGGAGATAGAGTGGAACAACAAGGACCCGTTCTTCGACAGGGACCTAAACAACTTCCGGATCTTGTTCGAACTGAGAGCTATCAGTGTGGGAGTCATTATCACGCGCTCTGACGAACTTCAAGAGATATTCGACTCCCTGGGCAAGGGCAAGTCCTACGGCGCCAGTACAACGCACATGGGCAAACTCCTGCCTCGGGTTGAGGGTGGCGGTGGAGGAGGATGTCCGATCCTGGTGTTTGGGATAACCAGTGGTCTCTATGAGGAATGAAGGGGAGCGAGCAGATGTCTGGCAACAACGGAGCGACCGAGGAACTGCTGGGCTTTGGGCTCCGCAGGTTCGGGACGATCCTGGCAGATCCCCCCTGGCGCTTCAGCAACCGCACCGGCAAGGTTGCACCTGAGCACAAGCGACTCAATAGGTATTCCACGATGTCCCTGCAGGAGATCATGGAACTGCCGGTCGCGCAACTCGCTGCGCCGGAGAGCCACCTCTATCTTTGGGTCCCGAACGCGCTGATCCAAGAGGGCCTGGAAGTAATGAAGAGGTGGGGGTTCACGTACAAGACAAACATCGTGTGGTATAAGATCCGTAAGGACGGGGGCCCAGACGGTCGCGGCGTAGGCTTCTACTTCCGCAACGTTACCGAGCTCGTGCTGTTCGGGATAAGGGGCAATCTGCGTACCCAGACGCCAGGGCGCACACAGGTCAACATCATGCTCAGTAGGAAGAGGGAGCACTCAAGGAAGCCCGACGAGCTATACACAATCATAGAGGAGTGCAGTCCCCCTCCGTTCATTGAGCTATTCGCGAGGCATTCCCGCGAGGGATGGACTCAGTGGGGAAACGAATCGCCCGAATTGGCATCCAGCGGCTCCGCCGGCCAGCGAACCCTCTGGGACGACCGAGGGAAGGCGGAGCGCACCAGCGCGGGCTAGAACCTGCAACGCGAAGAATCTTGGAAACCGTCAAGATCGGCAACAGCGAAGTGAGCCGGTTCATTCTCGGCAGCAACCCGTTCAGCGGCTTCTCCCACCAGGGCCACGAGCGGGACAAGGAGATGATCCACTACTACACGTGCGAGCGCATCAAGGAGACGCTGCGCACGGCCGAATCTCTGGGCATCAACACCATCATCGCCCGGGCCGACCACCACATGCTCCGCGTCCTGCTGGAATACTGGGACGAAGGCGGGACGCTCCAGTGGTTCGGCCAGACCTGCCCTGAACTGGGCTCGCACTACCGGAGCCTGGACCGTGTCAGGAGCGCCGGCGCGCCCGCTTGCCACATTCACGGGGGTTATGCCGATCACCTTCTCGCCAACGACCAGTGCGCGGAGCTTGTCCCCCTCGTGGCGCACGCCCACAAGATCGGCCTGACGATAGGCCTGGCGGGGCACAACCCGGACACCATCCGCTGGGCCCAACGGAACCTGGACGTCGACTACTACATGTGTGCCTACTATCGCTCGATCGACCGCAAGCGGTCTGCCGAGCACCGCTCGGGCACGGATGAGGTGTTCTACGACGCCCACCGGCGGAACATGACGGACCTGATCCGGACGCTCAGCAAGCCCGTCATCCATTACAAAGTTCTGGCCGCCGGCCGCAACGATCCCGCCGAGGCGCTCGAGTACGTCGCCCGCAACATGCGCCCCGGTGACGCGGTCTGCGTCGGCATCTACACCGCGGACAAGCCGGACATGCTCGCCGAAGACGTTGACTTGCTGGCGCGCGCGCTGGCCGCCCGCAGCCAGACCCCCGCGTCTTGACCGTTCCCCTGAAGCCCCGTCGCCGGCCGCTTTGGCAATGAGAGCCGGCCCTATGGGTCCTGTGCACGGCCGGTCAGTGCGCTGCCTGCTGGTCGGCCCCCTGGCCGGCGCACTCCTCTAGCCATTCACTCACCTGGTTTGTGAGGTCACGGCGGGTGCCCTGGTTGATGACGCAGGTGGCGCCGGCGCAACTCGTGCAGAACTCATTGGGGTATTCTTCGGACAAGCGCCCCAGGTTCGCGCGGATGTTCTGCCGCAGGCCGCCCTCCCGCACGTCTCCGAGGGGCCTGGGCCGTCGGATGGCGTGCGCCCCGCACCAGTGTTGCGAGCCGTCCGGCAGCACGAACGCCTGCGTGGGCGCGACGTAGCATCGCTCCGTCAGGGCGCCCTGCCAGTAGTCCCCCCGCGCCGCCTGCTCGCAGTACTCGTCCAGGCTCATCCCATGGTCGGCCCGCAGGAACGGGCTCGCGAACGGAACCTGGCCGGCCAGGGGCTTCCGATCGGCTTCAGGCACGCCGATGGCCGCCTGGTAGTCCTGCCAGACTTGCTCGGCCTCGGCCCACGTCTCCGTGTAGAAACGCTTCCACTCCTCGGCGCTGGGCCGCAGCAGGGCGTTCTCGCCGCCCCCGACGGGGATGAGATGGAAGGCGAAATCCCGGAACAGCGGATCGTCCGTGATCTTGCCCTCGAAGCCCGCCGAGCGGAGCTGCCGTATCTCGAGCAGGCGACGCAGAAGGTCGGGGAAGCCGAACAGGTTCCGCGCGGTGAGCACGCAGTTGATGTGGACCTGCGGATGGTTGGCCCCCAGCACCTCGCGGGCGATCTGGATGTTGAAGATGCCCCGCCAGACGGCATCGGCCCGGTCCCGGCCCTGGAAGAGCTCCGCCTGCACCTGCGGATCGGCGCTGTCCACCGAGATGTGGAGCCTGGTCAGCCCGACCCTGACCAATTGCAGCGCGACCTGCGGCGTGATCAGGACGGCGTTCGTGTTGATGTTGACGGCGCAGCCGAGCTGCGCGGCGAAGGACACTAGGCCGTCGTCGCCCCACACCTCGGCGCCCAATTGAAGCGGCTCACCGCCTGTCAGATATACATAGGGCGGCATGGGTTCGGCCGCCTCCTGCAGCAGGGCCTTCCAATCGTCCACAGTGAGGCGGCACGGCAGCCACGTCTGATTGCAGTACAGGCAGCGCGGAAGGAAGAGGCAGTCCAGCGTCAGCACCAGCCCCAGGAAGACGATGGGGAAGCGTTCGTCGCCGGCCAGTGCCGTCTCCCAGTTGCCCAGGGCCTCAACGAGCACCTTCTCGTCCCGGACTCCCTCACGCAAGAGCTTCTTGACGCGCTCGGCGTTGCGGGCCACCAGGTACTGAGTTGCCGCTGCCTGTTGGGCGGGCGCTGACGGCGCGACTCTCACATCCGCTTTCCATTGCCGAAGGGCCGGCTCCCTGGCCAGGAGCTTCTGCCACTGAATTCCCTCGACCAGCGCTTGCAGCCTCTCTCTGTGGTTCTCCTGGTAATGGCCGAACAATGGAGCGTTCTCCTTCCCCATCGCTGGGACCTCCTTCGCGGGCGCAGCCGGGCCGCCCAATGGGGATCATCCCTGCGCGCCCTGCCGGACGCAGAAGCACAACCGACAAGGATAGCCCATCCGATCCGCCTGTCAAAGGCCGCTCGCCGCGTGCCGCGCGGAGGTGTGTGGGCTGGCACGGCCGAATGTGCCCGGGTATCATTGCTCCAAAGCACCATCCGAGCAACGTTGCGGAAAGGGGACAGACATGGCAAAGCCCTTCTTCGTCGAGGCACTGGAGAAGAACGATCCCGAGCTGCTGGCCCACATGAACTCGCTGCAGGAGTTCGCCGGCAAGGACGGCGCGCTGCCGCCCAAGGTCAAGACCCTGATGAGCATGTTGGCAGACGCCATACTGGGCCACGCGGACGGCGTCAGGTCCATCGCCGAGAGGGCCCGCGCGCAGGGAGCCACCGAGCAGGAGATAGCCGAGACCGTGCGGATGGCTTTCCTGTGCGGCGGCATGCCGGGCCTGGTCACGGGGACGCACGCGTTCCGGAATTGACGGGCGTGCACGCCCATCCGCCTTTCTGGGAAGGAGGGCCCTGCCATCGCCGGCGACACGGTAGTCCTGGTCAACACGAACGAGATGCGGCCACGAATAGCGCCCATCGCCCTCGACTACATCGGCGGGGCGCTGACGCAGGCCGGCCACGAGGTGCAGCTTGCGGACCTGAGCTGGGCCGAGGACGTGACCGTTTCGCTGACGAACGTTCTGCGGACGGCCGAGCCCCGCCTGGTGGCGGTCACGTTCAGGAACTCGGACGACTGCTTCTGGCCCAGCGCGGCTTCGTTCGTCCCGCGGCTCGTCGAGATCATCGGCAGCATCCGCACTCTCACAGACGCGCCGATCGTGCTCGGCGGTGCGGGCCTCTCCGTCTTCCCCGAACCCATTCTTGAGGCGTGCGAATGCGAATTCGGGGTGCGGGGCGAGGGAGAGGTCGCCCTGGTGCGGCTGCTCCATGCGCTGGAGGGCGGCAACGGGCTGGACGAAGTGCCCGGCCTGGTCCGGCGCGCAAAGGTCCATGGCCGAGACGACTGGGTGCGCAACCCGCTCCGTTACCCTGCCGACCTCACCCTGCCCTGCTCGCGCGACCTGGTGGACAACCCGCGCTACTTCCGCGAAGGCGGGCAGGCGGGGGTCGAGACCAAGCGCGGATGCGACCGCGCCTGCACTTACTGCGCCGATCCGGTCATCAAGGGCGCGTGCGTCCGCACCCGGAACCCGGCCGAGGTGGCCGACGAAGTGGAAGCGCTCCTGCGACAGGGGATCGACGTCCTGCACCTGTGCGACAGCGAGTTCAACGTGCCGCCGGAGCACGCGCTCGCCGTCTGCCAGGAACTCGTGGCGCGCGGACTGGGAGGGCGCGTGCACTGGTACACCTACGCCGCCGTCAGCCCGTTCTCGGACGAGCTGGCGCGCGCGATGCGCCGGGCGGGCTGCGTTGGCGTGAACTTCGGCGCGGACAGTGCCAACGCGGCGATGCTCCACACCTACGGCAGGCGGCACACGAAGGAGGACATCTTCACCGCCATTGAGCACTGCCGCCGGCACGGGATTCGGGTGATGATCGACCTGCTCCTGGGCGGGCCGGGCGAGACAGAGGCGACGGTGCGCGAGACGATAGAGGCCATGAAGCAGGCCGGCCCCGACTGCGTGGGCGCGGCCCTGGGAGTGCGGCTCTATCCTGGCACGCACCTCACCCGGAAGCTGGCCGCGCAGGGCGACCTGGCCGCCAATCCCCATCTGCGCCGTAAGGAAATCCCCTCTCTGGCAGGCATCCGCGCCGAGGACAGCCTGCCCGCGCAACTGCTCCAGCCCACTTTCTACATCAGCCGCGAGTTGGGCGAGAACCCGGCCGGGCTCATCGTGGACATCATCGGGGGTGACAAGCGCTTCTTCGAGCCGATCCCCGAGCAAAGCGCGGACAATTACAACTACAACGAGAACCTACCCCTCATCGAGGCCATCGCGAACGGGGCGCGCGGTGCCTACTGGGACATCCTGAGGCAGATGAAGGGCGCCGGCTCCTGACCCCATAGGCCGCATCCACGCGACGGGCGGCCAGTTGCGGCACCGCGACCCATCGGGTACCATCGCAAAGGCATCAGCCTGCCGAGGTCCCCGCATCGCCGACATGACCGCCGCAAGCAATGACACGCCCGACGTGCCGTCACCGGAGGAGAGCCGGACGGCCGCTGCCGCGAGGCTCGCATGGCTCTTCGTGTGGGCGGCGCTGGCGGTCGCGTTTTTCCTCTACGTGTGGCTGCGCATCGACCCCGCCCTCGTCTACCACACGTACTGGGTGCGGGTGAACATCGGCCTGGGCATACCGGTCTTCTCGTTCAGCGCGCCCTTTCTGCGCCGGTTCTTGCTCTACCCGGGCGGGCCGGTCGAGGGCGCGGCGGCCCTCCTGGTCCAGTTCTACCAGTATCCGTGGCTCGGGGCCGCGATCATCACGCTCGTTACCGCCGTCCTGTGCTTCGCGGCGTTTGTGATACTGAGGACGTTCGGTGCGCGCCGAGTGCGGGTGCTGCACCTGGTGCCGGCCGTGTTCATGCTGGCGCTCTACAACCTCTACTACGATCCCCTGCCCGTTGCCCTGGCGCTGGCCGTAACTCTGTTGTGCACCTGCCTCTACGGAGGCCTCCCCCGGCGCACAATGGCGGCGCGTCCGATCGCGTTCGTCGTCCTTTCGGTTCCCCTCTACTACGCCGCAGGCGGAGCGTATGTGCTCTACGCGCTCCTGTGCGCACTGGTTGAACTCATGGTCAGGCGGCGCTACGCAGCGGGCCTGTTCTGTCTGGCCTGCGGCGCGGCCCTGCCGTACCTGGCCGGTGCGCAGCTCTTCCTCATCAGCGTTGGGGAAGCCTACGGCCGCCTGCTGCCGTTCCGCGCACGGTACGAACTGTGGCAACGGGTGCTGGGCACGGCGCTCTACGCCTACTTCCCCCTCGCGGCGGCCGGCGTGTTCGTCTGGCCGCGGCTGTGGGCCCGATCGCCGACCGGCGGGGAAGCCGCGGCGCCGGCCCGCAGACGCAGCCCCCTGGGCCTCGCCCTCCGCGTGGGCGGGGCCGTCCTGTTCGCGGCGCTGGCTGCGGCAACCGTCCACTTCACGTTCGACGGAACGTTGCGGGAGGTCGTCGCAGTGGACTACTACGCCAGCCGGCGCATGTGGCCGGAGGTGCTCGAGAATGCTCGGGATCTGCCGCCGGAGAGCTATCAGTTCTTCACCAACTGCGACGTGAACCGCGCGCTCTATCACCTGGGTCGATTGCCGGACGAGATGTTCTCGTACCTGCAGCACCCCCTCGGCCTGTTGCTCGGCAGGGAGGCGCTGCCGAGCCTGCTGCTGGGG
>CAZSET010000035.1:3703-21030 GCA_964605915.1 uncultured candidatus Brocadiaceae bacterium | reverse complement strand
GAGACCTTCACCGCCCCCTTCCCCTTCGAGCGCACGTAGGACTCGGCCCGGTCAAGCAGCTCGGAGCCCAACCCCCGTCGCCTCAAGGCGCTCTCCACCACCAGGCCCTCCAGGTAGCCCGGGGCCTCGGCTAGCGGCTCGCCTTCGTAGGAAGGCGTGGTCTTGACCACGGCCCGCGCGTAGCCTGCGATCCGCCCCTGCTCCTCGTGAACGAACGTGCCTTCGGGATCGAAGTTCGGATTGCCGGCTATCCGCATCAACCTCGCTTCGCTGAGCGCGTTCTCCTCGACGTACCAGTCGTTGCCGCCCGCTTCCGCCTGGACGGTTCCGTTCCACAATTCGACCACGCCTGGACCATCCTCGGGCCGGTAGAGCCTGACCATGATCGTCATCCTCACGGGAGGTCTTCATCGCTGGCGAGCGCGCACGGCTGTCCCACTGTACCGGTCCGGCCCCGGCCTGGCAAGCGGCAGCTTCCCGGCGCGGCCGGCTTGACCGCACCGGGGGCCACGGCTATCATCGGATGGCCCCCGGGTGGACCGGGCCGGAAGAGTTGCCCTCAAAGCCTTTTGAGCCTTCGACCATGCCCGAGCGGATCAGAGAGACCTTGTTCCCCTTCCGCAGCGTCGGCACGACGGGCGGCACGGGCACGGTGGCCAGCCAGTTCCACAAAGTTCTCCTTTCTCAGCTACCCCATGTGGAGCGGATCACGACCACGTGCAGGGACATGAGGAGCGAAAGGGCGAAGAGGCTCCCGGCTTCACCCAAGATGCACGTTCTGCCGGGGGCCGTCACCGATCCGGACGTGCTGCGAGCCGTGGTTGACGGCGGAGAGGTCGTCTACCACCTGGCCGCGTGGCTCGCCAACACGCCGTTGCCGAGCATGACGGAAGTCTATGTCGTCAACAGCCTGTCCACCGGCGTCGTGAGCCGGCTATGCCGGGACCAGGGCAAGCGACTCGTCTTCACGTCCTCGCACAGCGTCTACTTCGCCGGGGACTACAGCGGGCTGATCCGGGAGGATGACTATCCGTTCCGCCGGGACTTCGTGGAGTGGATCGATGCGGTCAACGGCGACTATCACGAGCTGATCGACGCCATCGCGGCGGGAGACAGATCATTCGACGATGCCCCGGACTCCATCCGCCGCATTAACGAGAAGCTGCCGCCCCCCTTTGATCCCAAGATATACGATAGCGACAGCTACCACATGTACTGCCTGACCAAGCTGCTGGCGGAGCGTTTCGTGCTCGACTATGGGGGGCTGGTGCTGCGCTTGAGCAACGTCTACGGGCCGGGCGACGAGTCACCCCAGGCGGTGTCCGATGCCTGTCAGAGGCTGCTGGAGGCGGCGCCCGGCGACCGCATCGACGTGAGGCAGCCATTCAAGAGGCTCGTGCCGGCGTATCTCGGCGACATCATCAAGGCCTTCATCCGGGCGGGCGGTCTCCGGTTGCCGGAGTCGGTGCTGCCCCTCTTCACCGTCGCTTCCCAGAAGCATTACATGCGCGAGGACGAGCTTCTGCGCACCGTGGCCAAGTGTCTGAATGAGATCCGTGGCACGAATCACGATTATGACATCGAAGAGCTGCCCGCCGAGGACGACGTCGCCTTCACCTATGACCTGACGAAGATGAATGCCCACCTGCTGAGGAGCGAGGACATGACTCCCTTCAGCGAAGGGGCGCGGGAGCAGCTGCTCTGGCTGATGGAGCGGGCAGAGGGCCGGCCGGCGAGGCAAGCGGACCTGGTGATCCGTTTCGCAGACAACGGGACCTGAAGATGGGGAGGGTCGCGTGAGCGTCAAAGTCTCTTTCATCCACACCGTCAGCGGCCTGACGGGCATGTTCAACGAGCTGTGCGCCGAGCTGGTGCCCGATGCGGACCTGTGCCACGTCTCGGACGAGAGCATCATCCACCGCATCCTCGCAGCGGAGGGGCTGACGGCCGCCGTCTACCGGCGCACGTGCGAACACATCGTGGCCGCCGAAGCGGCCGGGGCGCACGTCATCCAGCTCACGTGTTCATCCATATCGCCATGTGCCGACGTGGGGCGGCACCTCGTGGCGGTGCCGGTGCTGAAGATCGACGAACCAATGGCGCGGGCGGCCGTCCAGGGATACCGGAGCGTGGGTGTCATCGCGACCAATCCGGGTACCCTGAGGCCGAGCACCGAACTGGTGGAGGCCGTTGCCCGGGAGATAGGCAAGGAAGTCGAAGTGAAGTCGGTCCTCTGCGAGGGGGCGTACCCCGCCTGGCTGTCGGGCAATCGCCAGGAGCACGACCGGATTGTGCTCGCGCACCTGCGGGACCTGGTCGACAGCGTCGAAGTGGTCTGCCTGGCCCAGGCGTCCATGTCGCGGCTCGCCGACGCGCTGTCGGACGACGAGAAAAAGGTGCCGGTCCTCTCGAGCCCGCGCCCGGCGGTGGAGCGGCTGGCGACCGTCGTGGCGCGCCTGAGCGCAGAGCATGGCGGATGAGCCCGCTGTCACGTTCCACGTAGGATCGACGCATGCGTTTCGGAATCGTTGCGGATGACAACACCGGGGCATCGGATGCCGCCGGCATGCTCACCGAGAAGGGCGTCAGGACTGTGCTTGTCCTGAGCCTTGCGGCGGCGCGCGAGGCCGAGCCGTTCCTGGCGGACTTCGAGGCCGTGGTGCTCGGCATGCAAATCCGCTCGATGGCTCCGGATCAAGCACGCGAACGGACGGCCGCCGCCATCGAGCATCTGAAGGCGCTCCGGGTCGAGAAGGTCCAGCTCAAGTACTGCTCCACCTTCGATTCCACGCCGGAGGGCAACATCGGATGCAGCCTGGACGCGGGACTCGAAGCGTTGGGGCAGGAGGCCACGATCGTCGCCCCGGCGCTGCCCGTCAACGGCAGGACGACGTACAACGGCTACCATTTCGTCAACGGCGTTTTGCTCTCCGAGTCCCCGCTGCGGCACCATCCGCTCAACCCGATGACGGACTCGAACCTGGTGCGCTGGTTGCAGCAGCAGACCCGGCGCCGTGTCGACGTGGTCCAGCTCGACGAGATCCGGCGCGGCGCGGAACACGTGCGCGGCGTCATGGACTTGCTGGTGGCGGACGGCGCCAGCTACCTGGTGACGGACGCGATTGAGCAGTCCGATCTCGCCGTGGTGGCCGAGGCAACGGCGGACTGGCCGTTCATCAGCGGCGGCTCGGGCATCACGGCGGAGGTCCCGCGCCTCATGTTCCCGGACCGTTCGGCCCTGTGCTTCGCGGAGCGTATCCGGGGTCTGTCCGGGGGACTGCTGGTGGTGTCGGGCAGCCAGTCCCCGGCCACACGAGCGCAGAACGGCTGGGCGGTGAGCCACGGGTTCGCCGGAGTGCCCGTCGAGCCCCAAGAGGTGCTGAAGGGCGAAGTCGATCTCGACCGCATCGCGGACGCGGCCGGCTCTTTGCTCGGCGAAGGCAAGCCGGTAGTCATCTATGCCCGCGCGGAGTCACCGGAGGACGTTCGGAAGGTGCAGGAGTTCGGAGAAATGCTCGGCCTGTCCGTCACTGAAACGGGTGCCATGATCGCCGACGCCCTGGCGGAGATTGCCGGGCGCCTGATTGAGTCGCGCCGGGTGGGCCGGCTGATCATCTCCGGTGGGGAAACGTCCGGAGCGGTCTGCGCCCGGGCCGGGTTCGGCGCCCTCGAAGTGGGCCTGCCCCTGGAACCGGGCGTGCCCTACTGCTTCCCCGCTTCGCATCCGGACCTGATGGTCGTGCTCAAGTCCGGGAACTTCGGCAGCGCGGACTTCTACCTGCGCGTGATGAACCTGCGCTGACCGGCGCCGCCCAGGCCCCCGCGCAACTGCGATTGCCCGAAAGGAGTGAGCCCCATGCCCTACATACCGCCGCAGAACCGGCCCCCCATCGACCGATGCGTGGAAGTCCTGGCCGGCAAGATCGCCGACGCGCTGGCCCGGGACGACCAGAGCGCAGAGATCTCCGTCCTCTACCGCAAGGCGTTCGCGTCTATCGCGGATTCCATCGCGGCGCTCGAGAGGGGGGAGCGGCCGACCGAAGATGGGGCCGGAGCGCTGGCCGCCTGCATCGTCGACACGGCCGAGGCCTACGGACAGAAGGGCGCCTGGACGGGGGAGCTGAACTACGCCGTCACCATGCTCATCCAGGCGGTGCCTTACAAGCTCTATCGGCAGGGCGTCTGGGAGGAGTGCCTCCGATACTGGCTCTATGCCCAGACGGTCGGCGCGCTCACGCGGACGGCTTACGACATCCACGAGCGCTTCGGCAACGATTGGATCGGCAACGGGCTGGCCGGCGTCTTCGAAGACGTCAAGGACGAACTGAAGCGCCGCGTGAACTCGGCCTATGAGGCGGCCCAGATCACCAAGAGCGGGGACTGCTACAGCATGGTGCCGTTCCACACCCGGCTCATCCCGATGGAGAGGGACGGCGTGGACGGTTACATCGAGATCATGCTGAAGCACCACGAGCCCGAAGGCCCCGCGACGTGAGCGGCACGTCACGGGAGCGGCGGCACCTGCACCCGCATGGAGACGGAGCGGGAACGCTCACACGCGTCACGGCGCCGCTTCGAGCTTGCGGAAGAGGTTCGCGAAGACGGCGTCGCGGTCCACCCACACCCCCACGCGCATGAAGTGGCGCCCGTTGTCCGCGCTGTAGGTGGTCTGGTCCGTCAGGCGCGGGGCGTGGACGAGTTCGGTCGGCACCCAGTCGGCGTTCACCATCCAGGCGACGGTGATGATGTCCCATATGACCTTGGAGTGCGCGTAGCCGTCGCCCACGTGGTCGAGGAGGATGTCGAACAGGTAGTCGCCGATGGCGCCGCGCCCCTTCACGTAGCGCTCCATCTCCGGAATGGTAGTGCGGAGCTGCTCGGCGACGTGTTGGCAGGGCAGGTGGACCAGCGGCACGCCGCAGTCAAAGAGCACCTGCGAGGCGAGCAGGTTGCCGGCCAGGTTGAACTCCGCCGCCGAGGGCCAGTAGTGCGGCTGCCCGCCGAGCCAGACCACGACGATGCGCTCCACCAGCCGCGGCTCCAGCAGCAGCGCCGACGCCACGTTCGTGACGGCGCCGATGGCGAGCACGTAAAGAGGCTCGTCCCCCTCCGCCATCGCGCGGTCGATCAGGTCGCGCGTCGCGTCGCTCTCGACCGGCTCGTCGACGGACCCGAGCCACCGGTCCGAGCCGCGGTAGGCGAGGCCGTCCGGCGGGCGCCCCAGCCTGTCGAGCACGCGCACGATCTCCTCGTAGCTCTTCTCCATGCCGTCGCCGGGGCCTTCGGACCGCCGGTTATGGAACGGGGCCGCGTAAACGGCCTCCACCTCCACGGACTCGGTCGAGAGCAGCGAGTAGACGAGTGCGAACTGATCGTCGATCTCGTTGTAGGTGTCCGTGTCGAGCACCATGCGGGCCTTGCCCGCTGGCGGCTCGAGTCGCGCGATCATCCGCGCGTCCGTCAGCTTCGGGAACTCCATTCGCAGGACCCTCCGTCCAATCCGTCTGATCCGGCCGCCCGTGTGGCGGCGGCGGCCGGCACGTTCAGTCGATGCCGTCCAGGATCAGTACGGCGTCCTCCCAGCGCGCCGGCGTCGCGAACCACTGGGTGTAGGCGCGCGGGAAGATGCCCGGCTGCATGTAGCCCGTCTCGTACGTCCCCGCCTCCAGCTCCGTGCCGTCCTGCGGGCTGACGAACGTGGCCTTCGCGCGCCTGGTGACGATCCTGTCCAGTTGGATGAGCACGTGGCACTGGCTGCTCAGGTAGGCCATGGCGCAGGTGCCGTCCACGGCGCGTCGCGCGGCGTTCAACGTCTGTTCGGAGCCCACGCCGCCGGCGAACAGGCCCTGATCGGGCACCATCTTCCACCAGGGGCGCGAGGTCGCGATCGCCTTGAACTGGCCCATCTGACATGCGCCGGGCGTGTCGAACGCCGCCTGCCAGCCGGGCTCCATGCGCCACATCTGGTTCTGCCCGTAGGTGAAGTAGCCGCCCGCCATGAAGGCCCACCACGCCTGGCGTCTCATGACGAGGGGCGTAATGGGTCCCTTGGGGTATTCCGGCCCGTCCTCGTAGGCCGGCTCGCCCAGCAGGACCGGCTTGCGCGGGACCATCAACCCGTCCGTCGTCACGGCCGCGTGGATCTGCGTCCAGTCCGTCCACGTCTGGATGAAGTTGAAGTCAAGCCAGTCCTCGTTATGGAAGCACTGGGAGGAGGAATGCCAGCCGCAGACGTGGAACGTGATCAGCTGGGCGCCTTCGCTTCCTTCCCGGAGCCCGCGGCCCAGGGCCCGCCAGACGGGAACGTACTGCGCCGGCCATCGGTCCCCCCCGTTGATCCACACGACGTTGGCGCGGTCCTTGTAGCGCTTGCCGAGCCAGCGGCCGTACGATCGCGCGTTCCGCGTGTTGAAGACCCCCAGCTCGTGCACAAAGTTGCCCAGCGTGGGGATGATGGCCAGGAAGAGGCCCTTCTCGGCGGCGAGATCAATCACGTGGTCGACGTGGCGGAAGAACGCTTCGTTCGGCCGGGCCGGGCTCTTCGTCCATGCCCGTTCGCCCGCGTAGTTGGGGTCGGCCGTGCGCTCCCTTTTCCGGCCCTGGTTTTGGACGGCGTCGGTGCTCCAGCCGATGACGGTCTGGATGACCGTGAAGCCCTTTTGGGCGCGGTTCTCCAGGTAGGCTTCGGCGTCCTCGGGGCAGTAGTTGGTGACCAGCGGCCAAGCCGTATCCCCCAGCCAGAAGAAAGGCTTCCCGGCGGCATCCACAAAGTGCGTCCCGTCCTCGCTCACGCGGATCGGACCGGGTGTGGCCGCCGGCCGCTTGGGTGCGCGCGCCCTCGTCCCGCCCTTTCTTGGCGACATCTCATCCATCCTCCTGTTGAGATACCGAACCTGCATCGTCGCCGTGCGGCGACTGCGTTTGCCGCGACGCTCTGATGCTACGGCAGCGTACCCGAGATCCGTCGACTCGGCAACTCACGCCGTCTCGGGGCCGCGTCAGTCGCAATGGGGCGCGCCGCTGCATCTTACCGTCCTCCGACGTAGATCAAGCAAGATACTACCCGAGATAGCAAGACCCACCTCTTGCCCCTACGAGCCTGATGCGCCAGAATGTAGCTACGTAATCCGTCCCATCCTCGCACTTTCCCTGTGAAGCGGAGTCAGTCCATGAGCAACGCAGAATCGCGCCTGGCCGTTCGCGGTGGCAAACGCACCGTGCCCGAGGGCTTCATCAAGCCGTGGCCGCACGTGACGGATGCCGACCGGGAGGCCGTCCTGGAAGTGCTTGACGCACCCAGGTTCGCCGATCAGCAGCGCGTTCAGGCGGAGGCACTTGCCCGGGAGTGGGCCGACTACGTGGGGGTGAAGCACTGCATCCCCGTCAACAGCGGCACGGCCGCCCTGCACATGTGCGTGGCCGGCCTGGGCATCGGGCCGGGCGATGAGGTGATCGTGCCTGCCTTCACTTTCTGGGCCAGCGCCGCTGCCGTGCTCCACCACAACGCCATCCCCGTCTTCGTGGACATCGACCCGCGCACCTACTGCATCGATCCCGGCCTGATCGAGGCGGCCATCACCGAGCGGACCAGGGCCATCATGCCGGTGCACATCCACGGGATGGCGGCCGACATGGACCCGATCCTTGAGGTCGCCGGCAAGCACGGCCTGGCCGTCATCGAGGACGTGGCCCAGGCGCACGGGGCCAGGTACAGGGGGCGCATGTGCGGGTCCATGGGCGACGCGGCGGGCTACAGCACGCAGGCGTCGAAGACGCTCAGCAGCGGCTGCCAGGGCGGGCTGTTCACGACGGACGACGATGCGATCCACGAACGGGCCGCCCTGCTCCAGTACTTCGGCGAGCGGGTCATACCCGGGCGGGAACGGCAGGACCAGCAGTACAACGCCCAGGGGCTCGGCTGGATGTACCGGGGCGACATGCTTAGCCAGGCCTTCGTGCGCAGCCAGCTCCGGCGCCTGGACGAGAACAACGCGCTCCGCGTGAGGAATTGCGAGTTTCTGACCGAGCACTTGAGCGACGTACCGGGCATCCAGACCCCCTACGTGCCGGACGAGGTCGAGCACGTCTACTACAACTACGTCGTCGGGTTCGATCCGGCGGCGCTCGGCCTGGACGTCTCCCCTCGCACCTTGCGGGAGAAGGCTCAAGAGGCCCTCAACGCGGAGGGAGTGCCCGTCGGGCAATGGCAGCGACGGTCCGTGCCGGCACAGGACGTCTTCCAGAAGCGCGTGGGCTATGGCAAAGGCTGTCCCTGGCGGTGTCTCGATTCGACCGTCACTTACAGCATCGACGACTACCCGGCGGCGAATCGGTTCCTCGACTCCCACTGCTACGTCTTCGACGTCAATCCCCCCAACGGTCCGGAGCTGATGGGGATGTACGTCGAAGCGTTCCGCAAGGTGATGGCGGGGCTCAACCAGATACTCGATTGAGCCATGTCCCGCCGCCGTTGACGCAGGTCGTCGGCCCCACGCCCGGCCCCGTCACTTGCCGTCCGTGGTAAGATCGAGGGCTGCGCAAACGGAGCGCAAGCTGCGTCAGTGGAGGCAATTCGGAGCAACGGGACGGCGACCGGTGAACCGGCACCCGAGGCCCATAACCCGGAATTGCCGGTGTCACTGATCCGCTGAGGGCCGCACATGTTTACAGGGATAGTTGTCTGGACTGTGCTGAGTGCGGCGCTTGCCTTGCTGACAGGCGCCGACACCGCGAAGGAGTCACCAACCATGCTGCCGGAACTGCCTGAAGGCGGAGGAATTGCGGCGAAGTACCCCGGAGACCGGGGCATCGAAGAAGACCCGCGGGTCGTCTTCGCAGACGGCTTCGAAGAGATCGAAGGCACGCGGATGGCCGCGGTGGGCCGGGAACAGACGGGGAACAAGTGGGACAGCTCCGCCGGCACGGTCACTATCGTGCAGGAGCCGGAGAAGGTCCACACGGGCAGCAAGGCCGCGCAGATGACGTACGAGGTGCCGAGCAGCCACAACGCGGTTAAGCAGTTCAAGGACGGGTTCGACACCCTCCACGTGCGCTACTACATGAAGTATCACCCGGAGTTCCCGGGCTGCCATCACACCGGCATGTGCATTCTGGCAGGCGCCCCGGGCGTGACGCTCGCGATGGGAAGCGCCACGGGCGTGGTCCCGGATGGGCGCAGCCACTACGTTGCGTTGCTGGACACGCTGCCGCCCAGAAGGCGCTCGACGACCCCTCCGCCGGGCAACATTGACGTCTATTGCTACCACATGGATCAGGCGCGGATATGGGGCGATCTACTCTTCCCCACCGGGGAGGTGATGCCCTCTGAGAATAGCTGGCTCTTTGCAGAGAACTTCGTCCCCCGGCCCAACGTGAATGCGGAGCGGGGCCGCTGGTACTGCTACGAGCTCATGGTCCAGGCCAACACGCCGGGGAAGCGCGACGGCCGCGTCGCCTTCTGGGTGGACGGCAGGTTGGCGGGCGACTTTCCCAACCTCCGCTTCCGCACCGACGAGGCGCTCAAGCCGAACCACGTCATCATCGTCGGGCACTCCAGCCGGGTCCAGCCCAACCAGACCCTTTGGTACGACGACGTGGTCGCGGCCACCTCCTACATCGGGCCCCGGGCGCCGGCCGAGGGCGAATGAGCGCATTGGCGAGCTCGACGCGGCGGGCCGCCACGCCAGGAAGGCAGGGCGCCGATGATGGCGCACGAGAGCCGGCACTTGGCAACCATCCGCAGTCACCCCCGGGCGCTGGCGGCCTACGGGCGCGTCCGGGCCGTCCTGGACGGGCGGGCGCCGGACCGAGTGCCGTTCTTCGACAACTACTGGCCCCAGTTCCGTACTCGCTACCTGGCCGAGCGCGGCCTGCCACCGGACACCGACCTGCGTGAACGGTTCGATCACGACTTCGTGCTCATGGCGCCGGTGATGGGGCCCTGGCCGAGCCGAGCCGCCGTGCTGGGCCACGACAGCCGGGGGCACGTGCTCAGGCGGGATGACTTCGGGCTCGTCACGGCCGACCTCTCCGGCGCGATGACGATGTCCGTCCACCTCGAGTGCGCGATCAAGGAGCGCCGGGACCTGGACCGCCTGCCGTTCGAGGACCCGGCGGCCGAAGATCGCACGGCACTGATCGCACGCGAGCTGCCGAAGACGTGCACGCGTTACTGCCCGGTCTTCAAGCTCGGGGGGCCGTTCAGCCGCACGTGGCGCCTGCGCGGGCTCCAGCAGTTCCTCGAAGACCTTGCCGGTGACGAGCCGTTCGCTCGGGAGATGGTCGAGCGCATGACCGACCACCTGATCGCGGTGGGGCGGGCCGCCCTCGAGCGGACGGACTTTCCCCGGGTCCAGCTTCACGTGGCGGACGACTTCGCGGCTCGCCAGGCGCCCCTGCTCTCCCCGGCCACGTACGAGCGGGTGCTGCTCCCCAACCTGAAGCGGCTGGTGGCCGAGTTCCACGCGCTGGGTTTCAAGGTAAGCTACGAGAGTGAGGGGAACACGTGGCCCATGCTCGATCTGCTCGATGAGGCCGGGGTCGATGGGCTGGCCTACATGGAGCCGCGAGCCGGCATGCGGATAGAGCGGGTCCGCGAGCGATTCGGCGACCGCTTCTTCTTCCTGGGGAACGTCTGCAACGTGCAGGTGCTGCCCAGCGGCGACCGGGGCCGCATTGCCCGCGATGTCCACCGCGTCCTGTCGAGCGCCGTGGCAGGAGGCTACATGGGCCTGTCCGCACACTCGATAGGAACCGACGTGAGCCCCGATGCCTACGAGTACTTCTGGGGGCTGATGGACCGGTTCGCTCGCTATCCGCTCGATCTCGGCGCCCTGGCCGCAGCTGGCGCAGATCCACAGGCGGGATGTTGATGAGCCGATGCCCAACCGTTATCCTCCGTCGTGTGCAGTGCCGGCAGATGGCCACACGGCGGCCAGGACGCGATGAGGAGACACATGCGAATCGGAGACTTCCACGCAGCACTGGCGATCAAGAGGACCATCGACGTGGTCCCGCGTGAGGAGTACCTCGACTACATGACCTTCCAGGCCCTGATCCCGCCGCTGTTCACGGAGATCTTCGGTCCCCTGCCCGGCCTGCGCGAGGAGTGGGCCGAACAGGGGGCCCGGCCCGATGAGCTGGACTTCTCGGCCTTCCCGTACCGCCGCGCCGTGGATGGCTGGGTGGCCGTGAACACCCGATGGATGGGGGGATGCCGCGAGGAGATACTTGAGGAGACCGACGAGTACGTCATCGCCCGCGACCGCATGGGGCGCCGGGTGAAGCTCTACCACCGGGCCGCCTCTCTCCCGTTGCCTCTAGAGTACCCGGTCGCGAACATGGACGACTGGCTGCGCCTCAAACCGCACTACACGTTTTCCGAAGAGCGGTTCGGACGCGACTGGGAGGCGCGCGCGCGTGAGGACCGCCGGGCGGACCGCGTGGTGAGCGTGTCCATTCCCGGCGGCTTCTCCGAGCCGCGCCAGTTGATGGGCGACACGCAGCTCTGCCTTGCCTATTACGAGCAACCGGAGCTGGTGCACGACATGCTCGACACGTTCGCGGACACGGCGTGCCGCGTGCTCGACCGCGTTTCGGCAGCCGTGCAGGTAGACCAACTGGCCGTGGGCGAGGACATGGCGGGCAAGAGCGGCCCCCTGGCCGGCCCCCGGCAGGTGGAGGAGTTCATCGCGCCCTACTACACACGCGTGTGGGACATGCTGCGGGACCGCGGTGCCCGGCTGTTTGACCAGGACTCCGACGGCAACACGAACGCCATCATCCCCGCGCTGCTGGAGGGCGGCATCAACTTCATGCACCCGCTCGAACCGGCCGCCGGGATGGACATCGTCAGTCTCCGTCGCACGTACGGCACGAAGCTGGCCATGATGGGCGGCATCGACAAACATGTGCTGCGCAGAAGCCAAGACGAGATCGTGGCGGAACTGGAATACAAGATCCCGCCCATGGTGCGCACCGGCGCGTGCATACTCGCCCTGGACCATCGCGTCCCGAACGGCACGCCGCTGGAGAACTACCGCTTCTACGTGCGGAAGGCCTGGGAAATCATGGACCGCGAGTGGGCGGCGGTGCGGGAATCTCACTGAGAACGCCGGGCCGGCTATCCCGCTTGAGGCGTGAGGAATCGAAGATGCGGATCGGAGGGGCTCAGGACGACGGCGACACCGGGGGGCGCTTTGACGGGCCGTTGCCGGAGATCACCACGCTGGGGCTGATGGCCTTCGACCCGATCTACGCCCAGGAGGTGCACGTGAACCGTGCGGCCGAGATGCTGCACGTGGTCGCGGGTTCGCTGAACGTGGACATGCCGGGCGGGGTGGTGCGGGCCGGCGCCGGCGATACGCTTCTGGTCCCCTCGGGCACGCCGCATCGCGACGAGTTCGACCTGGATGAGGGCCTGGAGGTGTTCTACTGCGCCTTCCGCTGGACCTGGGAGGAGGAGTACTTCCGCTCGGTGCCGCCGCAGGCGCTCGAAAGCCTGTCGCCGGCCTGCAAGAATCAGCTCACAGCGCTGAGCGACCTGCTTCGCTCCGATCTGGCCCGGGGTGAGGCCATCGACCAACTGCTCGCCCGTTCCCGGGTGCACACCGCGCTCCTCTTGATTCTGCGCGACCTGACGACGGCGCCGGATGATGGGGCGGCGGAACCGGGCGCGGCGTACGGGGAGAAGCGCCGGCACGAACTGATGAGCCGGGCCAGGCAGTACGTGCAGCAGCGCTACGCCGAGCCGGTGTCGCTGGACGAGATTGCCGAAGCGCTGCACGTCAGCGGGTACTACCTCTCGCACGTCTTCAGCGCTGAGAGCGACTTCACGCTGTTCTCCTACCTGACCAACGTGCGGATGGAGCAGGCACGGTCCCTCCTGCTCCAAGGTGAGATGAACGTATCGCAGATCGCCCGGGCCGTGGGATACCGAAGCCCGAACTACTTCGCCAAGGTCTTCCGGAAGCACTTCGGGTGTTCGCCCAGCGAGTTCGTCGCGTCTCACCGCCCTCCGACGTAGATTCAGCAAGATCCTACCCGAGATAGCAAGACCCGCCTCTTGCCCCTGCGTGCCCGATGCGCCAGAATGGGGCTACGTGACGGATCGTCCATAGTGATTGCAGGGAGGCAAGGGATGGCGACCACACCGGTCGGGATTCAGCTCTACACGGTGCGTGAAGACTGCGAGAAGGATTTCGTGGGGACCCTCGAGGCCCTGGCCGAGATGGGCTACGACGGGGTGGAGTTCGCGTGGAACTACGGCGGCATGTCGCCGTCGGAGCTGGCCGCGTTCCTTGACGACGTGGGGCTGCGCGCCTGCGGGCTCCACGCGCCGAAGGACCAGGCGGCCGATGCGGACAGCGAGGCCTACGCCTATGCCAGGGGAGTCGGCTGCCCCTATGTGAGCACGAGCCTGGCGGGCGAAGTGGCGGGGGACTGGCCGGCGGCGATCGAGCTGGTCCAGCGCGCCGGACGCGCGGCCGCGCAGCAGGGCTTGCAGTTCACCTACCACAACCACGCGCAGGAGTTCCAGCAGTTCGACGGCCAGTACGCCCTGGACATGCTGTACGCCCAAACCGATCCGGAGCAGGTGAAGGCCGAACTTGACACCTACTGGATCGCCAGGGGAGGTCTGGACCCCGTGGCCTACGTCCGGAAGTACGCGGGCCGCGTGCCCCAGCTTCACCTGAAGGACATCGGGCCGAACGAGGAGTTCATGGAGATCGGCGCCGGCGTGCTCGACCTGGACGCCGTGCTGGCCGCCGCCCGCGACGCAGGCTCTCAGTGGATCATCTACGAGCAGGACCGGTGCGCCCGCCCGGCCCTGGAGAGCGCCCGCATCAGCATCACGAACCTGCGCGAGGCCCTCGCCTGAGCGAGGCCCTGCCCACGTGAAAGGAGCCGTGCGCGGTGAACTATTCCATGATGGCCTACACCATGACGCGTCAGAAGGAGCATTTTGACTTCGACGAGATGCTGCGGCTGACCGTGGAGCTGGACCTGGCCGGGATCGATTTCTTCGGCACGTGCGGCCTGGCGGCGAAGGAGCTTCGCGCCCGCGTCGACGATTTGGGCATCCCCGTCGTGTGCTACATCTTCAGTGCGAACCTGGGTGCAGCCGACGGGGCGCAGCGCGCGCAGGCCCTGGAGGTGACAAAGCAGCAGGTGGCAGAGGCCGCAGCGCTGGGGGCGCCGCGGGTCATGGTCACGACGCCCGGCACGGAGGGAGTGGACCGAGCCGAGAGCCGCAAGCGCTGGATCGGCGGCTTCCAGGCGGCCCTGCCGATCCTGGAAGAGGCCGGCGTGACGCTGACCATCGAGAACTTCCCCGGCGCGTTCAGCCCGTTCGTGGTGGCCGACGACGTGCTGGAAGCCATCCGCGAGGTGCCCGGCCTGAAGCTCACGTTCGACAACGGCAATGCTGCTTCGGGCGAGGACCCCGGCGAGTCCTTCGCGCGCTGCGCCGAGCACGTGGTGCACGCCCACTTCAAGGACTGGACCATCGCCGACGAGCCGGCCCCGGACCGTCGCCTCATGCTCGACGGTCGCTACTACAAGCCGGCGCTGATCGGCGAAGGCGACATCGACCAGGCCGGCACGCTGGCCGCCATGAAGCGGGCGGATTACGATGGCTGCATCAACATCGAATACGAGGCCAATGATTACGCCCCCGTCGACGCCGTGCGGCGCGCCGTCCAGTATCTGCGGGACCTGGAGGCGACGCTTTGATTCGGGCCGCGCTCGCCTTCTGCCTCGCCGTTGAGGTCAGCCACGCCAGCGAGGACCTTTGACCCGAGAGGAATCGGAAGATGGAGATCGGATGGGCTCAATGTGACGTCACCCCCGACCGGCCGACGTGCCTGCGGGGGCAGTTCTACGTGCGCGTGGCGAGCGCCGCGAAGGACCCGATCACGGCGACGGCTCTGGCCGTCGAGGGCACGGCGCCGGACGGCTCGCCGGACTGCGCCATCATCGTCTCCTGCGACCGCGTGAGCGTGCCGGCTTCGCTCCAGGGGATGGTTCGCGAGCGCGTGAAGGCGCAGTTGCCCGACCTGGACGTGCGCAAGCTGTTCCTGAACGCCACGCACACGCACGACGCTCCCGAGGTGCAGGAGGGCTTCTACCCGCCTCAGGGGCCCGAGGTCATGACGGGGAGCGAATACGCCGAGTTCTTCGCCGCGCGCGTGGCGGACGCCGTCGTGCGGGCCTGGGAAGGCCGCCGGCCCGCCGGCATCAGCCGCGCCTTCGGCCACGCAGTCGTCGGGCACAATCGCCGCGCCGTCTACCTGGGCGGCATGGCCCGCATGTACGGCAAGACGGCCGTGGACGACTTCTCCCACATCGAAGGCTACCAGGACCACACCGTCGACATGCTTTTCACGTGGGACCCCGACGGCGCCCTGACCGGCATAGTCGTCAACCTGGCCTGCCCGTCCCAGGTGGAAGAGAACCTGTTCGAGGTGTCGGCCGACTTCTGGCACGAAGTGCGCATCGAGTTGCGGCGGCGCTACGGCGAGGGGCTGTTCGTGCTGCCGCAGTGCGCGCCGGCCGGCGACCAGTCGCCGCACTTCCTCATCTACGGGCGGGAGGAGGCGGAGATGCGCGAACGGCGCGGCGTGACCGAACGCCAGGAGATCGCCCGGCGCATCGGCCGGGCCGTGGACGACGTGCTGGACCTCGCGCGCGACGCCGTCGAGGAGGACGGGCCCGTGTGCCACGTTGTCAAGACGGTCGGTCTTCCGGTCCGTCTCGTCACGGACGATGAAGCGGCGCAGGCCCGGGCCGAGCTCGAGCGCCTGGAGGCCGAGGAGCCGGCCGACGAAAAGGCCGCCTCCTTCAATTTCGTTCACCGCGTGCGCAACCGGCGCGTCCTCGAGCGCTACGACTCGCAGCAGTCCGCCCCGTCGCTGGCCATTGAGCTGCACGTGGTGCGCCTGGGTGACGCGGTGATGGCCACCAATCCGTTCGAGCTGTTCCTGGACTTCGGCCTGCGCATCAAGGCGCGCAGCCACGCCCCGCAGACGATGCTCGTGCAGCTTGCCGCCGGCACGTCAGGTTACCTGCCCACGGAGCGGGCGGTGCAGGCCAGGAGCTACGGCGCCGAAGTCGCCAGCAACCTGGTGGGGCCGGAAGGCGGGCAGGCGCTGGTGGACGAAACCGTGCGCGCCATCAACGCCCTTTGGGACGAGGCATAACGCACCGGCTCGCTGAGGCTTGCACAATGTAGCCGCCGCCCCCTATTTCAAGAATCGGCGCTTTTCTAAAATAAGGTGGCGTCTCTGGCGTCTTGTTTCAACTGGCGTGAATAAGCGGTGCTGGCGCAAGGTTGATGATTCAGAACAAAGCCGGCCCGCCCGCGCTCTCGGTGAAGGAGCACCGCGAAGTAGTGGCGCTTCGAGGTTGCTCTTAGACGTTGCGCATCTGAGCGCACCGACGGCTCCACGCCCCGCCCGCGCCCGGAATATGCCAGAGAGTGCTTGCCTTACGCGAGGGGCTTCTGGCCGGCGGGAACGCTATGCCGCCCGCCCCGCATGTGCGGGACGGGCTCGGCAGGAGGGGGCAGAGCTACGTTCCGGGGGCTAACGCCCCCGGCCACACATATGGGGTCCCTGTCGGGACTTAGGACGTGGCATGACGGACCGGCGGCCGTAGCCGTCAAGCCCCGCCAGGGGCGACATACACATAGCCCTGGCCGCCAGGCCAGGGAAGAGCCGCCCTGACCGCCCCCGCCCCCGTCGCATGTCCTCGTCCCAAGTGGGACCGCTTGACAACTGTGCAACGTAGAGGTATACTGCTTTACGTTATAGATTTCCGAGCCCTGAGAAGGACGCGAGTCCGGCCCCATGGATCTGCAGAACTGGCAAACACAGCTTCGTAAGGGCCTGCTGGACCTGTGCGTCCTCAACCTTCTGAGCAGCGCCGAATGTTACGGGTATGACCTGGTGCAGGCGATGAAGCGCATGCCGGCCCTCGCCATCCGCGAGGGGACGGTCTACCCCATCCTGGCCAGGCTTCTGGAGGAGGGGTTCGTGAGCAGCGAGGTGCGCCCTTCGGACGAGGGCCCGCCCCGGAAGTACTACATGCTCACGCCCGGAGGCCGGCAGGCCCTGTCCGCAATGAACGGGCACTGGGAGAACGTTGACAACGCCGTCCGTCGCTCCAGGGAAGACGTCACGGGAGGCGAACAATGAATACGCCGAACGAGTACTGGGGGGATATGGTCGCCGAGTACCTCGGCGAGGTGGAGCGGGCCCTGGCGCGGGTGAACCATCCGCGCAGCCGGGAAGTGCTCGACGACCTGCGCGCGCATCTGGAGCAACGTT
>CAZSET010000035.1:0-3693 GCA_964605915.1 uncultured candidatus Brocadiaceae bacterium | reverse complement strand
TGTCGCTGGCGGAGCGATGCGTGGCGCTCACGTGCGAGACGCGGCCGGACGAGCGGACCCTTGAGCGGCTGCAAGAACTGATCGGGCAGATGGAGGACCCGCAGGCATGTGCGGAACTGCTCGCGCCCGACGGACGCCGCCGGCTGTTCAGGATAGACCTGAAGCGGGTCTGGCGCGTGGGGAGGTGGGCCCTGTTGCCCGTCGCCGCACTCCTGGTCGTGGTCACCGCGGTGCGGCCCGGCCTGGTGTTGTGGCCCTACTCCGTCGCCGGCTCGGCGCTGTTCGTTGCCATGGCGGCCGTGCTTTTCGTCTATTACAGGGCGACGCGAGAGGCAGCGCTTCTGTGGCTCGCAATCGCCCTGGTGGCCTGGCCGATCTTCTCGACGCCCTTCCATCTTGTCCTGGAGAGCCAGATTGACAGGCTCCAGGCCGGCTTCGAAGGGGTCTGGCTCTGGCCCTTCACCCTGGCCGCCCGCGGGGAGATAGACATGGAGACGGGAATCGTGGTGACCCGTGCGTTGGGTTACTTCATCTATCGGGCGCTGCTGCTGGTGGCCGTGGTGAAGGTCGGGCGCGCCCTGCGCGCGAGGAGTGCCGCCGAGCCCGAGCCGGCCTGACCACGAGCGGCCGCGCCCCGAGCGCCCGCAGCGCTTGACGGCCGCCGCGTGCCTGCTACAGTGAACGTGGCGCACGGGACTATTGCAGGAGGTGTTCGCATGAGGGTGGGCTTCGGCAGGAGCGACATCACGCCGCGCGTGGGCGTGGAGCTGTCCGGCTTCGGGCCGTTCCTGTGTCGCCATTCCATCGCGGTGCGCGACCGCCTTTGGGCGCGGGCGATGGCGCTGGAGCTCGCGGGCACAAGGGCCGTCCTGGTGAGCTGCGACTTGATCGGCACGTCGCTGGCCATCACGCGGCGCGTGCGCGAGATCGTGTCGAAGGCGACGGGCCTCCCCGGGGACGCCATCATGGTCGCCTGCACCCACACGCATAGCGGGCCCAACACGGGCGGCTACATCGGGTCGGGCGTCCCCGACGAACCGTACCTGGCGACGCTGCCGGGCCGCATCGCCAGGGCGTGCACGGACGCCGTCGGCGCCGTGCAGGAGGCCACGCTGGCGCACGCAGAGGTCCCGTGCGAAGGCGTCGCGCTCAACCGCGAGTACGACGTCGACGCACCGCCGCTGGATGAGGTGTTGCAGGATGCCTGGCGACCGGCCCGGCCGGAGCTGACCGACACGACGTGTCACGTCGTCAAGGCGGAAGCGGATGGACGGCTCCTGGGGTTCTTCAGTTACTTCGGTTGCCATCCGGTGGTCTGCTGCGCAACCACGCGCTCCATCCACGGCGACTACGCCGGCGTGGCCACCAACATGCTGGAGCGTCGGAACCCCGGCTCGGTCGGCCTCTTCCTTCAGGGCGCGG
Source organism: uncultured candidatus Brocadiaceae bacterium (assembly GCA_964605915.1). Lineage (GTDB taxonomy): Bacteria > Planctomycetota > Brocadiia > SM23-32 > SM23-32 > DAOVRD01. The sequence goes on along the minus strand of CAZSET010000035.1, from coordinate 2,271 downwards.
AGGGGGACGTCAACACTTGCGTCGTGCACAAGCCGGAGCAGGACTCGCTGCTGGCGCTGGACGTAGTGGCCGCCCGCTACGCCAACGCGGTGGCCGCGGGGCTGCGGCAGGCCGAGCCCTTGGCGGCGGATGCCCTGGCCTTTGCCCGGCGCGAGGTGGTCTTCCGCCGCAAACCGTGGGGGGTGGATAAGCTCCGCCGGATGCTGGCCGAGAGGGAGGAGCGCCTCAGCGCGGCCGGCTCAACGGACGCACAGGGCGACGTGCGCAGGGACACCGTCGAGGCCATCGCGTTGCGCCGGCTTATTGCGGCCGCCGAGAGGGGCGAGTCCCTTCAGCCGCCCATCGAGGTGCAAGGCGTCCGGATCGGGCCGCTGGCCCTGCTGGGCTCGCCGTTTGAGACCTTCCAGGCCATCAAGAACGAGGTGTGTGCAGGGGCACGGGCGCCCATCCCGCTCGTGATGAGCGCGGTGAACGACGCCGTCGGCTACGCTCCCGACCGAGAGGCGGCAGCCCGAGGCGGATATGCGGCCGACGTCGTGCCGTTCTGCTGCGGTGCGCTGCCCTTTGCCAACGCGCACGAGGAGCTTGTGCAGGCGCTCCTGGACATAGATGCGGCGCTGTCCTGAGCCCGCCGGCCCCCGCGCGGCCTCGGATTCGAGGCCTTTGTCTGTCTGACAAATGTCAGTCTATCTGGTCGCACAGTTGCTTGTCAGGGAATTGCGAGCACGGCGTGGTAGATTGGCGTTTTCCCTCAGAGCCCCGATCCACACGAGCCCTGGAGGCCTCTCTGCCCAAGGTATAGCGGTGCGAAGTTTCGTGGAATCGTGTGTCGTGAAGCTCAGCCCGCGGCAGGCCTGTGAATCTCCTGGCTTCCAGAACCCGCTGGGAGGGTGAGCATACGCCTCCGGACCAAAGGCAAGAGCGGTACGTTTCTTGCTTGCAGGATGGACTATTGCCATTAGGGAGATACTACATAACGGAGGTGACGCGATGGTTCGTACGAGAGAACGGAGTCTGTCAAGGCGTCCGTGGGAGTGGGTGAGGTTGCACGTGCTGCTCTATGCGGCTGCAATCGTGATGTTCGGCCTGACGGCCAACGCGGCCTCGGCCACAGTCATTAACGTTCCGGTTGAGTATGCGAAGATCCAGGCGGCGATCGACGCCGCCGTGGACGGCGACACGGTGCTGGTTCAGCCAGGCACGTACGCGGAGAACATCAACTTCAAGGGCAAGGCGATAACGGTCACGAGCACGATTGGGCCAGACGAGGGGTACGACGCTCCGGGCGTTGGCACAACCATCATCGATGGCAACCAGACCGGCAGCGTTGTAACGTTCGACCACGACGAAACAGCATCGTCGGTGCTACGCGGTTTCACCATCACCAATGGCAGAGCGTCGGTGGGCGGAATCCGCTGTGTCTCAACGTCCCCAACGATCACGGAGAACCAGGTTACCAGCAACCATGGCGGGCGGACTGGTGGGATCTCGTGCGAAGGTCCCTCATCACCAGCCATCATTGGGAACCTCATCAGCGGCAACGTGTCAGAGGGTAATGCTGGTGGGATCGCTTGCACAACATCCTCGGCGGGGACCATCATCGGGAACACCATCACCGGGAATGTGGTTAGCAAGGGCGGCGGTGCGGGCATCCTGTGCTGGAGCAACGCGTCTCCAGAGATACGAAACAACATCATTGTGGATAACGTGGATGGCTCTGGGATTTCGTCGTATGGCGACTGCTCTCCAGTTATTGCCGACAACGTCATCAGCGGGAACCGCGCTGGCATGTCGTGCGGATCAGGCGGAGACCCTGTCATCTCCGGGAACACGATAACCGGGAACAGCTGGGACTACGGAGGCGGCTTGCATATAGGCGCCTGCAACTCCGTACTCATCGTGGGCAACACGATTACTGGCAACTCGGCGAATGTGGACGGTGGGGGGATGAGCTTAGGCGGAGCAGGAGTGACGGCCACAATTGAGAACAACGAGATAAGTGGCAACTCGGCCGGTGGCGACGGTGGTGGCATCCGCGCCACTTCCGGCTCTTATTTCATCAATAACAACACGATCTCGGGGAATTCGGCGGGCAACGGAGGCGGAGTCATCGTGCGCGACTGCCCGTCGGTCGTGTTGGGTGAGAACGATGTCTCGGACAACGAAGGTGCCGGCGTAACACTCATCAGGTGCTCGTCTGTGACCGTTTCTGCGAACTCATTCACGGGGAATGACGCTAGCAGCCTTGGACGCGGCTTTGGCCTGCAGTTC
>CAZSET010000034.1:17929-21092 GCA_964605915.1 uncultured candidatus Brocadiaceae bacterium | reverse complement strand
CCCGCGTGCTGGAGCCGGGCGTTGTCGGACAGCGCCACTACGAAATCGCCCAGGCGACCAAGCGCATCCTCCAGCGCTTCAAGGACCTGCAGGACATAATCGCCATCCTCGGGATGGACGAGCTGAGCGAGGAGGACAAGGTGACGGTGCGCCGGGCGCGCCGGATACGGAACTTCCTGTCACAGCCGTTCTTCGTCGCAGAGCAGTTTACCGGCATGGCGGGCGTCTACGTCTCCACCGAAGACGCAGTGAACGGTTTCGCCGCCATCATGGAGGGCAAGGCGGACGACTTGCCCGAGCAGGCATTCTACATGGTCGGCACTTTCGAGGACGCAGAGAAAAAGGCCCGGAGGCTCGAGGGCAAAGACGGGGCCGAGGCCCAAGCCGGCACGGGCCCCGCGAGGGCTGACGGGGACCAAACGGACTCGTAAGGCACGAAGTGCGGAGGGGCCGGGCTTGCTGTGAAGCTCAAGATAATCACGCCGGAAAGAGCGGTCGTGGAATCTGACGATACCCGGCATCTCCTGCTGCCCGCAGAGAACGGCGAGGTCGGTATTCTGCCCGGCCACATCGCCATGGTCTGCAGCATGCAGGTGGGCCGCATTCGGGCAGAGGGCACCGGGGGGCCGGTTGTGCTGGCCACCAGCGGGGGCTATGCGGAGGTGCTGGCGGACTCCATCACGGTGCTGGCCGAGACGGCCGAACGCGCCGAGGAAATCGACGTGGCGCGCGCCACCGAGGCCCGTGACCGCGCGCACCAGAGGCTCCGGCGGCGTGACGACCCGGACCTCAACGTGGTACGCGCGCGCGCGGCTCTCGCCCGCGCCATCAACCGCCTGCGGGTCGCCAGCGGCGAGTGAGTCGGCCCGGCGCCGGGGCTACCGGCCTTCGCCAGGCCCCACGTGGGTGTGTTTCTTGCGACGGACCCGTCCTGGTGCTATAATCCGTGGGTTTAGCCGGCAAGTCGGGGGGAGCCTCGAATCGAGCCGCGCATCTAAGGTTGTAAGATACCTACATATAGGCGTTTATGACATGAACGGTGCGAAGGACCCAGAGCACGTTCAGCCCGAGGAATTCGAGGATACGGGCGAAGAGGAGTTCCGTGCCGGGGCCCTTGTTCCGCTCTACACCAGTCCGATCATGCCGGGCATTCAGGCTTTCCGCAGGGGCGACATCATCCTGTACACCATCCGCGGCGAACCGGCCCAGGTCCTGGATTTGATCGGCCAGCTCGACAGGGACGGCGTCGATGAGGTCGTGGCGCTTATCAGCCACCAGACCCAGCCACAGGCCCCCCCTGCAAGCCAGGAAGAGAGAGACGAAGAGGACTGAAGCCTGCCCGTCAGCGCCTCGTCGCCGGCAGCCGATGGAAATGGCAGATGGCGATGGCGAGCGCGTCGGCCGCATCTTCCGGTTCCGGCACCTCGTCGAGCTGTAGCAGGACGCGCACCATTTGCTGCACCTGAGACTTATGGGCCCGTCCCGACCCCACCACGGCTTTCTTGACCTCCGCCGGGGAGTATTCGGCCACCTCCAGGCCGCGGCTGACCACGGCCAGTAGGGCCACGCCACGTCCCTCCCCCATCCTGAGGGCAGACCGCACGTTCTTGCCGAAGAACGCCGTCTCGACGGCGGCCACGTCGGGCGCAAACTCGTCGATGACCTCCAGCAGCCCCTCGTATATCGCGCGCAGGCGCTCGGGGACGGCACGCTGCCGGCACCTTACGACGCCGTAGTCCACCGCGCGCGCCTCGCCGCGCGCTTCCTCGATGACCCCATAACCGCAGACCTGCGTGCCGGGGTCAATTCCCAGGATTCGCATATCCGCCGGCCCTCCTGCGCCTGCGCGTGCCCTGCTCACCGCCGTTCTGCCTGATGCCGAACCGGACGCATCCGTCGCCGACCACTTCCTCGATCTGCTGGGCCAGGCGGTCGGACACGTTCACGCCGCCCGGCACCCCTACCCGGGCCTGGAGCGTCCATCCGTCGCTCACCAGGTTGACGAAGACGGGCACCTTCCCGCTGTTGCGAGCCAGTACGTCGCCCAAGGCGGACCAGACCCCGAGCTCGGCCTCCTGGCAGGGAACGGTGACGAAAACCGCATTGGCCAGCCCCGCCTGCATCTTCTCGAAGGGGACGACCTCCGCCACCTGCAGGGAGGTGCCGCGCGCGTGGCTGACCCGCCCGGTGAAGAACAGCACCTGCCCCACCTCCGCGAGCTCCCCGTACTTCTGGCAGGTCCGCGGAAACAGGACGCACTCGAAGCTGTTGCTCACGTCCAACACCGTCAGGATGGCCATGGGATCCCCGGCCCGCGTGCTGCGGCGTCGCACCTTCTCCACCACGCCGCCCATCACGACTTCGGCGCCGTCGGTCACCGACGCAAGCCCGTCGCTGAACGCCGTGCAGAACCGGCGCAGACGCCCCCTGAACTGCACGAGCGGCTCGTAGCGGACGTAAAGGCCCAGGGCCTCCTTCTCCTGGCCGGCCAGTTCCTGGGGCGCCAGGGGCGGCACGTCGGGCAGGTTCGCGGCCATGCGCTTCTCGGGATCATCCTCGGCCAACTGCCCGAAGAGGGTGTGCTGACCGATCTGTCGGTTCTTCCGCGCACGGGCGCCGACGCGGATGGCCGTCTCGAGGACGGCCAACTGCTGTGCCCTGTCCCCGGGCAGCCCGTCGAAGCACCCCGCCTTCATCAGGCCCTCGACCGCGCCCTTGGTCACCTCGTGCGAATCGACTCGCTCGCAGAAGCCGAACAGGCTCGTGAACGGCCCCTCCTTGTCCCTGGCGGCCAGGATGCACTCGATGGCTTTGCTGCCGACGTTCTTGACCGCCCCCAGGCCGAAGCGCAGCTTTCCCTCGCCCACGGGCGTGAAGTCCGCCCGGCTCTCGTTGATGTCCGGCGGCAGGACTTCGATGCCGAGAGCTCCGCACTCGCCCATCAGCTTGACCACCTCGTCCGTGTTGCCCATCTCGCAGGACAGGCTGGCGGCCATGAACTCCGTCGTGTAGTGAGCCTTGAGGTACGCCGTGATGAAGGCGATGAAGGCGTAGGCGCTCGTATGCGCCTTGTTGAAGCCGTATCCGGCGAAGTGCATGATCAGGCCGAAGATGTCCTCGGCCGTCTCCCTGTCCACGCCGTTGGCGACGGCGCCCTCGACGA
>CAZSET010000034.1:5218-17919 GCA_964605915.1 uncultured candidatus Brocadiaceae bacterium | reverse complement strand
TCGGGCGCCAGCTGCGGCCAGCGCGCCGGTGGGGCGGCGCCCTCGACGAAGGCCACGTGCCGCTGCCGGATGACCGACTCCTTCTTCTTGCTTATGGCCTTGATCATCGTCAGGGCGTCGGCCATGCTCATGCCGGCGATGGTGTTGACGATGCGCATGATTTGCTCCTGGTAGAGCAACACGCCGTAAGTGGGCTTCAGGATCGGCTCGAAGTCGGGGTGCGGATACGTTACCTCCTCGTGACCGTGGCGTCGCTTGATGAAGTCATCGGTCATACCGCTCTGGAGCGGTCCGGGGCGGTAAAGGCCCACCACTGCGATCAGGTCCTCGATGTTGGACGGCTGAAGGCGCTGCAGAAGCCTCCTCATCCCCGCGCTGCCGAGCTGGAAGACGCCCTGGGTAAGGCCCTTGGACAGAAGCTCGTATGTCTTCCGATCCGTCAGGTCTATCTTGTCCACGTCTATGCTCGGCGGCTCCCGGCCTCCGTCGCGGATGATCTCCAGGGCCTTGTCGATGATGGTCAGCGTTCTTAGGCCGAGGAAGTCGATCTTCAGCATACCGACCGCTGCCAGGTCCTCGCCCGCCCATTGGGTCATGATGACGCCGTCGCTGTTTCTGGCCAGGGGGATCATCTGCCACAGGGGCCGGTCGGCGATCACCACCCCGGCGGCATGGATTCCCACGTGGCGGGGCAGACCCTCGACCTGCCTGGCGTATTCGATGATCCGGCCCACCTCTTCATCCTCGCGGGCGAGTCTCCGCAGCTCCGGCACCTCCTCCATGGCCGAGTCGATGGTGATCTTCAGCGTCTGGGGGATCATCTTGGCCACGCGGTCCACCTTGGAGAGCTCCACTCCGAGCACCCGCCCCACGTCCCGCACGCAGTTGCGCGCCTTCAGGGTGCCGAAGGTGATGATCTGGGCGCTGCTCTGCGCCCCGTACCGATCACGCACGTACTGGATGACCTCGTCACGGCGCCGCTCGCACAGGTCGATGTCGATGTCGGGCGGCTCCTCTCGCTCGGGGTCCATGAAGCGATTGAAGATCAGGTCGTAGTCCATGGGGTTGATGCCCGTCATGTCCAGCGCGTGGGCGACGAGGCTGCCGCCGCCGCTGCCCCGCAGGCCGACCGGGATGCGGCTCTCATGGGCGAACCGCACGAAGTCCCATACGATCAGGAAGTAGTCCACGTAGCCCGTCTGCTCGATCACTCCCAGTTCATAGTCCAGCCGCTCCCGCATCTCGTCGGGCATCTCGCCGTAGCGCGCCTCCAATCCCTTCTCAGCCAGGGAGCGGAGCAGCTTCGGGTTCTCCTCCGTCGGCACGCCTTCCTGATGAAAAGCGGGGTACTTGCGCGCGTCGTCCAGTTCCACCTCGCACATCTCGGCGATACGCAGCGTGTTGGCCAGGGCCTCCGGCATCCCGGGGAACAGCTCGGCCATCTCCTCGGGGCTCTTGAAGTAGAGCTGGTCGGTCGCCAGACGGAAGCGATCGGGATCGCTCAGCGTCGCGTGCGTATTGATGCACAGGAGTACGTCGTGCCAGCTTCGGTCTTCGGCCTCCAGGTAGTGGCAGTCGTTGGTGGCCACCGTCGGGACGCCGATCCTGGAGGCCAGCTCGATCGACCGTCCGAGCGCTTCCTTCTGTTCGGCCAGGCCATGGTCCTGGAGCTCAACGTAGAAGCGCTCCGGGCCGAACAGGTCGCGCATGTCGCCCAGCCACTTGGCCGCCTCCTCCTGAGCGCCCGAAAGCAGCAGTTGATTGAGCCGGCTGTGCAGGCACCCGCTCAGGCAGATAAGCCCCTCGGCGCAGTCCTCCAGCAACTCCCAATCGATCCGCGGTTTGTAGTACAGGCCGTCCAGGTAGGCCAGACTGGCCATCTTGACGAGATTGGCGTAGCCGACTTGGTCGGCGGCCAGGAAGGTCAGGTGCGTCAGATCCTGCCCCCTGCCCGCGCGCTCGCGATTGCGCCGATCCCCCGGCGTGAAGTAGCCCTCGTAGCCGATGATGGGCTTCAGCCCGTGCTCGCGAACGGTATGGTAGAACTCGACCACGCCGAACAGGTTGCCGTGATCCGTAATGGCGATCGCCGGCATGCCCATCTGCGCCGCCCTCTGGGCTGTCGCCTCGATTCGGCACGCCCCATCCAGCAGGCTGTACTGCGTGTGAACATGCAGGTGACAGAACTCAGCCGATGACATTGCACTCCCGGTGGATGCTTCAGAAACGTGGCGAACACAGCGCCGGCCCTGCCGGCCGGGCTCATTCTAGTGCGGCTGTCAAGCACCGTCAAGGCGTCCGCCGTTCCGGCCCGTTGGCCGTCCCTTGAAACGACACAGACAGGCCGGTAGCATCCGCCGGCAACGGGCGGCTCTCAGGCAAGGAGTGGCTGACGATGGCCAGGAGCAAGAGACGCGAAGGTCGAGCACAGGACTACGCGGCGCAGTTCCAGCCGGTTCCGCTGGCCTTTGACTTCCCCGGGACGGGGCGGGAGGACGAGGCGGCGGACCGCGCGCGCGGGATGCCGCGGGCCTCACGGCGGCTCTGGGGAATCCCCTTCGAGCTGGCGGCTGAAGACGCGGCGACCAACGCGCTGAGGCTGACGGCAGGCAGGGAGGCGAACGTCGAGGTCGGGGCGAGGGCCACGCACCTGTGCTTCCTGCACTACTGGGAGGGCTCCCCGAAGCCGGAGGCGGGCGACGCGGGCGGTGAGCAGGTCGGCCAGTACGTCCTCCGCTACGCCGGCGGCGACAAGGCAGAGGTGCCGATTCGCGCCCGCTTTGAGGTCGGCTGGCAGACGCCGCCTTACGGGGCTTACCTCTACGCAGGCGTCGGCCACGATGAGCACAGGACCCTGGACTTCATGGGCGGCGGCTCCAGGCAGCAAGGGTGGTGGGGCCGCACACAGACCGACACGGGGGGCGGCGGACCCCGCGAGCCGTGGATCTTCGCCCTGGCAAATCCGCAACCCGATCGCCAGATCCAGTCCGTCCTTCTGTGCGGACTGCACGACGCGCCACTGGTTGTCCTCGGCCTGACGTTGTACTCGGGACCCGGCCACCCGTTGCGGCATAACCCGCGCCGTTACTTCAAGCTCACGTTGCCCGAGGGCCTGGCCGTCGAGTCGATGGACGTCGACCTGGGCGTGCTCGTGCGCGACGCGGGGGCCGCCTCCCCGCGGGGTGCGGACTGGCTGGACGCCGTGGAGGCCGGCCTGGGCGTGCCCGCCGGCATCGGCCTGGAAGAGAACGTGCGGGTGGTGGAGATCAGCGCCGCCGACGGGGCGACGCTGACGGTCGTTATCAAGCCGCAGACGGAGGGCGCGCGCCAGCGCAAGCGCCGTCTCAGCGTCGGCCAGGCCCTCCACGACGGGGCAAGCAAGCACCGCGACGTGCGCCTCGAAGTCGTCCATCCCGGGCGGACCTGGGTGAACGTGACAGTCCGCGACGAGGACACGGGCAAGCCGGTCCCCGCCCGCCTGCACTTCTCCGGGCCGAACGGCGAGTACTACGCCCCGTACGGACACCACACGGTCATCAACGACAACTGGTTCGAAGACTATGGGGCGGACATCAAGCTGGGAGAGATGAACTACGCCTACGTGCCGGGCCGCTTCAGAACCAAGCTGCCCGTCGGCGAGGTCTACGTCGAGGCCACCAGGGGATTCGAATACCAGCCGGTCAGGAAGAAGGTCACCATCCAGCCCGGCCAGGGCGATCTGGAACTGACGCTGAAGCGCGTGGCGGACTGGCGCTCGGAGGGCTGGGTCACGGCGGACACGCACGTGCACTTCATCAGCCCCCACACCGCCTGGCTGCAAGGGCAGGCCGAAGGGCTGAACCTGATCAACCTGCTGGCCAGCCAGTGGGGCCGTCTGTTCACCAACGTCGGCGACATCACGGGCGCGGCGGGAGTCGAGAAGGACGACACGCTCGTCTGGGTTGGCACCGAGAACCGCAACCACATCCTGGGGCACGTTTCGATGCTGGGCACGCACGGGGACCCGGTCTTCCCGATGTGCTGCGGCGGCCCGGGCGAGGCCTACGTCGGAGACCCGGACGAGCGGACGCTCTCCGAATGGGCGGACGAGTGCCGTCGCAGGGAAGGCGTCGTGGTGCGCCCGCACTTCCCCGGCCCCAACATGGAAAACCCCGTGGACATCGTTCTCGGCAAGTTCGACGGCCTGGAGGTCAGACGCTACGGCGTGCCCGGCAGCGGACCGCTCGACGAGTACACGCTGCGCGAGTACTACCGCTACCTGAACTGCGGCTACCGGGTGGCCTGCGTCGGAGGCACCGACAAGATGTCGGCCGGGATGCCCGTCGGCGGGGTAAGGACCTACGCGCAGCTCGACCCGGAGCGCCCCTTCAACTTCGAGAGCTGGGCCGAGGCGGTCAGGGCAGGCCGAACCTTCAGCACCTCCGGCCCACTGATCGACCTGAAGGTCGAGGGCAAGCAACTGGGCAGCGAGATCGAGCTGACCGGCGGCAAAGGAAGCGTCGAGGTCCACGCTTCCGCCCAATGCGCATGGCCCATCACCCGCCTGGAAGTCGTCATGAACGGCAAGGTTGTAGCGGACACGACCTGCCCGGCGGGCACCAGGAAGCTGGAGCTACGGGAGCGGATCGAGGTCAGGGGATCATGCTGGTTCGCCGCCCGGTGCGGAAGCGACCTGCGAGCGCAGCACTGCTGGCCGATCTTCGTGGCCGGCCACACCTCCCCGATCTACGTTCTTGTGCCCGGCACGGAGCTGTTCAGCCCGTCCGACGCCACCTACATGCTGACACTGATCGACGGTGGGCTGACTTACCTGGACACGCTATCCGTGCGCTATGACGACCAGCGACATCGCGAGATGAAGGCCGTCTATCAGCACGCACGCGACCACCTGCTGGGCAGAATGCACGGCCACGGGCAGCACTGACCCGCAGCGGCCGGTGGTCTTCGTGCTCCTGCTTTTACTCTTGCTCCTACTCCTGCTCCTACTCTTGCTCCTGCTCGTCGTTCTCGTTGCTCGCTGTTGGCCGTTCTTCCTGCCTTCTGCCTTCTTCCTTCTGCCTTCTGCCTTCACCTCTGGCGCGCGCCTCTTGCGGGTGCGCGCCATGTTTGCCTATAATGCAGACTCGCGAGCGTCCCTCGCCTTGCTACTGGCGGATACCACGTCTCATGAGCTACTTCCGACCGGACATCGAACGGATGGAGGCGTACGTGCCCGGCTTCCAGCCGAAAGAGCCGGGGTTCATCAAACTGAACACGAACGAGAACCCCTACCCTACGTCGCCGCGCGTCATCGAGGCGCTCCAGGCCCTGTTCCCGGAGGGCCTGCGGAAGTACCCCGATCCCATGGCGGACGCCTTCCGGCGACAGGCAGCGGAAGTGCTCGGCACGCGCCCCGAGCACATTCTCTGCGGCAACGGCTCGGACGACCTGCTCAACATAGCCATGCGCGGCTTCTGCGGCCGGGGAGATACGGTGGCCTTTCCGTGGCCGACCTACTCGCTGTATGCGCCGCTGGCGCTGATACAGGGCGCTCGGGCAGTCACGGTTCCGTTTCCCGAGGACTACTCCCTGCCGCCGGACCTGGCGGGCACAGGCGCCCGGCTGACCTACCTGGCCAATCCCAACGCACCGAGCGGGACGCTCGTCCCGCCGGATCAGGTGGCCCGCCTGGCGGAGTCGCTCGACGGCGTTCTGCTGGTGGACGAAGCCTACGTGGACTTCGCCCAAGCCGACTGTCTCGCCCTGGTCGAGGATTTCGATAACGTCGTGGTGACGCGCACGCTCTCGAAGTCCTACAGCCTGGCGGGGCTGCGTTTCGGGTTCGCCGTGGCGCAGGAGCCCCTCATCGAGGGCATGGCCAAGGTCAAGGACTCCTACAACGTGAGCGGGCCGGCCCTGGCGGGCGCGACCGCCGCCGTTGGCGACCAGGACTGGCTGAAGCAGAACGTACGGAAGATCAAGGCTACCCGCGAACGCCTGAGGATAGGGCTGAGCGAGATGGGCTTTGCGTGCTGGCCGTCGCAGGCGAACTTCGTGCTCGCCCGCGTCCCGCAGGGGCAGGACGCCGCCCGGATGTTCGAAGCCCTTTTTGAACGCAAGATACTGGTCCGCTATTTCGACGCCCCGCGGCTTGATGACTGCCTGCGCATTTCCGTAGGGACGGACGAGCAGACGGACGTGCTGCTGGGCGTGACAGCGGACATTCTGGCACGGAAGAGGCAGAGCGCGCCTGCACGGGAGGAAGCGTGATGGCCGATGACAGACGCCGGGCCGTTGTCGAGCGCGATACCAGGGAGACCTCCATCCGCCTGGAGCTTTCGCTGGACGGCGAAGGGCAGGCAGAGATCGCCACGGGCATCGGCTTCCTGGACCACATGCTGGAACTGCTGGCCCGTCACGGCCTTCTGGACCTGAAGTGCGAGGCCAAGGGCGACCTGCAGGTGGACGCGCATCACACCACCGAGGACGTCGGCATCGTGCTGGGGCGTGCCTTCGCCGAAGCGCTGGGCGAGAAACGCGGCATCAGGCGGTTCGCCGACGCCCGCCTGCCGATGGAGGGCAGTCTGACGGCCATCGCCGTCGACGTCAGCGGCCGGGGCCTGCTCAGCTACAACGTGCAGTTCCCTGCCTCCAAGGTGGGCGAGTTCGACGTGGAGCTGGTGCAGGAGTTCCTGCAGGCGTTCGTCCTGAACGCGGGCATCACCTTGCACGTGGACCTGGTGCGGGGCGATAACACGCACCACATCGCCGAGTCCATCTTCAAGGGGACGGCGCGCGCGTTGCGCGAGGCCGTGTCCATAGATCCCCGGGCGTCCGGCCAGATCCCCTCCACCAAGGGCGTGCTCTAACGCCGACCGGCCCCCTCCGCCCTCAGCAGCTCCATCAGCCTGGCGTAGAAGCGCAGGTTGTGGAGCGTGGCAACGCGAAAGCCCAGCGGATCCCTGATCCTGAACAGGTGGTGCAGGTACGCGCGCGAATACCTGCCGCAGCATGGGCAATCGCAAGTGGCGTCCACGGGCGACGGATCGCGCACGTGCTTGCGGTCGAGCGGATAGACGCACTCGTAGAAGCCATCGGCATCAAGGTCCGTGCGACCCGGCGGACCCGTGAACGCGTAGAGACGTCCGTGGCGCGCGTCGGAATCACGCAGTCGAACAGATCGTAGCCGCACGTGACCGACCCGACGACGTGCTCCGGCTTGCCGATGCCGAGCGCCCATCTGAGGGCATGGGCCGGAATCATCTCCGCCACGGCGCCGACGACATCGAGCAGGCGTCCCTCCTTGTCAACCGGCCAGCCCCCGTAACCATAGCCGTCGAACCCGATCTCGACCAGGCGCTCGGCGCACTCCCGCCGAAGGGCCTGGTCCTTCCCTCCCTGAACGACGGCGAAGAGCAGCGGCCGCCGCCCCGTCTGCTCGGCCAGGCGGTCGAACTCGCTCCCGCAGGCGCCGGCCCAGAGCACGGTGTTCTCCAGGGCCTCGCGCTGTTGCTCGGGCGGCGCGTCAAGGGGCACGCAGTGATCCAGGCACACGATGACGTCGGCCCCGAGCCGGAACTAAGCGCGGATGCACTTCTCCGGAGTGAGCACCTTCTTGCCCGCGCCCCGGGCCACGCGATAGGTGAAGCCCCTTCTTGTGACGCTGCCCAGCTTCCGGGAGCCGCTCAGGAGCGAATAGACCTGGAACCCGCCGGAATCCGAAAGGACGGGCCCGGACCAACCCATGAAGGCGTGCACGCCGCCCAGGGCCGAAACGACCGTCACACCGCGATGCGTCGTCAGATGGAAGGTGTTGACGACCAGGCCCTGGACGCCGCAGGCCCGCAGGTCGTCCGCGTCCACGCACCTGATCACAGCCCTCGTGGCATCCGGTAGAAAGGCGGGCAGTCGCAGTGCGCCGTGCGGGGTGGCCAGGGACGCGGGCCGCGGCTTGGCCGGACTGCCTCCGCACGGACTGCCGGTCATCGAATCCTCGCTGAACGGGGGGCACGGCTGCAAGCCGCCATTGGAGCTTCGCTGCCCGCGCTCACCGCAGGGGGGCAAGGAAGTTGGGGACAACGCAGCGGTAAAGCTCTACCTCCCTGGCGCCGACGCCCTTTTCCTTCACGATGCGCGCGCGCTTCGCCAGATCTCCGGCCTCCTGCATCGTGACCAGCTCGCCAGTGACGTCGGCCAGGACACCGCGCAGGTCCTCGCGACCGAAGGGCTGCGGCAGAAGGGCAAAGACCAGGTGCGTTTCCCGGGCGACCGACTGGAGCTTCGCCATCCCCCCTGCCGCTATCTTGCTGTGGTCGAAGGCCAGGCGCGGCAGGTCCCGCGCGGGGTGCCACGCCACGGCCTTGGCGTCCGATCCGGCCTGCGCCGCAGCGTCCGGCCGCGCGACGGCGAGGTAAGCTATGGAAACGTTGCGCCCCCGCGGGTCCCGACCCGGCTTGCCCCACGCGCCGATCTGCACCATGGCCGCCGCTTCGACGCCCGTCTCCTCGCGAAGCTCGCGCACGCACGCATCGATGAGGTCCTCTTCCTCTTCGACGAAGCCGCCCGGCAGGGCCCAACTATCGGGGAACGGCGCGCTGGCGCGCCTGATCAGGAGGATGCGCAGGCCTTCGTCGCGCGACCAACTGAACGTCACCGCATCCGTGGTGACGTACATCTGGGGAAGCTGCAGCAAGATCCACCTCCTTAGGCGCTTTTGCAGAACCCCATCCTGGCTTCGGCCGGCTGCGAGCACCGAAGGGCTGTGTCGGCCTGCATCGGCGATTCTGGCCTTTGAATCGCCTGCTTCGGCCTCCTTGCCCTCGGCGTTCTCGCTCGACCTCGGGCCAACGGAGCGGGTTCTGCAACAGCGCCTCAGCGCTGACTCGGAAGAATGCCGTATGGCCGCGAGCCCCGCCTATTGTCGCTGAAACGTGCCGCGACGTAAAGGGCCGCCAGCGATCCCGTCAGCACGACTCCCACAGGTGGACGTCCTTGATGTCCTGCCAGCCGTGACTGACCATGTCCAGCGCGCTGCTGCGGAGGTCGATGACCTGCGTTCCGTCATGATGCTCGAAGCGATCGTCCAGGACGTACCGGACCTAGTGGAGCTTCATGCTTGTGTTCGAACGTTGCCGACCGCAGGGCTCCCATGGTTGGCCGCGCGGTCCTCACCACAGACACGGGCTGGTCCGGCATTCGTTCTCCGGCGGGCATGACTGCGGCGACAAGGCCATGTCGCCCGCTGCTGGTGGGCTTGAGTGGGCTGATCGCCTTTTCCCTGGCCTGGCGGCCAGGGGTACATATATGTCGCCCCTGCCGGGGCTTAACGGCTACGGCCCGGGACAGGCGCGCCACGTCGTAAGTCCCGGTTAGGAACGATATATGCCTGGGCGGGGGCGCCAGGGCCAAACTTGCCGGCAAGGATGCTCGCCCGGCCTCTGGCGGGCCGGCGCTACGAGCGCCGGGCGCCTGCTCGCGTGCCCTGCCTACGGCGGGTGCGTCGGAAGTCCCGATAGGGACGACATATGCCTGGCCGGGGGCGCGAGCCCCCGGAACCTGGCTGCGCCCCTTCATCCAGAGCCCGTCCCGCAGACGCGGGGCGGGCGACATGACGGCACGTAAACCGCGCGGGGACTGCGAAGCTCAATGCTGAAGGCGCAGCAGCCCCCGGCCGCACGCGTCAGACCCTATTTGACACGTCCGCACCCGCTGCACATAATGGCCTTCAGGAAGGGGCTGCCCGAGGGAGGCGTCGACCCGCGTGATCCTTATCATCGACAACTACGATTCGTTCACCTACAACCTGGTGCAGCGTCTGGGCGAGCTCGGCGCGCGGGGCATCCAGGTCTACCGGAACGACAAGATAACGGTCGCGGAGGTGGAGGCGATCGGGCCGGACCACATCATCCTCTCGCCCGGGCCGTGCACGCCCCGCGAGGGCGGCGTCTCCAACGACGTGATCCGCCACTTCGCCGGGAAGGTGCCCATCCTGGGGGTCTGCCTGGGGCACCAGTGCATCGGGTATGCCTTCGGGGCCGTCGTGGAGCGGCATCGGCGCCTGATGCACGGCAAGACCAGCATGATCCACCACGACGGCAAGACGATTTACGCCGGCCTGGACAACCCGTTCGAGGCGACCCGCTACCACTCGCTGGCCATTCGCGAGGAGACGCTGCCCGACTGCTTCGAGGTGACCGCGCGCGCCGAGCCGGACGAGATAATGGGCATCCGGCACAAGGAGTATCCGCTGGAAGGCGTGCAGTTCCACCCGGAGTCCTTCCTCACCGGCGAGGGCCCCAAGCTCCTGGCCAACTTCCTGCGGATGTAGGCGAGTGCGTTGTCCTGGGCGGACTGGCTCGGCTGACGTTATCGCGCGTCGCTCTGGCCCCCCCTATCCGGCACGCTGGCCTGCAACTTGTCGTGTCCTGCTCTGCCGGGAGCAAGGGGCATACAAGTTCCACGTCTCCGCAAGTGTCTGCCGTATCCTCCTACCCGAAGGTTGCAGGCGCCCCGCCAATCGCATACAATTGCCGTGCAATTCAGTCTACGCTGCTTGTAGGGGCAAGTGGGCGACTCGAGCGGGGGCCGCCATGATACGTGGCGCGGTAGTACAAGGCCTATCAGCGCTGATAGTGGATGTTGAGGTAGGGGCTCGTAAGGGACCAGCAAGGTTCCGTATAGTTGGCCTGGGCAGAAGTGCCGTCAGAGAAAGCGAGGACCGCCTACGGCTGGCGGTTGAGGCGTCGGGATTCCACTGGCCGCGCGTCAATGTCACCGTCAACTTGGCGCCAGCTGACATCCCGAAGGAAGGCACGACGCTTGACTTGCCTCTGGCACTTGCGATCCTGGAGGCCACCGGCCAGCTGGCAGTGCCATTTGAACAAGTGCACGCCGTTGGCGAACTGGGATTGACAGGGGAAGTGCGGCGGTGCAGGGGCGCTTTGGCGATCGCACAGGAGTTGCCCGCTGGCTCAACCGTCTTGGTACCGGAGGCAAACCGGCACGAATTCGCGCTGCTGAGGAAGAGCAAGGACGCAAACAAACCGCTTAACGCATTCCTTGTCAGGAACCTCAGAGAAGGCGCGCAGGTCGCCCGACTTGGAGAGGGACGCATTGCAGACGCGCAGGCCTCCGAATTCAGAGCCGCTTTCAGGCAAGGGGTCGACTTCAGAGATGTGAAAGGACAGGGGCGAGCTAAGCGGGCGCTCGAGGTCGCTGCGGCTGGCGGGCACAACGTGCTTCTCATCGGCCCCCCAGGAGAGGGGAAGTCGCTGCTGGCCAAGGCCCTCCCCACAATCTTGCCGCGCCTGTCGCGTTCGGAGATAGTCGAGCTGACAAGGATATACGGAGCCAAAGGCGAGCTTGGGGCCGGAAACGAGGTGGTGCTGGAGCGCCCTTACAGAGCGGTCCACCACACGGCGTCGCCGGTCGCCGTTGTAGGCGGTGGCGGGGGGTTCCCAATGCCCGGGGAGATCACAATGGCTCACCGCGGCGTGCTGTTCCTGGACGAGCTTGCCGAGTTCGGCAGGCACCTCTTGGAGACCCTACGCCAGCCTCTGGAGGACGGGGAGATCCACCTAGTGAGGAAGGACGGCGCTGCCACGTACCCCTGCCAAGTTATCCTGGTCGCAGCTATGAATCCCTGCCCCTGCGGATTGCGGGGTCAGCATGTGTGTGCGCGGTGCAACCATCGTTTGGAGTACGGCCAGGTGATGTGTTCCGAGTGCGGGTCACGCAACACCAGATCGCTCTGCTCGTGCACCGAGGCACAGGTCCGCCGGTATACTGGGAGGATCAGCGGGCCCATCATGGACAGGATTGACCTGAAGATCCAGGTCGGGCCTCTGGCCGTCGAGGAGCGGTTCCGGGGCGGACGGGCCGAGGGTTCCTCCGATATTCGTAAGCGCGTGGAGCACGCAAGAACACTACAGCAACAGCGGTTCAGGGGCACAACCATAGCGTGCAACGGCGCGATTCCGGGCGGCCAAGTGAGCACGTTCTGCCAGCTCCATGACTCGGCTCAAGCAGCAATCATGCAGGTAGAGAAGCACTTGCCCGAGCTGACCACCAGAGGCCATGATAGGCTGCTGAAGGTATCCAGGACAGTCGCGGACCTCAACGCGTCCGCACTCATCTACAGGAAGCACATCGAGGAGGCGGCAGGGCTCTCAGGCTTCGACACGGCCCGGGAATTCCTGGCTGCCCAGCGGGATAGTGAGCTCTGTCCCCAATGCGGCGGGAAGGTTAGTGTCGGCCAGCGCTTCTGCCCAGGGTGCGGAGCTGCCCTCGTCTGAGCGTCTGTGCACATGAGCTTCCGGGTTCCAGATGCTGGCCACCAGGGGCTCTAGAGTCCGTAGTCCTGCCACTCAGAGCATCGCTGCCTCGGCTATGGACTGAGCCATCCGCCCCTGCGCGGGCGGCCGGCGCATGCAGTCCGTCCGGCCTATCTCGAAGTAGGTGAGGAAATGCGAGTGGTGGACCACGCCCATCTGATCGGTCTCGGCGCAGCGGACGCGGGCCTCCACCGTGTGCGCGGTGGCCGGCTTTCCGGTTGGCGTTTGCACGCTGCTCCCTCCTGTTCTCCCCCGGCACCTCACCCACGCGGATGGTACTTCTCGTGAATCGACTTCAGGCGGCTGTGGTCCACGTGCGTGTAGATCTCCGTGGTCGAGATGTCCGCGTGGCCCAGCATGACCTGGACGGAGCGCAGGTCCGCCCCGCCG
>CAZSET010000034.1:0-5208 GCA_964605915.1 uncultured candidatus Brocadiaceae bacterium | reverse complement strand
ACCGGTGGTGTCGAGGGCGATCGCCGCGACCTGGTCGCCCGAGATGCCGGCCGCGACGGCCTGCTTGCGCACGCGGTGCCATAGCGCGCTGCGGCTAAGGCGCCGGCCCGTGCGCGTGAGGAAGAGCGCCGATTCGCCCTTGTCCCGCAGGAGCGCAGGTCGCCCGCGTGCCATGTATTCGCGCACGGCGTCGAGCGCCGTGCGGCCGACCGGCACCAGGCGCTCCTTCATCCGCTTGCCATAGCACCGCACGAAGCCGTACTCGAAGTTCACATCCCCCACGTTCAGCCCGCACAGCTCGCTGGCCCGGGCGCCCGTGGCGTACAGCATCTCCAGCGCGGCACGGTCCCGAAGGCCCAGCGGCGTCTTGCGGTCGGGCGCTTCCAGGAGCCTTTCCACGTCCTCGACGCTGAGCACCTCAGGGATGCGCTTCCACAGGCGCGGGGTCTGGAACGCCTCGGCGGGGTCCCTCTCGACGTGCCCCTCGAGCAGCAGAAAACGGTAGAACATCCGCACGGACACGAGCCGGCGCCAGATGGTGCCGGGCGAGAGGCCGCGCCGCCGGCACGCGTCGACGTAATCCACCAGTCGCCCCGTGCTGAGCCTGCCCAGCGCGCGCTCGTCTCCGGCGCCCACGAAGCGAAGAAAGTCGGACACGTCCGATTCGTAGGCATCGAGCGTATTGGCGCTCAACCCACACTCTGCGGCGCAGTAGTGCAGGAACGCATCAAGGAGCTCTGTGGGCCGGGTCATCTCGCTCCCCGGAAATGGCTTATGGGGCCGCCACGGCAGCTAGAGGCACATCTTAGTTGCCTGCCGACGGAGGAGTCAAACCGGAGCCCGCGGCGCCATCCGGAGCGCCCTCTGGACGGCCGCCAAGCGTTTGTTTTCCCGGCGGCCATTTCATAGAATGTAAACGCCTCTGGCGGATAGTGAGAACCTTCCTAGCGCAGGACGCACCCGCACGCATGGCCGACCAGAAACCCGATCAGCAGCGCCTGGGCAAGTACGAGCTGGTCAAGCTGCTCGAAGAAGGCGGCGCAGGGAGTATGTACCGCGCCCGCGACACGCAAAGCGGCCGAGGCGTGCTGCTCAAGGTGCTTGCCCGGTCGGTCACTCGGGCCTCTGCGTTCGAGCGTTACTTCCGGGACCGGTGGTCCGAGCAGCAGTCCCTCCTGGACCATCCCAACTTGCTGAGGGCGCTGGCGCTCGGCACCGAAGCAGGCCGTCTCTACCTGGTCGTCGAAGACGCTCGCGGCCGGCGCCTGACGGATGTGCTCAGCAATGCTCCCCTGGAGCCTGACGAGGCGCTGAACGTCGTCCACCAGATCGCAGAGGGCCTGCGCGCCGCGCACGGCCAGGGGGTGGTGCACGGGCACCTCAAACCGTCCGACATCATCGTGACGTCCGACCAGAAGGGGCGTCAACTGGTCAAGGTCACCCTCTTCGACCTGGGCGTGTCCGCCGACGACAGCATCGTCTCACTGCCGGGAGAGCTGCTTGGCACGCCCAAGTACATGGCCCCCGAAGTGATCAAGGGCCAGGCACTGAGTGGGCAGGCGGACGTGTTCGCGCTGGGGGTCATAGCCTACGAGCTGTTCACGGGGCACGAGCCATTTCCCTCCGACCACGTGGTCGGTTACCTGTTCGCCAACTGCCAGCACCGGCCCACGCCGGCAGACAAGGCGCACGAGCGGGTTCCGCATGAGGTGGCGCGCGTGCTCGCGCGGATGCTGGAAAAGGACCCCGCGCGCCGCTACGGCAGCATGCAACGGGCCATCGACGACCTTGTCCGCTGCGCCGAGTGCATGAACACGGGGCACGTGGAGGTCATGCCGTACGGGACGGACTCCGCGTTCGCCCGCGAGTACGAGCTGCCCGAGCCCAGGCGGACGCGCGCGGGGGGCTCCGTGCTTGCCGCGGCGCGCGTCATCACTCTGACGGGCATCATCGCAGCGGTCGGTGCACTCGGATACGCGCTGGGACGGATGCCGGCCGGCCGCCCGGAGGCCGCCCGGCCCATAGAAGAGGCGGCCCGTCCGCTGGAGCCGAAGCCCGAACCGCCGGGGGAGGCGGCCCCAGTCCCGGGGGAGGCCATCGCCGCGCCTGCGGGCAGAGAGCGCGGTGCGGATCAAGCATTCCAGACCGCCATGGCCGACTGGCAGCGCCTCAGCCGGCGCGGCGATTACGAGCTCGGCGAGGCGCTGTTCAGCGAACTCCGGCGGAAGTACGCCGGCACAAGCATCGAGGCGAGGAGCCTCGATCAGTTGGCTCGCATCTACACGGAGTGGGCCCGCGCCCTGGGGGAGGCCGGGGACCCTGAAGGCGCGGTCGATAAGTACAAGAGGGCGATCGAGGTGGCGCCGGAGGGCTCGAACTTCGGCGCGGTGGCCGTTCGCAACATGCCGTCCGCCCTGGTGGACCTGGCCGAAGACCTGACGGCGCGCGGGCAGTATGTGCCCGCCCTGGAGGTCTACGAGCAGGTGGCCAGCGAACATCCAGGCACGAAGGAGGCCGCCCTGCTGCAGCAACGCAGGCCGCACCTTCTGCTCAGCCAGGCGTTCGTCACCTGGAAGGACACGCGGCAACTGGACGAAGCCATCGGCGCGATGACGGCCATCATCAAGCAGTTCCCGGGGACGGACGCGGCAACGCGGGCCGAGCGGGCAATGCCGGGGCTCTACCTCGATGCCGTGCGCGAGAAGCTGGATGACGCCCGGTTCCGGGAGGCCCGAGAGCAGCTCGTCCGCCTGGTCGAGGCCTATCCGGGGCACGAGGTCGCCGCCAAGGCCGCCGATCTGGACGCGGAGACGCTATTCCTCCTGTTCGCCGAAAGCCACCGGGCAGGAGACGAAGGCAAGGCCGGGCAGCACTACGCGGAGCTCCTGCGGCGCTATCCTGCCAGCCAGTGGTCCGTACAGGCTGCGCGCCTCCGGCTGGACCTCGAGCCGTCAGCCTCCGCCGTGCTCTTCGACGACAACACCGCTCGCAGGCAGATCGAGCAGGCGAAGGAGTACTACGACCAGTTCGACTTCACCAACGCCCTGGGGGCGCTCCGGGGCATCATCCGGTTCTCCCGGGCCGAGTCTCCTGTCGCGGCAACAGCACTGGAGAAGCTGCCTGAATGGACCTACGGGTCCGCCATCTACGCCTATGGCACCGGTGCGGTCGCAGAGTGTGAGGAAGTCCTGCGCGAGCTGTTGCCCCAGTTCGAGGGGCTCGCATGGGAGGAACGCGCCCGTCTGACCCTCGAACGGATAAAGGAGCCGCCCGAGGGCATGGTCTACGTGCCTGAGGGCCGGTTCCGCATGGGCAGCGACACCACTGAGATTATCTCGCTGATCCGCTCCTATGGCCTAAGCGCCCTGGGAGAGGACGAAGAAGCGATGGCCGTGGCCGCCGAGGTCTACGGCCTCATGAACGAAACGCCCAAGCACGTCGTCGCGACCAAAGCGTTCTTCATCGACAAGACCGAGGTGACCAACGCGCAGTACAAGCAGTACGTGGACGAGACGGGCAATCCGCCCCCGGCGAGCTGGACCGGAGGCACCTATCCGGAGGGGGAGGACGACCTGCCCGTGGTGAACGTCAGCCTGGCGGAGGCCCGCGCATACGCCCGCTGGCGGGGAGCCAGACTGCCGACCGAGGCAGAATGGGAGAAGGCCGCCCGGGGCGTGGACGGGCGCACCTTCCCATGGGGAGAAGTATTCGCCGAGGACCGCTGCCAGCACATGCGCCCCTTGGATGCAGGCCCCGCGCCCGTCGGGTCGTATCCCACGTGGGCCAGCCCGTACGGCTGCCTGGACATGATCGGCAACGTGGAGGAATGGACCGATACGAAGTTCGCCTCCTATGCGGGCAGCCAGGCGCCCGAAACGCTCGGGCAGGGCTCGTACCAGGTCGTGCGGGGAGGAGCGTGGTACCAGCAGGAGATCGTCCCCATCCCCGCCCGGTGCACCAGCCGCTACCCCCTCGATCCCGAGTCGGCCGACGCGGCCACGGGATTCCGTTGCGTGCGCGACGTCGCCGAGCCCGAAGCGCTGGCGGCCCGGCCCGCAGAAGGGCAGAATCCCTGAGTCGCGCCCGGCCATTTCAGGGGAGTCGCCAGGAATGCACGCCCCCGGCGCAGACGACCTGCCCCGGCTCGAAGAAACCGTCCACGGCAAGGTGACGGTCTACCTCAACCCGGACTACGTCGGAAGGATCGACATCGAGGATCTGCGACGCCTCCCTTCGATCCTGGCTTCCCTGGGAGGGCGCAGTTCGCGCCAGGCCGGCCGGAGCAGCCTGTGGAGCTGGCATCCGCAATGGCACGACGGACCCGGGCTGATGGTCCGCCAGTACGTCCACGGCGGCCTGCTCGGTCCCCTTCGCGGATCCCTTTTCTTCGCAGACGGCCGAATGCGCCGCGAGCTGCAACTGGCCGCCTGCGCCCGGCGGAGGGGCGTCCCGACGAGTCCGCCCCTGGCCGTCCGAGTCGAGCGGGCATGGGGTCCCCTCGTCAAAGGCCATTTCGTGAGCGAGGAGATCCCGGAGGCAATGAATCTGCTGGAGCTCTGCGAGTCCGTCGGCACGGGCCAGGTCCCCTCTCGGCAGCAGAGGAGGGATCTGGCGGCTGCAATCGCCAGCGCCATTGCAGACATGCACGACGCCGGCATACTCCACGCGGACCTGAACCTGAAGAACGTGCTCGTGCGGAATCCATTTGACGCGCCGGAAGCCTACGTCATAGATTTTGACCGGGCGGAGCTAACCCCGCGGCCCACGCTGCGGCAGCGTCTGGCCAATCTGCTGCGCCTGGACCGATCGGTCGTCAAATGGGCGGCGTCGCGGCGAGCGGTCGCGCCCGCCGACCGCCTCAGGACGCTGCGCTGCTACCTGGCGCGCTATCCCGAGTGGGAGAGCCGCTGGGGGCGTATCGCGCGGCGGCACGCGCGCCGTCGCACCCGGCATTACCTGGCGCGCCAGCCCGACGGGCAGGGAAGCCGGCGGTAGCGCCCCGTCACGGGCCAGAGCGGAGGAGGCGAACCATGGAGAAGGTGAATGCAAACGAGCTGGAATACAGGAACACCGTGAGCGGGCCGAAATACCTGTTCAGGGGGCCGAGGGTCGACTGGGGGCTGATCCGGCTCCTGCCCGGCGAGGAGCTCGGCGCGCACCTGCACAAACAGGTCGAGGAGACCTTCTACTTCACCAGCGGCACCGGCG
>CAZSET010000033.1:0-21350 GCA_964605915.1 uncultured candidatus Brocadiaceae bacterium | reverse complement strand
GCTGAGGCTCGTGCCGCAGCCCATGCAGACCTCCACGTCTATGCGGTTCTCCGCGCCGCATTCCGGGCAGACGTCGAACAGCTCGGACAGGTCGGCGCCGCAGTGCAGGCACGTCTTCTGCGTCACGGGGTTCTCTTTTTTGCACTGGGGGCAGACCTCCCGGGCGTGGGTGAACTCCCGCTGGAAGCTGCGGATGGCCTCGAGCAGTTCCGGCGCGCTCTGGTAGCGGCGATCCGGGCTCATCTCGAGGCATTTCAGCACGAGCTTGTCCAGACGCGGATCGATCTCCGGATTGAGCCGGCTGGGCGGGACGGGCGGCAGATGATCGGGGACCTTGTCCGCCAGCGCCCTGTACATGACCGCCCCCAGCGAGAAGATGTCGCTGCGCTCGTCAGTGCGCCTGACGTCTATTTCCTGTTCCGGCGCCATGTAGCCGCGGGTTCCCATCACGCGCCGTTTGCCGCCGGATTCCGCGCGCGCCTCGGCCAGCAGCCCCGCCACGCCGAAATCCGCCACCTTCACCATGCCCTGGTCGTTCAGCATGATGTTGGCAGGCTTGATGTCCCGGTGGATTATGCCCTTGGAGTGCGCGTATTCGAGGGCCTCGGCGGACTGCTCCATGATGCGCAGGAAGAACTCCTCGTCCAGCTCTCCGGTGGTGAGCAATTCGCCCAGAGTCGTGCCCTCGACGTACTCCATGGCGAAGAAGTACGTATCGTCCGCGCGTCCGCGGTCGATGATGGTCACGATGTTGGGATGGTTCAGCGAGGCAAGCAGGTCGGTCTCGCTGTCGAACTGGCGGACGAAGGACTCCTTCTGCGCAAACTCCTTGGGCAGGATCTTCAGCGCGACGCGCCGGTCCAAGGAGAGCTGGGTCGCCTGATAGACGACTGCCATCGCGCCCGCACCGATCATCTCCTCGATACGGAATCCGCCCAGCACGTCGCCCTTCTTGATCTCGCCGTACTCGGCGCGCGTCTTCTCGCTGCCGAAACCGTCCGTGCCCCACGAGGTGATCGCCCTGGGCTGCAGGTCCGTGCCCGCCTTCTTCTGCTTGCGCACGATGGCCATCGTCTTGTTACAAAGGGGGCACTGGACGCGGCTCTCGCCCATGGACTTCGTCCATTCGAACTCATTGTCGCAGTACGGGCACTTGACCGAAGGCATGTCGGCCCTGCCTCTCTGCGCCGGAGTGGCCGCTCAGCTCACCGGACGCCTTCCCCCATCTCACACCGCCCCGCACAGGAGGAAGGAACGGTCCACTCCCGGGCTGTTTCAGATGACGCCATGCAAGATTCTACTTCAAGCCCGCCGCTTCGTTCAAGGTCTGAGGAAGCCCATCTGCCGCCAGGCCCTGGATCAGAATCCCTCAGCCTCGATCGGATCGCCCAGCACCGGATGCAGGGGACAGGTCGCACAGCGGGGCTTTGTCCGGCACTGCCTCTTGCCCACCTCGACCAGTTGGGCGTGGTAGTCCTTGTGAAGCTCGACGTCTCGGGGCAGGTTCGACTCGAACAATTCCTTCAACTCGAAGTAGGTGCACGTCTCGTGAATGAGGCCATGCCGCACGGTGACGCGCTTCGTGTACGCATCGACCACGAAGACCGGCCTGCCGAGGGCGTAGAGCAGGATGCTGTCCGCCGTCTCGGGCCCGATGCCCTTGAGGGTGATCAGCTCTTCCCGCAGGTCCTCCGTCGCGGCGTCCTGCATCCGCTCCAGATCGCCCCCGGTCCGCTCGATCAGCCAGTCCACCAGCCGTTTCAGGCGTGCCGCCTTCTGGCGGTAGTAACCGGCAGGCCGCACCAGCGACTGCAGGCGAACCAGGTCGACCCGGGACAGGGCGGCCGGCTCCATGACGCCTGCCGACCTGAGCGCGTCGATGGCCTTTGCCACGTTTCGCCAGTTGGTCCGCTGCGTGAGCACGGCGCCGACCATGATCTCGAACGGCGTCTCGCCCGGCCACCAGCCGCGGTGGCCGTAGGCGCCCCGCAGCGTTTCGTAGATCTGGATGAGCACTTCGCCCGCGTTCATGACACGCTAAGGCCTCCGCTAGGGAGCCCAGGACAGGGGATCTGTGGCCCATCCCTCGATGAGAACGTCAGGACCGACGCACCGGGTGCGGCAGTGTTTCAGCGCGAGGCCATCGGCGACATCGTCGACCCCGAGCCCACCGACGGCTGTCGTCGCGTCGGTCCCGCCCACCACCAGAGGCGAGACGAAGACCATTGCCCGGTCCACCAGTCCGCCGTCGAAGAAGGCGCCGAACGTCTCTGCTCCGCCTTCGACCAGCACGTTGGTCATTCGGCGCCGACCCAGTTCATCGAGCAAGTCCTCGATGCCGACGCGCCCCGGGGCTGCTTCCGCGACGGGCAGCCCTTCGCAACCGGCGTCCACCAGGCTCTGGAGAACAGCCGGCTCCCGGCCCCGGGGATAGGCCAGGATGACGGGGGCTTCGCGCGCCGTCCGCACCAGCCGGGAGCCGGGCTCCGGCAGCCGCGCCCCACACAGAACGACTCGCGCGGCGATGCGCCTCCGCTCGGCATCCCGGCACGTCAGGAGCGGATCGTCCCTGGCCACGGTGCGCGCCCCCACGATGATGCAGTCGACGCAGCCCCGCAGCTCATGCACGAGCCGACGCGCCTCCGTCGAGCTGATCCAACGAGACGAGCCCGTGCGGGTGGCGATCTTCCCGTCGGCCGTCATCGCCCACTTGGCAATCACGAGGGGGCGACCCGTCGAGGCCAGCTTGAAAAAACCGGCGTTCAGCCGGACTGCTTCCTCGCGGCAGAGGCCGGTCTGGACGACAAGTCCGCGCTTTTCCAGCAGACCAACGCCTCCCCGTGGCCGTTGGGCCGTGGGATCGAGCACCGCAATGACCACGCGTCGGACGCCCGAGTCCGCAACCAGCGGCGCACAGGGCGGCGTCTTGCCCTCGTGATCGCACGGTTCGAGGGTGACGTAGAGGGTCGCGCCGTCGGCCTCCTGCCCTGCCTCCCGGAGCGCAAAGACCTCCGCGTGGGGCCCGCCGAATCGTTGGTGATGGCCCTCTCCCACGACACGCCCGTCTTTCACAACCACGGCACCCACCAGAGGGTTCGGCTCGACGAAGCCCCTGCCCTGCTCGGCGAGCGAGAGCGCCCTCCGCATGAACTGGCGGTCCTGGTCGGTAAACGCCACGCTCGTCTCCGGAGAGGATGGGGGCCTCGCGCCGGGCGCGAGGGACGCCGCCGAAGGCCGCTAAAGAAGCCGACGGGCCGGGATTATACAGCGCTGCCCGGCTTGATTCAAAACAGGCCCCCGGCTACAATGGCCGCCGGGCGTCACCACGGGGGCTGTTCGGGAAGCCGAAAGCTTGGCCAAGAATTCCAATCAGGACCGGTTCGCCTACGACTTCGAGCGGCCCATCCTCGAGGTGGAGAAGCAGATCCGCGAGCTGACCGAGCGTGCCGCCGCCGAGCACGAGGACCTGAGCGGGAAGATCGAGAAGCTCGAGCGCAAGCGCGAGCGGCTGCTCAGCAAGACCTTCAAGAACCTGACCGCCTACCAACGGGTCCTGCTGGCCCGTCATCCCCTCCGCCCGCACCCGACGGACTTTGTCGAGATGGTGTTCACGGACTTCCTGGAGTTGCACGGGGACCGGTGCTTCCGTGACGACCACGCGATCATGACCGGGCTGGGAAGGCTGGACGAGCATCAGGTGATGATCGTCGCCGTGCGCAAAGGCCGCGAAACGAAAGAGAAGATCGCGGCCAACTTCGGCATGCCCCAGCCGGAGGGCTACCGCAAGGCGCTGCGCAAGATGAAGCTGGCCGAGAAGTTCGGCCTGCCCATCGTCTGCCTCATAGACACGCCCGGCGCCGCTTGCGCCCTGGACGCCGAGGAACGCGGCGAGGCGATGGCCATCGCGGAGAACATCTTCACGATGGCGGGGCTGGCCGTCCCCATTGTCATCGTGGTCACGGGCGAAGGATGCAGCGGCGGAGCGCTGGGGATCGGCGTGGGCGACCGCTTCGCGATGCTCGAGAATGCCTACTATGCCGTCATATCGCCCGAGAGCCTGACGGCCATTCTCTGGAAGGACCCCAAGGAGGCGAGCGAGAACACGCCCAAGGCCGCCGATGCAATGAAGCTGACGGCGCAGAACCTGCTTGAAGCCGGCATCATCGACACGATCATCCCGGAGCCGGTCGGGGGGGCCCACCGCGACCGGCAGGCCACTGCGCGCGAGCTCGACCGCTACCTCTCGGGAACGCTTGATGAGCTAAGGCAGATCCCCACCGAGCAGCTTCTCGAAGAGCGGTACCGTCGCTATCGGGACCTCGGCGTCTACCGCACGGCCGAACCGCCCGCGGAAGACGTTGGGTGAGATGGCGATATCGGCCGTTGGGGCTGCCTTCCCCGCGGCGCGAGGAAGGCGCGTCAACAGGGCCACGGCAGGGGGCTGGGAGAGTCCTGAGATCACAAGTATGTGTAAGGGGGAACGGACCATGGACGCGAGAAACAGGACCATACCGCAGTGGTTTGGGCGCGTCAGAACCCACCAGATCGAGCTTCCCCGTTTCCAGCGGATGGAAGCGTGGGGAGCCGGCATTGTACAGGATCTCCTCACGACAGTTCTCCGAGGTCTTCCGTGTGGCGCGGCGCTCATCCTCGAAGTCGGCGACGAGATGCCGTTCGTCAGCCGCTCCCTGAAAGGCGCGCCCGAGCAGGGGGAGCGAGTGACCGAGCTTCTGCTAGACGGCCAGCAGCGGCTGACCGCGCTGTGGCGCAGCCTGCACGACGATTACCCCGACCGGACTTACTTGGTCGGTTTCGAAGACGATCCGCACAGCCCGGGCGAGAGGCAGCCCGTTGTAGTCGGTCAGTCTAGGTGGCGGAGGAATGGCAGGAAGTACCCCGTCTGGGTTGATTCGCCGAAGGAAACGTGGAGCAGGGGATACGTCCATCTCAGACTCCTGCGGCCCGACGACATACTTCCTGAGATTCGAGGGTGGACTCGGCAGGCTATTGACGACGGCGTAGAAGACAAGGAGATCAGGCGCGACGAGCTCTTCGACATGCTGGTCGATCTGCGGGACCGTGTGAAAGCCTACAACCTCCCCTATCTGTCGCTGCCGGTGAAGACCCCGAAGGACGTCTCGCTGAACGTGTTCATCAAGATGAACACCAGCTACGTCCGCCTCAGCGCGTTCGACATCATCGTGGCCCAGTTGGAGGAGGCCGCCGGGGAATCTCTGCACGACATGCTTGCGGGCTTGAACAGCCGGGTTCCCGAGGCCGAGGGATACAAGTCACCCGAGGACCTCATCCTGGACGTAGCCGCTCTCATGCAGGACAGAGTGCCCAACCAGACCGGCTACCAGGGACTGAACCTGGAGAAGCTTGTCAACGAATGGCAGGACCTCGTGCACGGCGTCAAGTGGATGGTCGATTTCCTCACGCAGGAAAGCGTCTACGACGGGCAGCGCCTTCCCACGGACGCCGTGTTGGCGGTGCTATCCGCGCTTCATGGGTTCCTGCCTGACAGACCCGACGAGTTGGGCAACGCGCGCACGCTGCTTCGTGGATACGTCTGGCGCGCCTTCCTGACAAACCGTTACGAGCAGGCGGCAGCAACGTCTGCGCTCCAGGACTTCCGCGGACTCCGGGATGCGCTCAAGGGCGAGAAGAGCCGTGACGACGTGCCCACCTTCAACGAGAATATGCATCCGCTGCCGACAGCCGAGGAACTCCTATCGGCCCGCTGGCCGAAGAACAAGATCATCCTCGCCCGTGGCATCCTTGGCCTGGCCATGAAGTGCGGCGCCCACGACATCGCGGATGATGCATCGGGTACCCGCGAGCACATCCAGAAGCGCGAGTATCACCACTTGTTTCCCGCAGCACTCCTTCGCAGCGCCGATCTGGCCGATGACCAGATCTACCGGGCCCTCAACTGCGCGTTGATCACCTGGCGGACGAACCGGACGCTCTCCGACAAGGAGCCATTGAAGTACCTCCGCGAGCGTGCGGAAGCGAACACGCTCGGCGAGGAGGACTTGCGACGACGCTTGCGGACGCACATCGTTCCCTATGCGGCCCTCTGCGTCGGCGATTACAAAGCCATGGACGACGAGCAGCGGAAGGAGCGGATCAAGATGGACTACGAGGGCTTCCTCCATACCCGAGCCGAACTGGTCAAGAAGGCAGTTGACATCGTGTGCTCCGGCCGGGCATTGTCTCCGGGCGACCTGTTTGCAGGACAGATACGTCTGTAGGAAGGAGCAGCCATGCCGGCAACTGCGCCGAAGCCAGGCTGCCTAGCGACATGACTTCAGCAGAGCTAACAGCCTTCGTCGACACGAACCTGCTGCTGCATTACCAGTTCCTTGACAAGATTGACTGGCCCACCGTGCTCAGTGCGGAGCAGGTGATCATCGAGATCGCCCCTGTCGTGATCCGAGAGCTGAACAAGCAGAAGGACGAGAACAGGTCAGCGAAGCTCCGGAGGCGAGCCGCATCCGTGCTCAAACGGTTACACGCCTTGTCCGAGCAAGCCCCGGAGACACAGATTCGCCCTGGCGTGGCGGTCCATTTCGGAACACAGGAGCCAGATCTGGACTACGCGGTCCACCACTTGAACCCCACGACGCAAGACGATGTGCTAATCGCGAGCGTTCTGATCCATCGCCGCGATCATGCTGACCAGAATGTGCTGGTCGTGACCGGAGATCTCGGCCTCAAGCTCAAAGCTCCCCACCACAACATACGTGTCGTCTCGCCGCCGGAGACTCTGAAACTCCCCGAGGAGCCGGATCCGAATGAGCAACGGGTTCAAGAGCTGGAGGAGGAGATCCGGCAGCTGAGGCGGAGGGCACCCGCGTTGCGTGTTGCGTTCGAAGATGGAAGCGATGTGGCACGCTTCCAGATCAGCCCTTTGCGCCGCCCCACCGTAGAGGACATCGAGGAGCGAACGCGCCGCCTCAAGGAAGAGTACCCCAGGCTGCCCAGGCAAAGCCAGGAGCCCGTCGACGGCGTGATGTCTGTGGAGCGGATAGCAGCAAGCGTAGAGGCTGGCTTCGATGCTCTGCGTGGCATTCCGTCAGCGGAGTTTGCCCGTTACAACCGGGAGCTCGAGGAGTTCTACGCACGGTACGCGCAATTCATCGAGAAGGAAGTGGCTTCCAACCAGCTTGGGAATAGGACTCTATGTCTGAGCATTGTGTTGTTCAACGGCGGCACGTCGCCCGCAGAGGACATTGATATCTTCCTCCACCTCCCTGATGGCTTGGGGGTTTACGACGAAGAAGGCTTTCCTAGGGCCCCAAAGTCGCCGGCGCCGCCAGCGAAGCCCATGTCTCCAATCGAGCGGTTGGCGTCGGTCAGCAGAGGATTGGGCTATGACCGCGTGTCTTTCAGGATGCCGGACGTCAGCCCGCCGGGGAATGTCTCAGGTCCCGAGATCCGAAAGTCGGACTCTTACGATGTGGAGTTCCATGTCCGGCGGCTGAAGCACAACTTTAGCGAACCACTCAGCCCGCTCTTTGTGGTGTTCGACTCCTTTGAGGATGCAGGTTCCTTCCACGTGGACTACCGGATCAACGCGGGCAATATCCCGCAGGAGACGACGGGGCAGCTGCATGTCGTCATCGAGAAGGGCAGTGAGGCGGGAAGAGATGCGCCACAGACAAGCCGGACGTGAGAAGAAGCGGTCGGCCCATACCAGGGCGTGATGGGGATGCGAGCCCACTGCCATCCCGTCGCGAGGCCCTCATCCCCGCCCCAGCACGGACTTCACGTCCTGGACGGTGAGTCCGGTGAGGCCGTCCATAGTGCGGTCAGCGGCTGCGAGCGCACCCGCCTCGTGTGTGGTCGTCACGGCCACGCATTTCATGCCCGCCGCGTGGGCGGCCTGGACGCCGGCCGGCACGTCCTCGATGACGAGGCAGTTGCGGGGCTCGACGCCGATGCCGGCCGCCGCCTTCAGGAAGACCTCCGGATCGGGCTTGCCGCGCTGCACGTCCCATCCGCTGACCACGGCGCCAAAGTAGCGGGCGACGCCCGCGACGTCCAGCACGAGGTCGATATTCTCCCGCGGTCCTGAAGAGCCGACGGCCAGGCGGAAGCCGGCGCTGTGGAGTCCCCGGATCAGCTCCACCACCCCGGGCAGCGGCTCAAGCTCCTGGCGGATGATGTCGCGGAAGGCCGCCTCCTTGAAGCGGTCGATCTCCTTGAGCTCCGCTTCGGGGACTTCGTGGTGCAGCATCTCGGGAATGATCTGGTGGTTCGGCCGGCCGAAGGTGCGCTCGAAATCCTCCCACGTTATCCGCGCGTTCCACTTCCGGCCGACGGCCAGCCAGCTCTCGAAGTGGGCGCGGGCGGTGTCCGCAAGGACGCCGTCCATGTCGAATATGACGCCGCAGGTGGGGGCCTTCATCGCAGACTCGCAGACGAGCGGAAGCTGCGTGCGCTCACCTTCGCCCGCCCAGCAGCATGCCGATCAGCTTGAAGGGGAGCGTCACGGGAAGGAAGACGACCTTGAAGAACACGCGTGTGCCCGAAACGAGGCCGGCCCAGTCCAGGAGGATGGGGCTGGCGATGAACATGCTGGAGTACGTCCCGACGACCACGCCGATGATGAGCGTGAACGCCAGGCCCTGCAACACCGGCCCGCCGAGCAGGTAGAGGACCACGACCACCATCAGCGTCGTCACGGACGTCAAGATGGTGCGGCTGAGCGTCTGGTTGATGCTCAGATCGATCAGGTCGGCGCCCACGACCTTGCGGCCCAGGCTTACCATGTTCTCGCGGATGCGGTCGAAGACCACGATGGTGTCGTTCAGGCTATAGCCCATGATGGTGAGGAAAGCGGCGAGCGTGGCCAGGCTGATCTTCACGTCGCCCATCACCCCGCTCCAGTCGGCCAGCGCGACCAGGCCGGCCGTGATGATGATATCGTGAACGAGCGCGATCACGGCGGCGACGCCGAACCGGAACGCGTGGAAGCGGACCGCCACGTACAGGACAATGATCACCGAGGCGAAGATGACGGCCAGCAGCGCCCTGCCCTGCATCTCCTCGGCCACCGTGGGGCCGATGCTGACGACCTTCTCCACGGCCCGGGGCTCAGCCAGCGCCTGCCCGATGCGCCCCTGTATCTCAGCCGCCCGGTCGCGCGGCATCCGGAGCGTTAGCTCGCTGACCAGGACGTCGGGCGCGTAGCGATCGCGTCCCACGATCAACTCATCGGCGTACGGCCCGACGTCCGCCTCCTCGATGTAGTGCCTGACGTCCGCGAAGGCCATGGGCTCGCCGAGCGTCATCTTCACGCGCACGGTGTCCCCGGCCTCGGCGTCGTCCGCGACGGGCTCGAACGTGGCGCCGCCAGCCCGACGGGCCAGATTGGCAAAGGCGCCCTCGATCCTCTCCCGGACGGGCTCGTAGCTGAGGTTCAAGCGGAATCGCGCGCTCGGAGCACCCATCAGAACAATGTGGGTCGTGGGGATTCCCGCCTTCTCGAGCAAGGCCCGAATGTCCTGCTCGGAGAACTCCTTCGACAGCGTGGCCGCTATTTCCAGTCCGTCGATCTGTGCGCGGGGGACGCTGGTCAGCGTGGTACCCTCGGGGAACTCCCTCTGGAATTGCTCCAGGACATCGCCCTCCGCGCGCAGCCTGAAGGCAGTGCCATCCTTCCCTCCGGCGAGCGCCTCGATCTGGGGGAACTGGCGCCTGTCCAACTCGGCCTCCAGCAGCTCCACCTGCACCGGACTGTCTAACACGAGCTCTAACTCCGGTCCGCCGGCGGCCTCCGTCAGCTCGCACCGAACGATGCGGTAGTCGCTGCCCGCCAGCCCGGCCCACGCCAGCGCCCGCAACGCCCGGTTCCAAAGCTCTCTGCGCTCGGCCAGGACGGACACTTCCTGCAAGCCCACCAGCACCTCTGTGCCGCGAACGGTCTCGTCCGGCACGATCGTGCCGATGTTGCCCGCGCCACCCGCTTCGTCGGCGGCGACCAGTTCGCCCAACGCCGAACGCAGGTCCGCTTCCTCAACGGGTCCCGCCAACTCAAGCTCGAGGCCGCGGCCGTCCGAGGTAGCCTTAAGGGAGGATCCCTCGCCGAAAAGTCCGGCAGCGGACAGCCCGGCTTCGACCTCGGGCAGAACCGTCTCTCTGAGCTTCTCCACCCCGGCGCCCTTCACGCGGACGCCGAACTCGGTGAGCCCCTCGCCAGTGGCGCTGGCCGTGCGGATGCCCTGGACCTCCGCATCGGGGAACCCGCTCTCGGCAAGGCGCGCACGCACCTCGGACACGGGCGTCGGCTCGGCCAGGGACAACTGAATGAGCAATCCGCCCGTGAAGTCGATGTCGTACAGGCGAGAGCCGCGCAGGGCCAACGCGCCGATCCCGATGACTACGACGGCCACCGACATGAGATAAGCGGGCTTGCGGATACGCGAGAAGCCGACCGCGGACCGGCCCATGAGCGACAGCATCTTGAACTCGTGCAGCCAGCCCTTCTCGATCATCGTCTCGAACGCCAGCCGCGTCACCACCAGGGCCGTGAACATGCTGAGCAAGATGCCGAACGAGAGGGTGACGGCGAATCCCCTCACGGGGCCGGTGCCGATCAGGTAAAGGATGACGGCCGTAAGCAGCGTCGTCACGTTCGCGTCTATGATGGTCGTGAAGGCGCGGTCGTAGCCGTTGCGCAGCGCCACGCGCAGGCCCTTGCCCTCCGCGGACTCCTCGCGAATGCGTTCGAAGATCAGGACGTTCGCGTCGACCGCCATGCCGACCGTCAGCAAGATGCCGGCCATGCCAGGCAGGGTCAATGCGGCCCCGAGCACGCAGAGCACGCCCACGAGAAGGACAAGATTGAAGATCAGGGCCGCGTCCGCCACCATGCCGCAGCGGATGTAGTAAACGCCGATGAAGATCAGGACCAGCAAGCCGGCGACGGCCAGGGCCTC
Organism: uncultured candidatus Brocadiaceae bacterium; assembly: GCA_964605915.1. Taxonomy (GTDB): domain Bacteria; phylum Planctomycetota; class Brocadiia; order SM23-32; family SM23-32; genus DAOVRD01. The sequence continues at coordinate 10,401 of CAZSET010000033.1, read as the reverse complement.
CAGGCCCCGCCGGATCGAGTCGCGGCCTATCTGCGGCCCGACGGTGCTCTCCTGCAGCAGCTCGATGTCCATGGGCAGGCTGCCGGAGCGCAGGACATTGAGCATGTCGTTGACCTGTTCCTGCGTGAAGTCGCCCGTGATCTGCCCTGCGCCCAGGATGCGTTCCTGGATGGTGGGCGCGCTCTTCAGCACGCCGTCCAGGACGATGGCCAGCGCCCGGCCGCGGTTGGTTTCAGTGAGGCCGGCGAACTGACGCACGCCAATGCTGTCGAACTGGAACCCGACGGCCGGCCGGCCCCACTGGTCCGTGGTCGGTTGCAGCTTGCTGGCGGCGAGCCGTTCGCCCGTTATCGCCGGCTCGCCCTTCTCGACCAGGTAGTACTCCCTGGAGGGGTCTCCTTCCAGATGCATCTTCGCAAAGCCCTCGGGGATCTGGCCTGCTTCGGCCTCCTCGTACAAGCGGGCGAACCTGGCCTCGCTCCCGCTCCGGGGCACGGCGAGCTTAAACTCGAGCTTGCCCATCTCTTTCAGCCGCTTCTTGTCGCGCTCGACCTCGGCCGGGGTCGCCTGCGGAATCTGGATCAGGATCCTGTCATGCTCCAGCGCCCGGATGGGGATTTCCTTGACGTTGCTGGGATCGATGCGCTTCTTCAGGATCTGGATGGTGTCGGCGACCTTGCCGCCCAGGCGCTGCCCTTGTTGCGGCTTGAGCTCGTAGAGCAGCTCCGTGCCCCCCGCCACGTCGAGTCCGAGCTTGACGCGGCCGCGCACGCGCGTCGTCTGCCGTTCGACGATGGTGTCTTCGTCCGGCCGCTCGACGACCTCGCTCTCCGTCTCGCGCTGACCCAACGCGAGCGGCAGGAACCGGCGCCAGACGACCTCCTCGCTCTCGACGTACTGCTCGCCCACTGCCACGCCGTGAGCGCTAGCCTGCTCCGGAGTGCGCGCGGCCACTTTCTTCACCAGCCGCTCCTCCACCTTAGTGCCGACCGGAGGGTAGCTGGCGTAGAGGGCAAACACCAGAGGCAGTATGACGAACAGGATCCACCTAGTCATTCGGCCAGACATGATTCGGGCATTCACTCCGCGGAGGAGAAAAGGGACTACGGCGTTCGAAAGGAGCCGAACGGCCGACTGCGGAAGGCCTTCGGTACGCCCCTGATCGGCTCAGGCAGAACCGACGAATGATATCATCTTGGCCCGCCCAACTCAAGCGATAGGCCCCCGGCGGGTGCATCCGTGCCGCAGCGCCAGTATAATCGCCGTCCGCCGACCGAAGGCACCGCAGCCGAAGGGAGACCGCTGTGACGAAGCTCTGCGTCCCACTCACACAGAACGACACGGAAGCGGCCCTGGCCGCCATGCACGCACTGCCGCAGGGCGTCGACATCGTCGAGCTGCGCCTCGACCTGATGGAATCGGTCGACCTGGAACGCATCTGCCGCGCGAAGGATCGGCCCATAATCGTCACCAACCGGCCGGTCCGTCAGGGGGGACGATGCCGGGGACCCGAAGGGCCCCGACTGGCCACGCTGAGAAGGGCGGCCGAGCTGGGCGCCGATTACGTGGACGTGGAGCTGGACGCGGTTGCCGAGCTGGGCAGCCTGCCCGGCGGCTGCGGCAGGATCGTGTCCCACCACGACTTCGAGGGCACGCCCGACGACCTGAGGGCGATGTTCCGAAGAATCCTGGACACCGGCCCCGACGTGGCCAAGATCGCCGTCAAAGCAAACGACGTGGCCGAGGTGCCGCGCGTCCTCGAGCTGGTCGATCTCCATGCCGCGGACGCGCCGGTCATTGCCCTGAGCATGGGCGAGGAGGGCGTGGCCAGCCGGATACTGGCCCCCAAGTTCGGCGCCTTCCTGACCTACGCCAGTCTGGCAGAGGGCGAGGGCTCCGCTCCGGGACAGGTGCCCTATGACCGGATGCTGTCGATGTACAGGTTACCCCGCATGGGCAGGAGCACGGCCGTCTACGGCGTTGTCGCCAACCCCGTGGCCCACAGCATGAGCCCGGCCATCCACAACGCGGCCTTCGAGGCCACCGGCCTGGACGCGGTCTACCTGCCGTTCAAGGTCAACGATTGCGGGACTTTCCTGGCGGGGTTCGAGCCTCTTGACCTGAAGGGGCTCAGCGTAACGATCCCTCACAAGGAAACCATGCTTCGCCTGATGGACGAGGTGGATGAGCTCGCCGCAGCCATCGGCGCAGTGAACACGGTGCTGATCCGGGACGGACGCCGCTCCGGCTTCAATACGGACGTGGCGGCCGCCGTGGCGGCCATCGACGAGGCGGCGCAACGGGCGGGCCTGTCCCCCCTGTCAGAGCGCAGCGTGCTGATCGTCGGCGCAGGCGGCGCCGCGCGCGCCATAGCCCACGGCCTCCGGCGAAGGGTCGGCAGGCTGACGATCGCCAACAGGACCTTCTCAAGAGGCGAGAAGCTGGCAGAGGAGCTCGGGGCCGCATTCTGCGGACTGGACCAGGTGCAGGAGTGCACGCCCGACGTAGTGGTCAACGCGACCTCCGTAGGCATGTGGCCGCGCGTGGACGATGCCCCCATCCCTGCCGCCATGCTGCATGAGGGGATGGTGGTCTTCGATTCCGTTTACAACCCGGTCCGTACGCGTCTGCTGCGGGAGGCCGAGGAGGCCGGCGCGGTCACGGCATCCGGCCTGGCATGGTTCGTGAACCAAGCGGCCGCGCAGTTCGAGCTGTGGACAGGCAGGGAGGCGCCGCGGCAGCTCATGGAGGAGGTCGTCAAGAACAGCCTCTCAGCATCCTGATCGCACTATCGGCCCACCACAATGCGGGCGGCATTCGTGGCGGGCAGGCCCGCGTCCATCATCCGTTGTGCAGCGGCCTGGACATCGTATTCCTGCCGGTGCATGGTCACCACGTGCTCGTCGCTGTCGTACAGCACATAGCAGGCGCGGGGGTTCATATCCCGCGGCTGCCCCACGCTGCCCACGTTGATGATGGCCCGGCTCCCATCGGGGATCCTGAACTCGGCCTTGTCAGTGAAGTAGGTGATGGGCGTCGAGTCCTTGAACATCACCGGCACGTGGGAGTGACCGATGAAGCAGACCGTCGTATCCATGTGATCGAAGGCGAGGCGCACGTCGTAGAGCGTCTGCAGGTAGTCGAAGTAATCGGGAAAGGACGGGCTGCTATGGACGACCGTCACGTCGTCGGTGACCTTAACGAGTTCGAGCAGGCTGAGGTATTCCAGTTCGTCTTGGGAAAGATGACTGACGGTCCACTCTATTGAGTCGCGCGCGTCAGCATTGAAGTAGGCGGTGCTGAGCTTGCCTACGGCGGCCCAGTCGTGGTTGCCGGCAACGACGATGGGCTCCAGCGCACGGATCCTTCTGATGCATTCGGCAGGATTGGCGCCGTAGCCGACCAGGTCGCCCACGCAGATGAGCCGGTCGGGATCGGCCTCGTCAATCCTGTCCAGGACCGCCATCAGGGCCTCCAGGTTCCCATGGATGTCCGCCAACACGGCATACAGCACTTGACCGGCCTCCTTTCCAGGAACTGAACTCAGCATTTTAGCCAATCGACAGACTTCAGACAAGCCGAAGGCTCCGGCGTCGCCCCCCTACGAGGAAAGCCCCCGACCGGCCCCACCGCAACTTTCGCCACGCCCGGCCAGGCCCTGGCCGACCCGCATGCCTCGGACCACCGGCGCCATCTCATTTGACACCCGCCCAGTTCCTGGCACAATATCGCCCGGCGAATCTCACCACCACGCGCTTGAACTCAGGCCCCATGCAGTCAATCGAGAACTCCCTGGTGTCGGTCGTCATCCCGGTCGTGCCGGGCTCCCATTCGCTCGGTCAGTGCCTGGAGAAAGTGGTCCGCCAGGACTTCCCGAACAAGGAAGTCATCGTCGTATGTGCTCCCGGCGCCGCCGATGCTGCCTCGCTTCCCACGCGCACCAAGGGTGTGCGCGTGATCCGCGAGCGCGACCCCTCCACGCTGGCGCGCCTGGTGGACAGCGGAATGCGGACCGCCCGCGGGCAATTCAGAATCCTGCTCATGCCACATTGCGTTCCCGTGGGCGACGGCTGGATGAGGAACATGATCGCCCCTTTTGAGGATGAGCAGGTGGGGGCCGTCGTGAGCCAGTGCTACGAACTGGACCGGTCCGAGCCCGGTCTGGCGGCCCGTCTGCTGGACACGATAGACCCGCGCCAGAGACGCAGCCGCAGCAAGAGCCCGACCCGGGAGCAGGTGGTCAGCTACCTGTGCGATGCTTACCGGGCAAGCGTGGCGGCCAACGTGGACTACCTGGCCTTGGAGGGCCTCACTGCGTCGGGTCAGGCCATCGCCCTTTCCATCAAGACCGCCGAGGCAGGCTACTCAATCGTGCTGAGCGACGACGCCGTCGCCGGCTACAATGCGCCTGAGAACCGCAGACGCCTGGGCAAGGTGGTGGCGAAGGCCCTCGACTACGGCCGCACCGATGCCTTGCTGGACCGGCTCTACAATCTGTGCTGGCTGAACAGCGGCGTGCTGGCGGCCGCCTTGCTCTCGCTGCCTCTGTTGCCAATCGCCGTTCTGAGCCTGCCGGCCGCCGTCATTGTCAGCATCGCCTTGTTCATCTGGGGATGGTTTCTGTCCTTGCGGGTCCCCTTGCTACGCTGGGAGTGCCCGGCGGCGATTGCGAACTTCATCGCGTACGCAGCAGTAGTCCTGACGATCCGGGGTGACTGGTGGCCGGAGCTGTTCGGCAGGGAGACGCACCCCGCAATCATCCGGCAGTGGTGTTGGCTTGGGGCGATGACGGGCTCGTACCTGCTCCTGATCGCCTACACGTGTGTGCGAGGCGCCGCGCGTGCTTTGCGGCGCCCGCGCGGCTGGATCTACGCCCTGCCCGTGCTATTGCTGAGCGTGCCATGGTGGCTGCTGGCCGGGCTGGGGTATCTGCGCGGCCGGCTGGCCCGACGGCAGCGGGCCGGTTAGGCGCGGTTCAGGGCCCGGCGTCCCCGGCAAGTCAGTCATCCTGTTCGGGCTCCCGGCGGCGTTCGGCTGCCAGCACCACCTCGCGCAGCGCCTCCGCGCTGCTGGCGGCCAGCCACTTCTGATCGAAGCCCTCCTCCTGCGCGATCTCGGCGACGGCCACAAGCGCCTTCAGGTAGAAGTTGCGCTCTTGCGGCGAAGCGGCCAGAACGAATACCGCATGGACCGGATGCTGCCCCTCCTCGAAGACGATCCCCTGCCGGCTGCGCACCAGCAGGACCTCGAATGACTCCAGGCCCTCGACGATCAGGTGCGGAATGGCGAGGCCGGGCCGGATGACGGTGGAGGACAGGGCCTCCCGCCGCTCGAGGAGTTGCTGCACCTCTTGCGCCTGGCGAGCCAGTCTGGGGGCCAGGTTCTCCGCGACGATTCGGAATAGATCCCCCCGGCTGACCGGTTCGGACAGGTCCAGCATGGTGCACTTCTCAATGAGCTGATCGAACCGGTCGAGTGTCTTCTGGTCCCGTTCTCGCGCGACGCGAGCCAGCTCGGCCTCCAGATCGTGACCCTCGAAGTCCGTCCGCGCCAGCCGGGCAGCCAGCCTGATGAGCGCCGACTCGCGCATCACGTGCACCTTCGCGTACAGGGCGAACCAGGCGATGCCGGCGCCCATGATGACGGCGGTGACGGCCAGCGCCAGGCTGCCCAGCTCGACCAGCAGGAAGACGTAGCACAGCACACCGACGATCTGCACCCACGGATAGCCCGGCGAGCGCCAGGTGGGCTGATAGGTGGGGATCCGGCTCTCGCGCATCAGGACCACGGCCACCATCACAAACATGAAGACGACGATGCGCATGGCCGAGGCGGCCTTGACGAACAATTCCAGATCAAGCAGGAGTATGACCGCCAACAGAAATGCGGAGGTAAGCAGTATGGACCACGGCGGAGTGCCCCGGCGCGCGCTGACGTAGCCGAACGGCCGCGGCAGCAGCCCATCCTGAGCCATGGCCATCATGGTGCGCGAGGCGGCCAGAATGCCGGCGTTCGCCGTCGTCAGAAACGCAGCGATGGCGGCGACGCCGAGGGCCAGCGCCCCGGCCGGCCCCCACATGATCTCAGCCGCCTGCGAGAGCGGCGCCGCTCGCCACTGCTGCGCAGCAGTGGGCAGCACGCCCACCGTAACGAATGGGACCACGACGTAGAGAACGCTAACGACCATGGCCGAGGCGAACATGCCCAACAGCAGGTCCCTGGACGGCCGCCGCACCTCCTCGCCCATGCTGGCCACCTTCGTCACGCCGCCGAAGGAGACGAACACCATCGCGGCCCCGGCCAGGACCGAGTTCCAGTTGTGGGGGAAGTACTCGGTGTAGTGCGGGAACTCCAGGTGCCCAAGGCTGGCAGCTACGTACGCGAGCAGTATGCCGATGAGCACGGCAACCATGATGACCTGAAGTCGGCCGACATGCTTGACGCCGATCAGGTTCAGCCCCGTGAAAACCAGGCAGCCGCCGCAGGCGACGGCCTTGACCTGCCAGCCGTCCATCTGCCATCCCCAGACGTAGGCGCCCAGCAGACCGATGCCCAGCAGGGCGAAGGCGCTCTTGAAGGCCACGGACGCCCACGCCGCCACGCCGCCCGCCGTGCCGAACCCGGGGCCCAGGCTCCGGTCGATGAAGAAATACTCGCCCCCCGCCTTCGGCATCGCCGTCATCAGCTCGCCCTTGCTCAGCAACGTCGGCACGAGCAGCACGGCAGCCAGAAGATAGCACAGCGACACGCCGGGCCCCACGCTGGCGAACACGACCGCAGGCAGCACGAACAAGCCGGAGCTGATCATCGCGCCGGAAGCCACGGCAAAGACGCTGATGGCGCCCAGTTCCCTCTTCAAGGCCATCGCTGACCACGTCCCCTCAGAGCAAAGGCGAAACCCGAACCGACCGGCACCGGCCGAGCAATCCGCCACCCGCCACGGCCGTGCCGCCGATCGCGCCTACAGCATTGTAGCGCGCCCCGCGTGAGCGCACAACGCAGATCCCCCGGGGGCGGCCCGCCCCCCCATCTGATTGACAGGCCCGACGGCGCCCCAGTATCCTACCCGACGTTCCATCTAAGCCTCAAGCGAGCTCAGACGCCACGCAGGACACCGGAGGAAGTCATGTGGCACTATGTCGCCTTCATCCTTGTTGGCCTGACCGCCGGCTTCTCAAGCGCTCTGCTGGGCATCGGGGGCGGAGTAATCATGGTCCCGATGCTGATCCTGCTCTTCGTGCTTGACCCCAAGATCGCCACGGCCACGTCCCTGGCCTACATCGTGCCCGTCGCGCTGTACGGCGCCCTGAAGCAATGGCACATGGGACAGGACATCCGATGGCTGCTGGTGGCGATGGCCGTGCCGGCCGGCCTGGTCGGAGCTGAGCTCGGCAGCCGGGCCAAGCAGGTCATCTCTAACGCCCACCTGCAGATCATCTTCGCGGCCCTGATGATCGTGGTCGGCCTCAGGCTCGGCGTGCGGGGCTACCGCGCCCTGAGCGCCGCGCGGGCAGCCGGCATGGCTCAGGCGGCAGTGCAGGCGCCGGCCGAGCCGCCCGAAGATGCCGATTCCTGACTTGCCGAAGCTCCTCGTGCTCTCGGCGGAGGCGGCCATGCCCATCCTTCGCAAGAGGATGCAGTTCTGGCTCGCCGGACGGCTTGGGACCGACCTGTTGACGGCACTCGACGCTACGTGGGACGTCCGGGTCGTCGATCCGGCCGGCGCACATCTCGGCACCCGCCGGGGCCGGGCGCCGGCGATGGTTGCCTTCTGGCACCGGCACATCCTGGCGATGCTCACGCACTTCCGCGGTTATCGAGTCTGCGTGCCGGTCAGCGAGAGCCAGGACGGGGAGTACGTGGCCCACGCGATGGAGCGCTTCGGATTCGCATCGGTCCGTGGCTCGACCTCGCGCGGAAGCGTCAGGATGCTCAGAGACACGTTGGGCATGGTCAAGAAGGGGTGGAGCCCGGCCATCACTCCGGACGGGCCACGCGGGCCCAAGTTCTCCGTCCAGCCCGGGGCAGCCTTGCTGGCCAGGCGCTCCGGCCTGCCTCTCTACCCCATCGGGCTGGCGGCACGGCCCTGCTGGACCCTCTCAAGCTGGGACGAGTTCGTGGTCCCCAGGCCCTGGGCGCGGGTCGCGATCGTGTTCGGGCCGGCCCTGCACGCGGGCGAGTTCGGCGACAGCGCCGCCTTCTGCGACGCGCTCAAGGAAGCCCTTTTCGCCGCTACGGAGGCTGCCCGCAGAGCGCTCCGCTAAGGACACGCTTCAGTCGCCCCGTGCACCCCTACGCTCGCGGACAAGCGAACCGACCATCCGCCCGAGTATCACCACGCACATCAACGCGGCGCCTCCCAGGATGACCAGTGGGGCAAGCCGCGACTCCCCCTCTGCGTTCGGCAGCACGCCGAACTGCTTCATCACCAGGCCGCTGGAGGCCAACAGCAACATCACTGCGTAGAGCAGGCGGATGCCGTACCCGCGCACGTACCTGGTGGCTGCGGCGCCGAGCTGCGTCCCCACGACCGCCCCGGCCAGCATCCACAGGACGGCGACGATCTCCACGCTTCCCTGCCGCCCGTAGGCGAAGGCGCCGTAAGCGCCGGAGATCAGGACGCACAGCAGGCTGGTCCCCACGGCAACCAGCGTTGGCGTGCCGATCAGATATACGAAGGCCGGCACCAGGGCGAACCCGCCGCCCGTGCCCAACAGCCCGGCCAGGAATCCGACCAGCAACCCCAGACCGACCAGCAGGCCAACCGACACCTCGACCCCGCAACTGGACAGCGCAATCGAGGGCCCAATGGCGAAGAGCTTTCGCTTGCCCGATCGCCCGTTCCGCCTGCCGCCGGCGTCCTTCGGAGAATCCCCAGAGCCGGTTGCGGCAGCACGCCTGCGCGCCTCCAGCAGGCAGTCCCGGGCGATGTACGCCGCCAGAGCTAGCAGGAGCGGCACGTAGATCCAGCCCACCACGGTCCCGGCCAGGCCCATGGACACGAGCAGGTTGACCACGCGCTTGCCGCCCTCTACCCCCAACACCATCGAGGCCCCCACCGTCCCGCCCAGCACGTAGTCCACGTTGCCCATCTTCCGGTGCTTCATGGTGGCGAGCGCGCCCTGGGCCGTAATGCTGCCCAGTCCCGTGCCGATGGCAAGCTGCATCGGGAAGCCGAAGCTGTAGAGGGCCGGCGTTATCACCCAGCCTCCGCCCATCCCGAAGAAGCCCGCCAGCACACCCACCGCAAACCCGAGCGCTACGAGGATCAGGACGTTGAAGTCCGTGCCCACAAACGGCAGGAATGTCTCGAATGCATCCATGGCGAGGCGCCTGGAGCGCTATTCCACGTGGTCTGCGTTCTGCGTCTCGTATCCGAGGAGGACCAGAGCGACCTCGGTCAGCCACCCGAGCAAGGTGCCGGCCGCCAGCAGTGCAATGACGCTGGCGAGCGCGTAGAGGGTCGGATGGCCCCGGTAAGCCTCGAGCAGAAAGCGGCTGAAGCCCGCCCCGGCCTCCGTCCGCCCGAGGTCGGCTGCGAAAAGCCACTGTGCAGGATCCGGCATCGGTGCTCCCGGTCTGGGTCTCTCGCTCGGATCAGTCGCGCATTCGCAGCGCCGAAGGGCAGCGGTCCGGCTCGCCGACGCCAACGCGGCCGCCGGTCTTGTCGCGCCGAATCCGCCCGAAGCTCGGCATCTCGGCCAGCTCTTCGAGACTGAACACCGGCCCCTCGACGCAGACGCGCCGGCCGTCGCAGTCGCACTGGCCGCAGACGCCGATGCCGCACTTCATGTAACGTTCCAGCGCGGCCTGGCACCCGATCCCGGCCGTGCGGCAGACCTCGGCCGCGCGCGCCATCATCTCCTCCGGCCCGCAGGTGTAGACCATGTCGATCGCGCCGCCCTCGGCCTGCTCCGCGAGCCATTCCGTCGGGAAGCCCTGTCTGCCCGCCGAGCCATCGTCCGTGAAGATCACCTGATCCGGGAATCGGTCCTGGAAGAGCAACAGGTCCGCGCTTCGGGCTCCCTGCACGATGACGGCGCGGGGCAATTGCTGAGTCAGGGGCGCCAGCACCGCCATTCCGCAGCCGCCGCCGAGCAGAACGACGCGCGCGGAGTCGTCGTGCTGCTCCATGCCCCAGAAGCCACGCCCGAAGGGGCCGCGGAGGCCGACCTTCACGCCCGGCTTCAGTTCGCACAGAGCCGCCGAGAACGGCCCGCGCTTCTGCACCGTCACGCCGAGCCGTTCTTCCTCCAGGTAAGCCACGGCGTACGGCTTCTCGTCCAGACGGGGCAGCCATACCATGAAGAAGCGGCCGGGCGAGAACTCGCTCAGGTCGAGCCCCCGGGTCGCCGCTTCATCGTCCGGGTTCTGCAGGGCGTTCCAGGCCGATCCACGTAT
>CAZSET010000032.1:16566-21816 GCA_964605915.1 uncultured candidatus Brocadiaceae bacterium | reverse complement strand
GGAAGTGGTGCGACTGCTTAAGGCGTGCAAGGCGGGCAAAGCCGGTTTCAACGCCGGGGACGCCGAATCACTGCGAAAGATGATCGCCGCCGCCGAATGCATGTCCGGCGAGAAGGCCGGTTGCTGCTCCGGTCTGTGCGCCAGGCTGGGATTGAACCCCTGCAGCGGGGAGCGGCCGGGCAGGGGCGGCGTGACGCGCGGGCCGGGCCCGGCCGCCCTCGAGGGCTCGGGGCAGACGGGGACCGACTTCGGTGAGTTCGAAGACGAGAAGTTCACGGGCAACCTGGGCGAGGCAGACGTCCCCCTCGGGTTCGCGCTGAGCCCGCCGGAAGAGGCACCGGCGCCCGACGCCGCAGGGGGCGATCAGCCCGGGCCGGCCGTGCAGTTCGGCGCGGGCAACGAACGCATAACCTGGCACAGCCGCCTGCTCCCAAGGCACAACGACGTGATGAAGAACTACTTCGGCCAGCCCACCATCGAGGATTCCCGGTAAATGGTACAGAAAGCTGAGCTAACACCGCGCGCGGAACTGGAGGAGGCAGCGGCGCGCTGCCGCGCCGTTCTCGACGCCGTCAACAACGTGATCCTGGGCAAGGAGAACCTGACGCGCCTGGTCTTCGCCACGGTGCTGGCCCGGGGGCACGTCCTGCTGGAGGGGCTGCCGGGCCTGGGCAAGACCGTCCTGGCCAAGTCTGTGGCCGCCACGCTGGGGCTGAAGTTCAGCCGCGTCCAGTTCACCCCCGACCTGCTGCCGGCGGACATCACGGGCAGCTACGTCCTGGAGAGCCAGGCCGACGGTCGGCAGATGCGGTTCTGCCCCGGGCCCGTGTTCACCAACCTGCTGCTGGCCGATGAAATCAACCGCGCCAGCCCGAAGACGCAGTCCGCCCTGCTGGAGGCGATGAGCGAGCGGCAGGTCACCCAGCTCGGCACGACTATGCCGCTGGAGGAACCGTTCTGCGTGCTGGCCACGCAGAACCCCATAGAGCTGGAGGGCACCTATCCCCTGCCGGAGGCCCAACTGGACCGGTTCGCCTGCAAGATCGACGTGACGGGCACCGACCGCGATGTCCTCAGGACGATCATTACCACGCGCAAAGACGGCCGTCCCACCTTGCCCGGCCAGATACTGGAAAGGGCCGCCGTGCTCAAGCTCCAGGCGATGGCGGACGAGATCCTGATCCCCCAGGCCATCGCGGAGCACATTTCCTCCCTGGTGGCGGTGACCAGCCCGGAGAATAAAGAAGCCGCCGAGGACGTAAGAAGGATAGTGAAGTACGGCGCGTCGCCGCGGGCGGCCATCTGGCTGGCGCAGGTCTGCAAGGGGTTGGCGCTGATCGACTGCCGGCCGGCCGTGGGATTCGAGGACGTGCGGGAAGCCGGCCCGGCGGTGCTGGGTCACCGGATCATCTTGCAGCACGCCGCCCGGCTTGACGGCGAGAGCGGGCGCGCGCTGGCTCTCAGGCTGATCGACGCGAACGAGAAGAGGATCATCGGGACATGACCAGGCGTCTGACGCTGCTGCTCGTCTTATGGGCAGGCGCCGTGCTGGCAGCGCCCGGAGCGCGGGCCCTGCGCGTATCCATCCAGGAGGGGGTGAGTTGCCACGTCACCGCGCCCTTCGCCGACTCGCCCATCAGGGGGAGCCTGGTGCCGGTGAAGCTCCAGTTCGCCAACGCCGGGTCGGACAGGGAGATTCGCGTCGTCCTGGACTGCTATGGCAGCGTCTCGGCCGTCTTCTCCGTGCGAGGCGAGGGCAGCAGCACGCGCTGGCTCTACGTGCCGGTGCCCGGCCAGGCGCTTTACAGCCCGACGCTCAGGTTTTACGACGAGCACAGCGGACAACTCTTGAAGGATTCTGTCTGGAGGGATCTGGGTCTGCCGCACAGCGGCGTGGGTGCGGGCGGCGCTTACGCCATCGGGGGTGTCTCCGAAGGCGTAGCCGTCCTGGTGGTAGCGGGAGCGCGCCCGCCGGTCCTGCCCGCCGGCCTCGCCGGCTTGTCCGGCTTCTCCGTCAGTCGGTCAGGCCCGGGTGACCTGCCCGATAGCTGGCTGGGGCTCTGCGGCTTCAACATCATCCTGGTCACCGGCGAAGCCTGGACCTCCAGCCGGATGGACACAGGCCCCGTGCTGGACTGGGTGGCGATGGGCGGGCTCTGCCTTGTGGCTGGGGCTTCGCCCGAAGAGCAGGAAGCCGCCGTTCGCCAGATCAAGGAGCGCCTGCCGCTCACGTATCACACTGACGGGTCGGTCTGGGCGGGCATGGGCTGCATCCGCTTCGTGGACGAGGAGGAGGCGAGGCAGTTGCCCCTGTCGGATCGGCGCATGGGCGTGCGCAGGAACGTGATCGATGTACGTGCGGGCCGTGCCTCCTGGCATCCGCTCCTCCAGGTTGACGACCGACCGCCGTTCGCCTTCGTCCTGGTCATTCTGATCTCTTTCTCGTTGCTGGTCGGCCCCCTGGGGTGGTGGTACGTGGTCGGCAGAAAGAAGCGGCCGTTGGTCTACTATGCCGTGGTGCCGCTTGCGAGCCTGTCCGTTGTCATCGCCGTCGTCGTGGCGGACATGGTTGCGCAGGGGTTCCGGCCCTGGGCGGCGTGCGTGGGCACGGAACTGCTGGATCAGCGCTCGCAGAGGCGCATCACCATGTCCCAGTTCGCCGTCTACTGCCCTTCCACGATGGGTCGCAGGCTGCGGGGAGCGCCTGGCGAGCTGCCGGGGTTCGTTTCGCTGTCGGAGGGGGATTCGCGCCGGGGTTACGGCCTGTTCGGGCTCGGCGGACTGCAAGTTTTCTACGCGGCCGGCGGGCCGATCTACGATGGCGCCCTTCCGTCACGCACGAAGGCGTGGTACTCCACGCAGCGGCTGCGGCTGGCGCGCGAACGGCTGGAAGTCTGGAAGGAGGACGGCCGCATCCACGTCGAGAACCACCTGGGCGTCCCGTTGCGGAAGCTGATCGTCGCCTGCCGGGGCCAGTTCGCCGCTTTCGAGAGCCTGGCGGAGGGCCAGAGTGCCTCGGCCCGCCCTATGCTGCCGTGGGAAGCCCGTAATCGTTGCCAAGACATTGCGTCGAGGGGACCCAGCCAGTTGTCCGCATACTACGCGTCCGACTACGGGCCGACCGCCATGAACCGCCGGTGGCAGCAGGCATTCGACTCCGCGCAGAACGCCTTCATCGCCGTGCGCGATGGCAAGTGCGAGGAACTGATCTGGCTCGACTCTGCGCGGTTCACTTACTGCAACTCCGTCATAAGGGGCGTCTTCTGATGGACTTGAAGGTCCAGGGACTCACGAAGGTCTTCGGCCGGCTGACCGCCGTGGACCACCTGACCTTCACGCTGAGGGGCGGCCAGATATGGGGCTTCATCGGCCCGAACGGCGCCGGCAAGACGACCACGCTGCGGATGCTGGCAACGGTTGAGGACCCCACCGATGGCGACGCGTGGCTGGACGGCTGCTCCATCCGGCACAACGCCGATCAAGTGAGACGGCACATCGGTTTCATGCCCGACTTCCTGGGCACCTATCCCCACATGCTGGTGCGGGAATACATCGAGTTCTTCAGCCGGGCGTACGGGCTCAAGGGCGAGCATCGCCGCCGCAGGGTGGGCCAGATCGTGGACTTCATCGAGCTTGGCCCCCTGCTGGACAAGCAGGTGGAGGACCTGAGCCGGGGCATGAAGCAGAGGACCAGCTTGGCCCGGGCGCTCCTGCACGACCCGCCGGTGCTCCTGCTGGACGAGCCGGCCGCCGGGCTGGACCCGCAGGCACGCCGCGACTTGCAGGAACTCCTCCGGCTGCTGTCCCGGGAGGACAAGACCATATTCATCAGCTCGCACATCCTGGCCGAGCTGGAGGACCTGGTCGACCAGGTAGTCATCATCGACGAGGGGAAGCTGCTGTACGTCGGTCGTCCCGAGGAGCGCGACGCCGACGGCGTCCGCAGGACAACGCTGACCATGAGGATTGTGGGCGACCTGACTCAGGCCGCCCGCGTGCTGCTCGAGCAGCCGGCCGTCAAGCAGGTGCATTCGTTCGAGCCCGACATACTCCAGGTTGAGATGACCGGCGAGAGCATAGAGGCTGCACCGTTGGTCGCAAGCCTGGTGGCCCGGAAGCTGATCCCCTATCAGATCGTGCCCGAGGGCAAGATGCTGGAACGCGTCTTTCTGAAGGCCACCCAGGCCGGCAGAGGCGATGGGAATGCTCGGAAGGATTAGGGACAAACTGGACGGCGCCGCCAATCCCATCATGCTGAAGGAGATGTGGCAGTCCGTCCACAGCAAGGTGTCCATGGCGTTCTTCTGGCTGCTGCTGGGCGTGGCGCTTCTTTTCTACTGCCTGTTTGCGACGCAGCAAGGCAGCCCCTCGGGGGCCGACATGTTCGTCGCGTTCTCCTTCCTGATGGGCGGGATGGGCATCCTGGTCATCCCTATGTTGACGTACGGTTCGCTCTATCGGGAGATCACCAGCAACACGATCGAGCTGCTTCAGATTACGGCGATGAGCGCGGGGCAATTGGTCAGGGGACGGCTGCTTGCCGCGGGCGTCCGCATACTGCTCCTGTTCTCCCTGGTGGCGCCTTTCGCGGTGACCTCGTTCCTGTTCGGCGGCGTGGATCTCACTACGGTCCTGGCAACCGTCTACTTCCTGCTCGTCGTCGCCGTGGCCGCCAGTGCCGTTGCCGTGCTTTTCAGTTCGCTGGCCGCGTATCGGCGCATCCGGTCGCTGGCGAGGCTGGGTTTCGGGGCCCTCCTGCTGATCCCACTCCTCATGTTCATCTCCAGTGCGCCGGCGATGATCAGCATGAGGCCGAGCCGCTTCGGCGGGCTCGGGTTCGGCGGCGGGGGCCCGGGCCTCGGCGCGCTGGCGGCCACGATGGGCTGGTTTGCAGTTCTGGCGGCATTGTTCGTCATGCTCGTCTCGGCAGCGGCGGCCAACGCGCTCACGTTCCCGCACGGCCGGTCCTCCTCGCGGACCAAGTTCTTCCTTTCCCTGCTGGTGGTCGGGCTCTTCGGGGCATTCTTGACGATCAGATTTGCGGGCGGGGCGCTCGGCGTCGGCATGGTGTTCGAGGTGGAGGCGTGTCTACTGATCGGCGCCTGTTCGCTGGTGTGGATCACGGCCGATCCGCAGCTTCCCCATCGGCAGCGGGTGAAGCTCGCCGAGTGGGGCCCGTTGCGTCGGACGCTTCTCTTTCCCTTCACGGACGGCGCGGCGTCCACGGCCCTGTACGTGACGCTCATGCTC
>CAZSET010000032.1:0-16556 GCA_964605915.1 uncultured candidatus Brocadiaceae bacterium | reverse complement strand
CCGCCGCCGCCAGCCACAGCGGTGACGAGCGCGTCCTCGGCGCGCTGGCGCTGGACAGCGGCGCAGGCTTTGGCCGCCACGCCACCGACCTCCGCCCGCTGGTCCTGACGTTCACCTACGTCCTCTACCTCTCAGCAGCCGCCGGAATGCTGACGCATGCCTTCTTCGCTAAGCGAGGCACGGCGTTCGCCAGACGGATCTTCCTGCTAGCGCTCGTGCTTGTGAACGTGGTTGCTCTCATCGTCGCGCTGCAGTTTGACTGGCTCCCGGGCAAGTCGCCGGAGCTCCCGATGGCCTTTCTGCCCCTGTTCTACGTGCTCTCGGACTTCGTCGATCTTCCCGAAATAACGTTCCTTGCCCACATGGTCCTGCCTCTGGCAGTGGGGGTGATCTACCACCTGGCCGTCCGGCGCGTCGAATGCAGGCGCCTGGAGGAGAGTGCGCCGTCCGCGCCGCCCGAGCCCGGTTGAGCGGCCGTCGGAGCGCGGTGCGTCCCTGGGGAGAAGGAGCACAGCCATGCCCGACACGCAGGCGCTGCTGCCGGAAGCCGAGATCCGACGCCTGGCTGAGCTGTACCGCCTGAGCCTGGACGTGACGCACTCGGCCGGCACGTTCGGCAGCCGGGAGGGCAGGGAGACGGGCGCCTCCGTCGAGATACAGGACTTCCGCGACTATGTGCCGGGCGACGACGTGCGGCGGATCGACTGGTTCTCGTCCGCGCGCACGGACCGCCTCATCCTCCGGCTCTACCGCGAGGAGGTCAGCCCCTTCTTCGACCTTGTGGTGGACACGTCCGCGTCCATGGCGATCCGTGACGGACGCAAAGGTCCCCTGGCGCATGAGTTGTGCCGGTGGATGCATCGCTCCGCTGCGGGCGAGGGGGTGTCCGTCCGGACGTTCGCGGCCGGCGAGTCGATGCGACGGCTGAGCGATCCGGCCGAGCTCGTCTTCTCCGAGGCGGGCTCCGTCCTGCTTCAGGAACCCCGCCGCGCGACCGAGGGGCTCAGGCGATCCTCGGTGCGCCTGGTGCTGAGCGACTTCATGAGCCCGACCTCACCCTCGGCGGTCATCAAGGCCCTTTCGGCCGGGTGTGCGCGCCTGATCGTGCTGCAATTGCTCGGACCATGGGAGAACGATCCGGGGCCGGTCGGGCCCGCGGTCCTGGAGTCGGTGGAGGGCCGCCGCCGGGCCGACCTCACCCTGGATCGCCGTGCCGTTGAGGACTACGTGCGCCGCCTCGGGGCGCTCAAGGACGAGCTGCGGGACCAGACGCGCCGGTGCGGCGGCCTGCACCTGGAGGTGGTGGCGGACCAGGGGCTCGAGGAGGTCCTGCGCTCGCGGTTCCTGCCCCTCGGCCTGGTGGAGGTCGGCTGATGTTCTACTTCGCCCATCCCTGGGGGCTGCTGGCGCTGGCCGGCGCGGGGGCGGTCGTGTTGCTCTACGTCTTCGTGTTCAGGGGCAAGCGGATCGAGGTCTCGTCGTTGCACCTGTGGCAGGCGGCGCGGAGCCTGCGGCTTGAGGGGCAACGGAAGCGGCGTCCCCCGCTGACGGTGCCGTTCCTGTTCGAGCTGATCAGCGCGCTGCTCCTGGCGCTGCTGGTGGCCGGGCTGGCGTTCCGGCGGCAGTGGAAGTTCCAGCACCTTGTGGTCGTGCTGGACTCCAGCGCCTCGATGAGCGCTGTCGTGGACGGCGAGTCCTTCCGCGATCGGGCCGCGGCACAGGTCATGGAGTGCTTCGATCGGCTGGGGCGGAAGGGCCGAGTCACGCTCGTCGGAAGCGGGTTCGAGCCGCGGATCCTCGGCGGGGAGGCGCTCGACCGCCGGGACGCCGCGGCCGTCTTGGGGGAATGGAGGCCGTCCGGCCCCGATCATCCCCTTGAGCCGGCCATCGAGCTGGCCAGAGCGCTCGGGCAGGAGGAAGCCTCGCCGCTGCTCCTTACGGACCGTCCGGTCGCCCTCGAAGGCGTCCAGGTGGTCGCCGTCGGGCGGCCCGCCGAGAACACGGGCTGGATAAGCTGCCATTGGACGGGCGGGAACGAGCTCTTCGCCCTCGCCGAGCACTTCGGCCCGGGACAGCCGGCCAAGACCGTCACCGTCTACGGGGACGGCATCAGGCTGGCACAGACCGAGATCGACTTCTCCCAGCGCCGCCAGGTGCCGCTCAGCGTGGCGGTCCCCGACGAGGTCTCCCGCGTGCGGCTCGAGCTGCCCGACGATGCTCTGGCGAACGACAACGTCCTTCACACGGTGCGGCCCGTGTACACTGCCCTGGCCGTTCGCATCGACCTGGACACGGAGCCCCTCGCCCGCTACGCGCGACGCGCCGTGGCTGCTTCGGACCGGGCGCTCGTCACCGACGCAGGGGACGCCGACGTGCTCCTGTGCGAGGAAGGGCGCCCGCCGGGTCCGGAACGCTTCCGCCTGGAAGTGCACCAGCCCGAACCGGCGGCATCGACGCCATACGTGGGGCCCTTCGGCGTGAACGGCTTCCACCCCCTCACCCGCGGCATCGACGTGAGCGGCATCATCTGGCCGGCCGACCCTGCGTTCCGGCCCGAAGGCGGCCTGACGCTCCTCTCCTGCGGCGAAGTGCCGATGGCCGTGCTGAAGGACAACACGCTGACCGTCAACCTGGACGGCGGCTCGGACCAGCTTTTCACGTCGCCCGCCTGGCCCATTCTTGTCGCCAACGTGATGGAGTACGTGCACGAGCGCTCCCCCGGCCTCAAGCGCCTCTCGTATCGGCTGGGGGAGGACCTGGGCTTCTATCGTCCTTCCTCCTGGCAGGGGGACGTGGAGATCGAGTCCCCGCAGGGGGAGCGCCGACGCTTCGACGGCGAACACGTCTACCTCGGTCGGCTCAAGAGGGAGGGAGTCTATCGCGTCTACTGCGGCGACAGACAGGTCGCCTCCTTCGACGTGAACCTGCTCTCCGAGAGCGAATCCGACCTGACCGGCGCGGCCTCGGCCGGCGCCGACCGGCAGATCGAGACCGCCGTCGCCAGACAGGTGCGGGGACGCCACTTCCATCGGGAGTTCGCCCTCATCGTGCTGGCGCTGCTGCTTGGATGCTGGTACCTGTTGGAAAGGCGCGGTCCATGATTGCGCTGTGCGCACCGCTGGCCCTGCTCATTGCCGCGCCGCTGCTGTATCTGTGGTGGCGGCTCGGCCGGGGTCCGCGCGAGGTGCGGCTCATCCGCCTGGCCATCGTGCTGCTTGTGGCGCTGACGGTGGCAGACCTGGAGGTTCGGTCGGGCGAGGGATCCCGCCACGTCGTGCTGCTGGTGGACCGCTCGCTGTCTTGCGGGAGGGAAGCGCTGGCGAGGGCCGCCGAGGTGGCCGATCTGCTCCTGCGCAGGATGGACGCCGAAGACCGCCTGTCCGTCGTCACGTTCGGCAGGGATGCGATGGCCCTCTCGCAGCGCAGCAGCCTGGGCGAGATCACGGGCCTTGAGCTGGACGACGCCAGTGACCTGACGGCGGGGCTCAACCTGTCGGCTGCCCTTCTGGGCGAGACGCCCGGCGGGCGGGTGCTTGTCGTCTCCGATGGGCTCTACACGGGGCCGGATCCCCTGGATAGGTTGCCGAGCTGGAGGACAGCGGGAGCCCCCCTGGATTACTCCCCCGTCGTTCACGAGGAAGGCGGGGACGTGGCGATCTCAGCGGTCGAGCTGCCCGAGCGCGTCCGCGCGGGTCATCCGTTCGAGCTCGCGTTCACCGTGCACTGCCCGGCGGCTACCGAAGCCACGCTGGGCCTGGAGCGCGGCGGCGCAGAGGTGAGCCAGACGGTCTCGCTGGGCCCCGGGGAGCACCGTTTCACACTCCAGGACGTGGCCGGCCGGGCGGGCCTTCTGCGCTACGTGATAACGGCCACGGCCGTGAGCGACTCAAGACCGCAGAACAATCGCGCCCTCGCCGTCACCATGGCCGTCGGCCCTCCCCGCGTGCTGGTGCTGAACGATCACGGCGGCCCCGACAACTTGACCCGCGCCCTGGCAGCCGCCGGCGCGGACGTCACCGTCGCCGGGACGGAGACGGCCGTGAGTTCTGCGGCCCTCAAGCCCTACTCGGCGGCTGTGCTCGAGAACGTGGCGCTGGGTTCCCTGAACGACAGGGCGGACGTCGCCCTGCGCAACTTCGTGCGCGAGACGGGCGGCGGCCTGCTCGTCACCGGTGGTCGGCGTAGCTTCGCCGAAGGCGGCTATTACCAGAGCCGTCTGGAAGAGGTGCTGCCGGTCTCCGTCATGCGTGAGGAGCAGTACTCCCGCGCCAAGATCGCCATGGCCATCGTGCTTGACCGGTCCGGCTCGATGAGCGTGCCGGTGGGCGGGGGCCTCACCAAGATGGCCCTGGCCAACCGGGCCGCCGCCGAAGCCGTCGGGGTGCTGATGCCCCAGGACGAAGTGGCCGCGATCGCCGTGGACAGCATGGCGCACCTGGTCGTGCCCCTCGCAGCCGTCGGGGCGAAGCCGGATTCGATCATTCGCAGCATCCTGGCGATCGAGTCCATGGGCGGCGGCATATTCGTCTACACGGGCCTCACGGCGGCTGTCAATCAGCTCCTCAAGAGCTCGGCCTTGACGCGCCACATCGTCCTGTTTGCTGACGCCAACGACAGCGAGGAGCCCGGCGACTACAAAAAGCTGGTTGACCAGTGGGTCGGCGCCGGCGGAAGCATATCCGTCATCGGCCTGGGCACCAAGCACGACAGCGACGCGGCGTTCCTGATAGACATCGCCTCACGCGGCGGGGGCCAGGTCTTCTTCACCGCCGACCCCCGTGCTCTGCCCCGCGTATTCTGTCAGGATGCCATTCGGGTGGCGCGCAAGACATTCCTGGACAGGCAGACCGGCGCCAGCGTGCACCCGGAGATCCTCCGCCTCGGTCGCCTGCAGATCGACCGGTTCCCCGACTTCCTGGGCTACAACCTCTGCTACGGCAAGGAGGAAGCCGTCGAGCTCGTCACCACTACCGACGAGCACATGGCGCCCGTGCTGGCCGTGTGGCAGAGGGGGCTGGGCAGGGCGGCCGCGCTGACGTGCGAGGCGGACGGTGCTTACACGGGCAACCTGCGGACGTGGTCCGACTACAAGCCGTTCTTCTCCTCGCTGGTCACGTGGCTCGAGCGCAGCCGTGACGACCCCGCGCTGTTCGCCACCATCAGACGCACCGGGCGGACCGCCGCCGTCTCCCTGGAAATGGACGCCGGCGCGGCGCGGACCTGCACGGGCGCCACCGCCGTCATCATCCCGCCGGACGAGCGGGACCTTCAGAAGCTGCCGATGCGGTGGATGGGACCGCAGCGACTGGCGGTCGACTTCAAGCTCGAAACCGAGGGCATCTACCACGGGATGGTCCTCACCAATGAGGGCCGACACGTGAGCCTGCCGGCCGTGGTGCTGCCCTATTCGCCCGAGTTCGCGCCCGTCGCCCCTTCGGCCGGTCTGGAACTGCTGGAGAAGCTGGCGGCCGGCACCGGCGGCACGCACGTCCTGCACGTGCGGGAGCTGCTGGAGGCAACGCTCGGGCCGCGAGCCCAGGCCGTCAGCGCCGCGCCCATCCTGGCTCTGATGGTGCTGATGCTCGTGCTCTGCGACATCGCCACCCGGAAGCACATCTGGCGATACCTCATCCCCCGGTTCGCGGCGACCGGCTACGTCAAGGCGGGCACAGTCGCACGCGCGGGCCTCGGGCGGCTGAGGGGCAGCCTGCGCCGGCTCCGGGCCAGGGCCCGCCGGGCGCTCGCAACATCCGCAGACGAGGCTGCGGGTGAACCCGAGGCGCCGGCGCCCGGGGAGGACAAGAGCGTCTTCGAAGGGGCCAAGCGGCGCTCGCGCCCCGGCCGCGAAGCGGACCGCCCCCGGCGGAAGCGATAAGCCCCGCCCCGCCGTGCGAGGGGGCTGAGGGTGGGTTGGCCGCGCCCGATCCCCCGGGCTGACGCCCGGGGCTACGGTTATGTCGCCCCTTGCGGGGCTTGGCCGGCCACGGCTGACGGCGACGACAGGGCCAATCGAACGGGTCATGCGGCACGGAGGGAAGCGTGATTACTCGCGTCGTCGTGCTCGTCCTCGTCGTCGCCCTCGGGTCCAGTTGCCGCCGCCGTAAGTCCCGGCAGGGATGACACCTGGCTGGCGCGGGGTGTGAGCTCCCGGAACGCTCGTCGGTTCCCTATTGCAGGTCATTCCGAGGACCCCGTCCCGGAGGGACGGGACGACGAGGAATCTCGGCTTGCCGCGTTCGGCAGCCTATCTCCCTCGCCCCGCTCACGTCACGTCAGCTTCTGCTTGTACTCGTCCGGCAGGTATTGATCGAGCCATTCCCTGCCCGTGGATTGGTTGCCCCCCTCCAACCCGTAAACCGTGTTGACGTAGCGGCGGTAGACGTCGACGAGGTCGTCCGACTTCCCCACGTACTCCTGCTCGACGCCCTCCCTCGTGTAGGTGAAGGCGTAGGGCGGCGAGATGTCATACACGGGCACGTCGCGCCATGTCTTCACGGCGTCCCGCGCCTTCTCATGCATCTCCTCGCGGACGGCGTCGGGCGTGCGCGTCTTGACCAGATACGGCCCGAGCGCCTTCTTCGTGACCACGCTCGCCATTGCCGGCACGAGCCCGAGCGCCTCGTCCACGGCAGCCCGGTCCCCGGATACCATGACAGTGGGCTTGCCGCACGCCGCCAACTGGACGATGAACATGCCCGCCTCCCCGTAGGCCTTGCCGTTGAGAACGACGCGCGTGTGCGGCAGGCAGGCGAACGGCGTGCCCGCCATGGCGTGCGCGCACAGATACATGCCGGCGTCGTATCCGTCCTCGAAGAACGGCAGCCACGGCGCGCGGTGGTAGTCGCCCGTGATCAGCTCCACGCGCCTGTCCAGCTCCTCGACGACGATGCTGTTGCCGGCCCCGTGCGAATCCCAGATGGTGACGGCCTCGGCGCCGCCCTCGAACGCGCCCTGCGCCGCTGCGTTGACCTCCGCGGTGTAGAGCTTCCGCAGCCGCAGGCGGCGGTGGAGGTTTTCCGGCGACTGGTCCTTCCGGTCCTCCCAGGCAGCCATTCCTGCGATGCCTTCGATGTCGGCCTGAATGTACAGTTTCACTCTCTTCCTCCTGATGGCTGATGCTCTCACTTGTCACGGCTCGTCTGCAGGCGCAAAGCGTCTCTTCGCCGGCAATGCGTAGGCCTGGCGCCCTCCCGCCAGCGCTCACGCGTGGGACGTCTTGGGCGGCAGCCAGTCCTGGTGGCGCATGACGATGTCCAGCAGGCGGCCGAGCAGCTCCCGCTTGACCCCGGGCGGGCCGCTGTCCCACAGGTTCTCGAACTCGTTCGGGTCGTTCTTCAGGTCGTAGATCTCTCCGTAGTCCTCGCCGGCGTAGGCCGTGCACTTCCAGCGCTCCGTCACGACCGTCCGCAGCCGCAGCCCGAGGGCGTCCACGTCGTCCTCGACGTAGACTTCGTCATGTGCGCGCGCGGAGCGCCCCATGACCTGCTCGACGAGCGAACGCCCCTGCGTGCCCTCGGGCACGGGCACGCCGGCCAGCTCCAGTATGGTCGGGAACAGGTCCATCAGCCCCGCCACGCCGCGGACGCGGTGCCCGTCCGGGAAGTGGCCGGGCCAGCGCAGCAGGAACGGCACCCGCTGAAGACCCTCGTAGTGCATGGGGCCCTTCAGGATCAGATGGTGGTCGCCGAGCATCTCGCCGTGGTCGGATACGAAGATGACGACCGTGTCCTGCTCGACGCCGCGCGCTCGGAGCGCGTCGAGCAGCCGCCCGACGCCGCCGTCGATCATCGCGACCATGCCGTAGTAGGCGGCCCGGATCAGGCGCAGGCGCTCGTCGGTCACGTTCTTGCAGCCGTACAGGAAGCCGTCGGTGTCTTTGTCCTCGTAATCGCCCTCGTAGAAAGCGCGGATGTGAGGGGGCTTGCCGTCCAGCTCGCCCTCGCGGCGCGGGGGCAGGGGCATGTCCTCGGGATTGAACATCCCCCAGTAGCGGCCGGGCGGCTTGAACGGATGGTGCGGGTCGTTTATGCCGCACCAGGCGAAGAAGGGCTCCCCGATCTGCTCGATCATCTCGATCGTCCGGTCGACGACCCACGTGGTGGGGTAGAGCTCCTCGGGGATGGCGGTCTTGTAGGTCGCTATCTTGTCGGCGGTCAGCAGCCAGGGGTCGGGCGCTTCGAGCGCGTGCTGCGGGCCGCGCAGGGCGTAGACGTCGGGGTGCTCCTGCTGAAGCCGGCGCGAGTGGAGTCCGGGGGCCACGTCGCCGTGTCCGCAGGCCAGTGCGATGGTGTCGAAGCCCAGGTAGGGGCGCGTCAGGTCCGCGTCGGAGGCGGCGAGCCGCCGGTTCTCGGGCCAGTATTCGTCGGTCACGCCGCCAGCGGGGTGGTAGTGGATCTTGCCGCGCGCGCCCGTGTGGTAGCCGGCCTCCTTCAGCAGCATCGGCAGGATCGGCAGGCCATCGTGCGCGATGCAGCCGTTCGTGCGGACGCCGGTCGAACTGGGGCAGCGCCCGGTCAGGATGGTGGCGCGCGAAGGCATGCAGAGCGGATTGTTGCAGTAGCCGCGCTCGAACGTCACGCCTTCCGCCGCCATGCGGTCCAGGTTGGGCGTGGCTCCGAGCGTGGAGCCGTGGGCGCCCAGCGTGTCGGCGCGCTGCTGATCGGTGATGATGAACAGGAAGTTCGGTTGCTTGCTTCGGTCGGGCATGTTGCGTCTCCTCGGGGGTTCAACGGCCCTGCGGATGTTATGCGGCATTGCAACCGGCGGGACGCCGCGCCCTCAGGTCCCGCGCAGCTCAGGCACGATGGCCCCATGCGCCCGGAGCAGGTCATGCACGTCTCCGATGGGCAGGTCCTCCACGTCGACGCCGCGCTGCGCCGCCAGTGCGGCCATGGCGCCGGCCGCCTGGCCGGTGGCCATGCAGGTGGCCTCGACGCGGTAGGCCGAGTGCGCCAGCCGGTCGCCGCTGATGCAGCGCCCTGCCGCCACCAGGTTGCGGCTGCCCTCGGGCAGCATGGCGCCGCGCGGGATGGTGGGCACGATGCCCTCGTCAAGCCGGCGCCCTTCGCCGCCGACCTCCTTGTGCAGGTCGATGGGGTAGAAGCTGTAGCAGACGGCGTCGTCCCAGACGCGGCCGCCGACGTAGTCCTCGACGGTGATCGTTTTCTTGCCTTTGATGGTGACGCTCTCGCGGATGCCGCACTCGGGGGAGACCTCCTCAATGCGCAGGCCTTCGAGCCCCGGCTGGGCGCGGAAGAGACGGTAGACGCGCAGCAGCAGGCGCCGGGCTTCCAGTTCCGCCTGGGTGCGGTCCTCGCTGGTGGCCGCGCGGATGCGGATGACGTGATTGCAATTGCCGCCGTGGCCGCGCAGGAAGCCCGGCGCGGCCTCCAGGCCGTGCCACAGGTCGCTCTCGCGCACGAGGCCCCCGCGCACGGCCTCCTTGAACGCGTCCGATATCCGCTCCAGATCCAGGGCGCTTAGGTCGTAGCCACCCACGCGAACGAAGAGGGTGCCGGGCTGGCACTCGTCCGGCTGGACGACCTCGAAGCCGGCCAGCGAGACGGCGTTCGCGTCGCCCGTGCAGTCCACCAGCACGCGGCAGCGGGCGGGCTTCAGGCCGCTCTTCGTGCAGAGCGTCACGTCCCAGCCCTCGCCGTCCCACACGGCCCCGGCGATCATGGCGTGCAGCAGCAGCTCCACGCCGGCACCCAGCGCGGCCCGGTCGGCGAGCGCGGCGAAGATGGCTTTGTCGATGCGGACGTGATGGCGCCAGTGCGGCAGCGCCGTGTTGCTGAAATCAGGAAACGCGCCGCCCGTCTCGGCGAGCGTGGCGGTCACGAGCTCCCATCCGATGCCGGCGATGACCTGCCGGCCCCATGCGTAGAAGAGCCCGGGGTTGTTGACCCCGCCCACGGTCATCGTGCCGCCGAGCATCCCGTTCTTCTCGATCAGCAGCGTGCGGGCGCCGGCCCGGCCGCTCTGGATGGCGGCGACCGTGCCGGCCGTTCCGCCGCCGATCACCAGGACGTCGCAATCGTCCATCTCGCACTCCTCCACCCGCATGGTGCCTGGCAGACCGGGCGGCCGGGCATCTACCGCCCCCTGCCGTGTTGCCGATCCGCAATGATCGCGCCATTATACGCGCACCCGGATCGTGTCGCAGGTAACGGCCGCCCTGCGCTTGACAGCGCGGCCGCCGTCGGTATGCTGCACGACTGTCCATTCGGGCCGTGCAGGATGCCGCAACACGGGAGGGCGCCGCCGATGTGTCGCCTCTTGGGGATGATCAGTAGTAGCGAGCGCGAACTGGGCTACTGGCTGGTCGACGCCCGCAACGCCCTGCGTGACCAGGCGCCCAAGCATCCGCACGGCTGGGGCATCGCTTCATTCGAGGCCGGCGCCTGGACGCTCGCCCGCGCGCCCAAGGCCGCACACGAGGACGAGCAGTTCGTCCGCCGTGCACGCGCGGGCCGGGGGAAGGCATTCGTCGCGCACATCAGGAATGCATCCCGTGGTGCGCACACGCTGGTGAACACGCACCCCTTCCTGCGCCGCGGGTGGGCCTTCGCCCACAACGGCACGATCTTGAACGCCACAGAGCTGCTCGCGGGGGTCGCGCCCGAGGTGCAGCCGACGGGTGAGACGGACAGCGAGCTGCTCTTCTGCCTGATCCTGACGGCGCTGCGCGAGGCCTGCGCCGACTACCGCCGCATAGCGCCGCCCACCGTCTGCCAGTGCCTGGCGGACGTCGCCCCGCAGGTGCAGGGCAAGGTGGGCACGAGCTTCCTCCTCTCGGACGGCTTGCAGCTCTACTTCTACCGAAACGGCAACCCACTGAAGTGGCTGCAACCGGAGAGCGCCGCCCCGCCGATGCTGCTGGTGGCGTCCGAAGCCATCGGGGACGAGGAATGGGCCGACCTGCCGGATGGCGAGGGCGGCGTGGTCGACGGCTCGTTGGAGGTCCGCAGTTGGGCTGACGCCTAGATACGGAAAGGTTGAACGACCATGAAGACATTGGCGACTGACATCCGCATCCTGGACCTGGAGGTGGGCTTTTCCTATAAGTCGTACCGCGCCACGCTCAAGTTCGGCGGCTCCGTGAAGGGGCCGGGCGCCCGCTCGACGGCGGACCTGTACGTGACTGCGCTGGTCGAGACGCGCGATGGCCGCCGCGCCGTCGGACGCGGGTCCATGGTGCTGGGCTCATCCTGGAGCTGGCCTTCGCAGGTCGTGCCCTCCTTCATGGTCACGGACTTCATGCGCAACCTGGCGATCCGCTACGGCGGGGAGCTGCGCAAGCGCGAGGACTACGGCCATCCGATGGAGCACGCGCTCGAGACCGAGCCCCTGCTGCTGGAGCTGGCGGACGAGATGATCGAGCAGTACGCGCCCGGCGAGGCCATGCCCCGCATGTGCGCGCTGGTCGTCGGCGCGCCCTTCGACGCCGCCCTGCACGACGCCTTCGGGAACGCGTTGGGCCTGGACGCCTACGCCACGTTGGGGCCCGAGCACCTGAGCTGGGACCTGGGCCGCTACCTCGGGCCGCAGTTCAAAAGCAAGTACCCGGCGGACTACGTCAAGCCGCGCTACGACGGGACGTTGCCCGTCTTCCACCTGGTGGGCGGGTACGACCCCCTCACTCCGGCTGACGTGGGGCCCGACGACCCGCAGGACGAATACCCGACCGACCTGGCCGCCTGGGTAAAGCGCGACGGCGTCTTCTGCCACAAGGTGAAGATGCGCGGCAACGACCTGGAGTGGGACGTGGACCGCACCGTCGCCGTCTACCGCGTCGTCCGCGAGGCCCTGGCCGAAGCGGGCAAGGACGAGGTCTACCTGACCTCCGACGCCAACGAGATGTGCGAGGACGTGGAGTACGTCATCGATTACCTCAATGGAGTCAAGGAACGCTCGCCCGAGGCCTACGACGCAATCCTCTACATCGAGCAGCCGACGACGCGCTGGCTCTTCGAGCGTCCGCTGGAGGTGACGCGCGCGGCGGAACTGAAACCCGTCCTGGCCGACGAGGCCCTCAGCGGGCTCGAAGCCATGGACGAGGCGCTGCGCCAGGGCTACACGGGCGTGGCCTTGAAGACGTGCAAGGGGCAGTCGAATTCGCTCCTGATGCTGGCGAAGGCCACCGAGGCCGGCGTGCCCTATAGCGTGCAGGACCTGACGCTGACCGATCTGGGCCTGATCCAGTCCGTCGGGCTGGCGGCGCGCATTCGGCCGATCATGGGAGTGGAGGCGAACGCGCGGCAGTTCTGCCCGGCTGCCTCGCGGCGCGGCGAGCAGGTTCACCCCGGCATCTTCCGCGCGCACGATGGCCGGCTGGACACCTCCAGCCTGCGCGGGTCGGGCTTCGGTTACCGGTTCGAGGAGTTCGACCCGCTGGTGATCTGACGGGCGACAGAGGGTGTTTGAAGCGGGCCGGACGGCCGGGGGTCGGCCCGTCCTTACCAGATGAAGAAGCGGTAGGGATCGTCCAGTTCGACGGGCACGTCCAGGTAAAGGCCGTCGAGCCAGCGCGTCTCCTCCTCGCCCTGCACGGGGGACGCGAAATTCGCCAACAGCGGCGTGCGGCTGACGGCGCCCATGTTGGCCAGCACGCGCGAGACAAGGAAGGCCGTGCGCCGGAACGGCATCTTCAGGTTGAGCTGGTTCTCATATTCGAATTGCCAGGGCACGAGCTGGCAGAAGACCAGGCGGCCGTCGTTCGCCACGGCGAGCACGCCGTCTCCGACCGGCGTTGCGCCTCCGGTCACGAGGCTGATCTCGCGCGGATCGCGGTTGTGGACGTCGGGCGGCCCCACGCCCGCCAGGGGCGAGCCCCTGCCTGCGGTCTCGAAGTACGCGTTGATGTGCTCGGCCTGCGTCATCTTCACGTTGACCGGCAGCACGGCGTTGGCCTCGGCCTCGGTCAGGCCGATGGCCAGCGCCTGCCCGCCGTCAGTCAGCCACGCGGCGATCGCGACCTTGTGGGGGGCCAGTTGGGCCGCTGCGCCGGGTCCGATGACCAGGATTTGGCGGAGCGTCGGCCTGCCGCCTTCGTACGGAGCGGGATCGAGGCCCGCCTTCTCCAGGTGCGCTTTCCCCGCCGGCTCGCTGGCGTAAAGCACCTTCCGCCGTGGCCCCGGCTCGCAGGTGCCCATGTGGCTCAGCAGGTTGCTGACCAGCCGCTGCGCGGCGGGGTCTTCTTCGGTGCGGCCCGTCACGTCCATCTGGCAGAAGAGCACGATGCCCTCCCCCTCGCGCCACTCCATCAGCGGGCTGTACTGGAGGCCGAAGCCGCCGTCCACGATGGGCAGGAAGTCGCCGCACGCGGGCTTCTCGATCAGCGCCGTTGCCACGTTGCCGCGCCAGCTCGACCGCCAGGGGCGCGTGACGGTCAGGCCGCACCACTTCTGCAGGGGGTATTCCCAGCGGATGAACTTGTAGTCCAGGCCGAGCGGCACCGTTGTAGCCTCGCCGCGCCAGTCGCGCAGGTTCGCGTTCTCGAGCCCGGCCAGGACGGGATGGTCCGGCACGCGCTTGAAGACGCGCCGGAGCCCGTATTCCTGCACGCGGAAGCCGAGCCGCCTCTCCAGCACCTTCGTTTGCTGCTCGAAGACAAGCATCTTCAGCCCGTCGCGCACGCGCGCGACGTCGGGCGCCGGGCCGTCGAGCGTCAGCGCGCCCTTGCCCACGATCAGCACGTCATGCGGGGACAGGTCCGCCTCGGCGCCCACGGTTGCGAACTCCACGCCGAGGTCTCGCAGCATGTTGCCCGTCTCGCCCTTCGGGTCGAAGAGGGCCACCCTCCGAAGGCGTTCGACGGGCGACGCCGGGGCCAAGACGTGCACGGCGAACGCATCCTCCTGCGTCTCGCCCGTGTCGAACTCCGCGCGCATGGTCAGCGTGTACTCGCCCGGCGGGAGCGCACGCGGCAGCGCCAGGGCAAGCGGGACGCGGGCCTGCTCGCCCGTCTCGACGCTGACCTTCTCGGTCCCGCTCAGGGGCTGCGGCAGGGCCAGCGACCATGAGCAGTCGGCGGCGACGGGCTCACGCGAGTTATTGATGACGATGATTTGCTTCCGCACGGTCTGGCCGGCCAGGAAGTTGTGGTCCTTGCTGCTGAAGTCGCCCGGTTCGCCGCCGACGTAGGCCAGCAGCGGCCGGTTGTTGCGCAGGAAGGCCTCGCCGAAGCTGACCGGTATCCAATCCTCGCGCTTGTAGGCGGCCTCGAATGACTCGCGGCGGTCGTCGATGAAATCGGGGCTGAAGCCCGGGCGCTGCAGCGCATCCCAGTCGGTCTCGAACTCCACGCGGCTCCGGTCGGCGCCCTCACGCAACGCGAAGAGGCTGCTCTGGCTCCATATGTTGAACGCCGACACGCCCCAGGTCCGGTAGGCGCGCCAGTTGTCGGTGATGTAGTCCGCCTTCACGTCGCTCAGGTTCGGGATGCCCAGGGGGGCAGCAGTCATCATGAAGGGGTAATCCCAGCGCTTCCAGGGGCGGCCGATCCGCCAGTTCTTCGCCTCGTAGCGCATGTTGCGCTTCTCCGGCTCGGTCAGGTCGAAGGCGGCGTCGCCGCGGAACTGCGCGCCCCACTCGGCGGTGCAGAACTGGTACATGAGGCTGCTGTTGCCGTAGACGGACCGGCCCTCGATCTTGCCGGTCGGGTACCCCCGGTGCATCGTCCAGCTCAGCGAGGAGGGAGCCCCGTATTCGGTCAGGAACAGCGGCTTGACACCCTCTTTCGCCCAGTGCTCGAACCAGTCGGAGCGTTCCTGGATGGGCACGAAGTTGATGTAGTGGTTCTCCGTGAACATCTGGCTCAGGTTGCCCGACGAGTGGTGGTAGATGGGCCGGGTCGTGTCGAACCGCTGCACGATCGCCTCGGTGCGCCTGCCCAGCACGGCGCGCTCGTCGTCGCGCGGCCCCACCTCGCCCATGCGGTTGTGGAGGCCGTCGGTGTGGTGGGGATTGGCCGCGTCGGAGTAGCCCATCATGTTGGCGTTCATCGCGTACATGACGATGGACGGATGGTTCTGGGCCATGCGCACGTAGAACTCGGCAAGCTGGGCATAGCCGTTCGCTTCGTCCGCGTCCTCTGCCTCCCAATCGAAGCTCCGGGCGTGGGGCTGGAAGAGCGCGACGAGCATTCCCACGTCGTCGGCGGCCCGGAATATCTGCTCCATGCCCACGTGCACGCCGGGCTGGCAGTTGTAATTGTGGGGATAGACCGCGTTGACGCCGACGCTCTTGAGCCGGAGCATCGTCTCGCGCGCTCCCTGGTAACTGGCCTCGGCGACGCCCATGCGATCGGTCCTGGCGTTCTCCAACGGCAGCACGAACAGGAAGATGCGCGAGCCGTTCAGGCGGAAGTCCCGCCCGTCGATCCAGAACTCGCGGAAGCCGAACCTAACGGGCCGATAGGCATCCAGCACCTCACCGTTCGCGTCCAGGAGCGATAGCTCCAGCACCTGCATGTTCTGCGGCGTGTGCGTGTCCCACAGCTTGTCGGGCTTCCACGCGGTGGTGAAGACGCAGCGGCTTCCCTCAAGCTCAGTCGCCCGGACGGTGCCGCTTTGCATTTCCTTCACCGTCTCACCGTCCTGCTTGACTAGCGCGCGCAGGCCGTAGTCCTTGCCGGGCGCGAGGTCGGACAGGGCCACGTCCAGCGTGAGCTCCCCTTTGCGCACCGAGGTCTCGACCTTCACGTCCGTCACGCGGCCGCCCTGCGGCATGGCCGACAGGAAGACGTCGCCGCAGAGGCCCCGCGCCGCGACGCTCCCCTTCACCTGCTGCGATTGACCGGTCTGATTGTACAGGACGAGCACCTCTTTGAGCGGTATGGCGGCAACGTACAGCGTGAGGACGTGCTTGCCGCCCGGTCGGCAGGCGGAGGTGATGTCCACCTCTCCCCAGGGGAAGCGCATCTCGCCCATCTTCCGGCCATCGACATAGACGGCGGCGTAGGAGTTCAGATACTCCGTGGAGACGACGATGCGCCGGCCCGCCCAGGCGGCCGGCATGGTGATCTCGCGTTGGTGCCAGGCCTGGTTGATCTCGGCCAGGCTCTGCTCCTGCCAGCTCGGATGCAGGTAGAGCCGCTGCTTGTCGTAACTGCTGCCGCGCGGCCAGGCCCCGGGCACCTTGACGTAGCCCCAACCGCCGCCGGGGATCGGCTCGTTGGCGCTTCGGGCCGGCTTGAATCGCCACAGGCCGTTGATGCAGACGCGCTCGCGCGTCGGCGTAGACTCGCGGTAGGCCTTCTCGATGTCCCATACCGCCCGCACGCCTGCAGGCAGCGCCGCGTCCTGCTGGCCGGCCGCGCCCTGCATCGCGCAGCATATCAGTCCAATCAGGATCGTCATTGCAGCGGCGCCCTTCTCAGAGTTTCCACGCATCGCGCAACCCCCTCAGAGCATCCGGCACATTTCGCTCCGGCGTCCGCTCCCCGGAACGGTGCGGCATCATACCGCCCCGTGCGGCCGCGCGCCAACGCCGGACAGGCAGCAATTCCCGGGTCGCGGGAATCCAAGTCCCTTGGATGAACGCCTCACTGGCCG
>CAZSET010000031.1:0-23175 GCA_964605915.1 uncultured candidatus Brocadiaceae bacterium | reverse complement strand
TGATGAGGATGTTCATGGAAGGGCCGGAGGTATCCTTGAAGGGGTCTCCCACGGTGTCGCCGACGACGGCCGCCTTGTGGGCATCCGAGCCTTTGCCGCCCAGGTTGCCTTCCTCGATCCACTTCTTGGCGTTGTCCCAGGCGCCGCCGCCGTTAGACATGGCCACGCCCAACAGGACGCCGGCCGCGGTGGCGCCGGCCAGGAACCCGCCCAGGGCTTCCGGGCCGATCAGGAAGCCCATGATGAGCGGGACGGCCAGGGCGGAGACGCCCGGCACGATCATTTCGCGCAGGGCGGAGCGGGTGACGATGTCGATGCAGCGATCCGTCTCCGGCTCTGCCGTGCCTTCCAGCAGGCCCTTGATCTCGCGGAATTGCCTGCGGATCTCCTCGACCATCTTACCGGCGGCGCGACCGACGGCCTCCATCGTCAGAGCAGCGATCAGGAACGGCATCATGGCGCCGAGCAGCAGGCCGATGACGACCCTGGGGTTGGTCAGGTTCAGGGCGAAGTCCGGGATGCTCTGGCTGATCGTGCTACCGTAGGCGCTGAACAGGGCGAGGGCCGTCAAGGCGGCCGAGCCGATGGCAAAGCCCTTGCCGATGGCGGCCGTGGTGTTGCCCAGGGCGTCCAGTCGGTCGGTGATCTTGCGGATCTCGGGGCCCGCGCCGCTCATCTCCGCCATGCCGCCGGCGTTGTCGGCGATCGGGCCGTACGAATCCGTCGACATGACGATGCCGATGGTCGCCAGCATTCCGACGGCTGCAATGGCGATGCCGTAGAGCTCGGCCGCCGCGTAGGCCGCCGCTATCGCTGCAGCGAGGGTGATGACGGGGAACACGGCGCTCTTGAAGCCCACCGCGAGGCCGGTGATGATCGTCGGTGCGGCACCTTGCTCGCTGGCGTGGGCGATCTTCCGAATCGGCGGACCGGAGGTGAAGTACTCGCTCTCTACGCCAATCAGCACGCCGGCGAACATCCCCGCCAGGATCGCCCAGAACGTATGGAACAGCCCGAGCCGGTGCGTGACAAACGCCGCGCCGGCGATGAAAAGCAGCCCACTCACGTAGGTGGCGTTGCGCAGGGCCGACTGGGGCGACGTGCGCTTCAGCACGCTCATGGAAGCGATGCCGATCAGCGACGCGACCAGGCCGCCGGCGATCAGCACGATGGGCAGGCACATGTGCGTGATGGGATGGGCCAGCGTGGCGCTGATCGCCATCGCCGCTACTACGGAGCCAACGTAGGATTCGAACAGGTCGGCGCCCATGCCGGCCGTGTCGCCCACGTTATCGCCGACGTTATCGGCGATCACGCCCGGGTTGCGGGGATCGTCCTCGGGGATGCCGGCTTCCACCTTGCCCACGAGGTCGGCGCCGATGTCAGCGCTCTTGGTATAGATGCCGCCGCCCACGCGCGCGAACAGGGCGATGCTGGACGCGCCCATCGCGAAGCCGTTGATGATCAGCGGGGCTTCCGTGCCCCTGCTCTTGGTCAGGAGGTAGAAGAATCCGAGCCCGGTCAGCCCAAGCGCGGCGACCGCGATGCCCATCACCGAGCCGCCTTTGAAGGCGACGGCAAGGGCCAGCGGCGTGCCGCCGTCTTTGGCTGCCTGGCAGGCGCGCGAGCCCGCGCGAGTGGCCGCCTGCATGCCCAGCCACCCGGCCAGCATGGATGCAAGCGCCCCTGCAAGGTAAGCCGACGCCGTCCATATGCCGAGCCCCGGCGCAAAGAGCAGGGCAACGAACACCACGATCATGAAGATCGCTATGATGCTGTACTCGCGCTTCAGAAAGATCATCGCCCCGCTGTGGACCTTCTCGGCGATGGCCCGCATCGTCTCGTCGCCCGGTGAATGCTTCAGCACCGAGAAGTACGTCGCCACGGCGATGCCCAGCCCGACCACGCCGAGCCAGGGCACAAACTGCATGACCATGTCCAGCTTTCCGGCTTCGGGAAGCAGTGCGGCAAGCATCAGGGGTCCTCCTTCAGGACTTTGGCTTGGCCAAAGGGGATCCGGTGGGCAGAAATCCGGAGCCTTGCTTGCGGATGGGGCTCGCTGGAAACGAGCTCCCCCAAGACGAACGGCATAGAGTACATGGAGCGCCGTGCAGTGTCAAAGGTAAGCGGCCGGGCGCTGAGTGCGCCAGTTACAAGTGACAAGTGGCAAGTGACGAAGAGGCAGGCAAAGTGGCGACGAGCTCGCCAGGCGGTTGTGCCCGGCCGGCTGCGCGGTTACCATCGGCGCGTGCTGCGCTTGTATGCGGTCCTTTATGCCTGAAAGGAGTGATTGTGGCATGAAAGTGGGACTCTACTCCGTGACTTACAGCGGGCTGTGGTACGGCGGCGCGCCATTGACCGTCGAGGAGCTGATCTCCAGGGCGAAGGACCTGGGCTTCCAGGGCGTGGAGCTGGGCTTGAAGCGCCCTCACGCCAGCCCCCTCGACCTCGACGAGAAGGGCTGCGAGCGGATCAGGAAGGAGCTCGACCGCCAGGGCGTAGAACTGGCCGCATGCGCGTCCTACAACGACTTCGGCTCGCCCGTGCTGGAGCGACGGGAGGCAGAGCTGTACTTCGTCAAAGGGCAGATCGAACTGGCGCGCGCCCTGGGCGCCCGGATCCTCAGGGTCTTCGCTGCCTGGCCCGGCGTCACGCTCAGGGACGGCATCGGAACCTACGACATGACGCGCCGCTACGTCCAGGCCCACCACCCGGACACGACGCACCTGGAGAAGTGGCGGTTCGTGCGGGAGACGCTGCGCGAGGCGGCCGGGTTCGCGGAGCAGGCCGGCGTCACGCTGGCTCTCCAGAACCACGAGCCCATCATCGAACGGTATACGGACATGCTGGCCTTCATCCGGGAAGTGGACTCGCCGGCGCTGAAGGCCTGCCTGGATTGCCCGCTGCTGAGGCCCCGAGCCGGCGAGCCCGGATACGTGGCGCAGGCCGTGCGGGATACGGGCGAGCTACAGGTCCACTCGCACTTCGGCGGCGAGTTCCACAGGGACGAGCAGGGGCAGGCTCAGCTCAACGAGAACGTGGCCTATCCGGCGTTCGTGGAGGCTCTCAAAGAGATCGGCTACGACGGTTACGTCTGCTACGAGTTCTGCCATCCCTGCCTGGACGACAAGCACGATCCCGCCGGCGTGGGGAAGGTGGACGAGCAGAGCCGGATGGCGGCCGAGTACATGAAGCGGCTGATCGACGGGGCGTGAGGAGCGGCTTCGCCGGACGCGCGGGGAGCCGCTGGGGTCAGGCGTACAGTTTCTGGGTCGCCCACCTGAGCTTGGCCGTTATGGGC
This sequence comes from uncultured candidatus Brocadiaceae bacterium, assembly GCA_964605915.1. GTDB lineage: Bacteria > Planctomycetota > Brocadiia > SM23-32 > SM23-32 > DAOVRD01. The sequence continues at coordinate 19,874 of CAZSET010000031.1, read as the reverse complement.
AGGCCGTACGGGCAGAGCGGCTCCACGTCGGAGCAGTCGGTCTCGTCCGTCACCTTGTCGGCCATGGGGGCGTATGCGGCGCGCGCGTAATCGCCGTTGTTGAACCAGCCGTTCAGCCCCGCGCGAAGGTCGGCGTCCGGGAGCGTCATAACGGGCCCGGGCATCATCTGCCGGTCCAGGTAGCCCTCCAGCCGGAAGATCCCCGGGATGTCGAGCCCCGCCCGATTCGGCATGCATTTGCCGCAGCGGCGGCAGACGTAGTTGCCCAGCTCCGGGGCGCCCAGGTAGAGCTCCTGCTTCTCCTCATCGGTCATCGGCTTGTAACTCTTCGCGAGCGCCAGGTTCGAGGCCAACTGATACTCGGTGTTGTTGCCCGTGACGGCCGACGTCACCTCGTCCATGCTCCAGACCCATCGGAACGCCTTTGCCGCGGACTCCGGGCGGTGAAGCAGCCCGTCGGCGAGCGGTTTCATGCAGATCACGCCGACGCCCCGTTCGACGCACGCCGGCATGATCTCGTCGTAGACCATGGGGAAGTTGAAGTAATCGTAGTAGTTGACGTACTCCATGATGGCGTCGAACGGATAGGCCTTGACCGCCTTCAGCAGGACCGGGGGGAAGTGGCTGGTCATGGAGATGAATCGGACCTTGCCGGCGTCCCTGGCGTCCTCCGCCGCCCGCAGGGCGCCGTCGTCGGACATGATCTTGTCCAGCTCCTCGTCCGTGCTGATGCAGTGGATGAACAGGTTGTCCACGTGCTCGGTGTTCAGGTGCCGGAGGCTTCGGTCGATGCTCTGCGCGGCTCCCTTGCGGTCCCTGCTGTAGGACTTCGTGCTGAGGAAGCACTCCTCGCGCCGGCTCCCCATCACGCGACCTATCTTGCGCTCCGAGTCGCCGTCGCCGTACGCGATGGCGGTCTCGATGAAGTTCCCGCCCGCGTCCAGGTAGAGGTTGAGGAGCCCCTCAGCTTCGCGCTCTGAGACCTCCAGCAGGTGAAAGCCTCCGAAGCCCAGAATCGTGAGCTCTTCGCCGGTCCCTCCGAGTGGTCGCCGCGGCAGTCGGCCCTCGAGCGCCGTGCGCCGCAGTTCGTCGGTGACCGGCGGCTCCCGGTAGTCAGATGGTATCATTCCGAACACCTCCGATGAGAGCCCGGACAGGCCAAGAGCCGCCGAGAGCTTCAGGAAGCACCTCCGGCCGAACCTGCATTCGCGTATCTCGTCCGGCATTGCATGTGCCGCCCTCTTAGGGCTGGCGGCCCTCCAGGCCCGTTCAGGCCGTCAGGCCTTCCGGCCCAGCCTCCTGTGGGCGGCCCTCAGACGTTCCCTGACCGGCAGGTCCTGCGGGCAGCGCTCCTCGCACTGGCCGCAGTCGGCGCAGTCTTCGATGGTCGCCTCGAACTCGGCGTAAGCCTTCCGCCCCTGCGGCCACTCCCAGCTTATGCGCTCCTGAAAGTCGAAAAGCTGGAGTATGCCCGGGATGTCGATCTCCTGAGGGCAGGGCAGGCAGTACTCGCAGCCGAAACAGTAGCCCCTCCCGAGCCGCTCGCCGAAGTCCCTCAGGTCGCGGTCCTCCTCCGCGCTCAGGGGCCTGTAGCTCTCGGCGATGGTTACGTTCTGCTCGATCTCCTCGGGCGATTTGACGCCCGTCAGTATCAGGGGCAAACGCCGGTTGGACAGCGCAAAGCGGAGGCATTCCTCCACCGTCGGCGTCCGGTCCTCCTGCGGCGGCGTCAGCCTGAACAGGCGCCCGTTCCCGAAGACCTTCATGACGAACGGGCCGACGCCGTGCTCTTCGGCCAGGTCGAGCACTTCGTTCTCGACGGTGCGGTTCGCGAGGTTGTAGGTGATCAGGCCGGCCTCGAACTCGTCGCTGCGGATCATCTCCTTGATGAGCTCCCAGTTGTGGCCGGTGAAGCCGATGTGCCGGATCAGCCCTTCGTCCTTGGCCTCCTGCAGCGCCTTCAGGCCGCCGTCGGAAGCCATCAGTTGCCTGTGCTTGGCCTGCGTCGAGACGTCGTGCCCCTCGTAGAGGTCGATGTAATCCGTGCGCAGCGCCTGCAGACTGGCGTCGATGGACCTCCACATGCCGTCGTAGTCCGGATCGGGCGAGCGGGAGCTCAGGTAGACCTCGCTCCGGCGCTCTTGCATCACATCGCCCATGCCGTATGTGCGGGCCGTGTCGACGAAGTTGACCCCCAGGTCCAGCGCCCGGTTGAGCGTGGCCACTGCCTGGTCGACGTCCACGCGGGGGATTGTCATCCCGCCGAAGCCGACCCTTGCCACGCGCATTCCGGTGTTGCCGAGTTCGCGTATCTCCATGCTGCTGTCCCTTGCTGAACGTTGCGGCCCGTTACAATGGCGCGTCCCTTCAATATGTGAAGTGGCCCACGTCATGTCAAGGCGACGGGGCGAACCGGACCGCAGCGCGCGTCCGAGGGCGCCTGGAGTTTCGGTGTCGGATTCGCTGGTTGTCACCTCCTGGTGACATCGTGGACTTGCCGAGGCACCATTGCCTGTCCGCCGTGCTGGCAGGTCCCATCTGTTCTCGTAGGGGCACGGCGCGCCGTGCCCTTACCCCACGGAGACGAAAGGGCCTACCCAAAGGTTCTGTGTTGGCGCGCCAGACGTTGTCGCCAATGGGCGGGGTATGATGGTGTTCGTTGAGGCGCGGCTGGCCAGCGTCCGGCGGCAGCCGCAAGCCAGCCCCGGGATCGGGGCGAACGTTCCGCCGGGGCGCGGGGTCTATTGTGGTGAGGGTCGAGTGAATGGCAGAGCCAGATGCCGAATTGGTGCGACGCGTTCTTGAGGGCGAGACGGACTGCTTCCGCGCCCTTGTCGAGCGCTACCAGGATGCCGTGTTCGGCGTGGCGTTCAGCAGGCTGGGGAGCTTTGCGGACGCGGAAGACATTGCCCAGGAGACGTTCCTGGCCGCCTTTGAGTCGCTGCACCAACTGGACGAGCCCGGGAGCTTTGCCGGCTGGCTTTACCGCATCGCCGTCAACACCGCCGGCAAGCGCATTCGGCGGGACCTGCGGCGCAAGAGACGCCACGAGTCTCTGCCTGCCCCGGAGCGGCCCGGGATGCCGCCGGATGAGGCGGCCGAACTTCGCGAGACGCGCGGCGAGGTGCTGGCCGCCGTTCGACGTTTGCCCGAAGCCAGCCGGGAAGCGGCGACCCTGTACTACATCGACGGCTACTCGACCGCAGACATAGGTCGCTTCACGGGGTGTCCCGCCGGCACCATCAGGCGCCGCCTTCACGATGCCCGGAAGCGGCTGCGAAAGGAGCTCGTGGCCATGGTGGCAGACGAACTGAAGAAGTCCCGTCCCGGCAAGGAGTTCACGGACAAGGTGGTCGTAACCGTGGAGCGCGTGCGCATCTGGCAGGGGGGCACTGAGGGGCAGACGACGCTGATGCTCGTCGACTCGAAGGGCCGATCGTACAGGGGCCCCATGGGCGACTACGAAGCGGAGGTCGTCTTGCGCAGCATCACGGGCCGGGAGCCGCCCGAGCCGCCCGACCTACACACCGCCCTCCTCCAACTCCTGGAGCGGTTCGGTCACAAGGTCGAGAGAGTCGGGCTAGCGTGGTCGACATTGCCGAACCTGAAGGTGACGGTGGATTTGAAGGACGGTGCTGAGCGGGCCTCAACGGTCGAGGCCGACTACGGCATGCGCGATGCCACGCAGTTCGCGGTACAGACTGGGGCGCCGGTTGCACTCGACGATGAGCTTGCCGAGGGCTGGGCCGCCCGGCGCGCCGACGGCAAGCCCATGTCGCCCGGCGGCGCGTGGCGCACCGTGCCGAAGGGCAAGCGGGCGATGTTCCGGAACATCGCTGCCGTGCTGAAAGCGCTGGAGCGGAATCCGGACAGCGAACGTGCCCGCGAAGCAGTTCGCGAAGCCTACCCCGACTTTGGGAGGGAGACACCCTGGGTCAGGGACGCCGCGAACGGGCGGGATATGCTCCTCCAGTGGCATTCGGCCAAGCACGGGACACCGCTGGAGGCCCTGGCTGACGGCGTGCTGGGCGCCTACTACCAGTGGCCCAACGGCAAGAGCAAGAAGGCGGTCCCCTACCTCGAGCGCGCGCATCGACTGGCCCCCGAGGATGAGCGGGTGGCCTTCGACTTGGCCAGCGCCTATGCTGCTCAGGGGAGGCGGGAGGAGGCCCTCGACCTCATCGAGAGGTACCGCTTCGGGGACGCGGGCAAGTGCGGGAACTTCGCCACGCTCTGGGCGGACCCCCGATTCCGCCGCACGGTCGGCGAACCCAAGCCCAGGGCCCGCCCCGCCTTCATCATCAAGGGCACCTGCGAGAAGATCATCTCTGCCCATCCTGGGAAAAGCCTCCGGTCGAAGAAGGGCATCACCTCCCTCAAGAGCCTGGCCGCGAGCCGGATACGGTCGCTCAGCGAGTGTCTGGCGCAACGCGCGCTCGTCGGTCTCGTGCGCCTGCACAGCACGATGGGGCCCGAGGAGAAGCTGCGGCTCGTTGCCGAGACCGATGCGGGGCATGCGCTTGCCATCCCTGCCCCGCCGTGGCCTGACCGCCGGGAGCAAGAGCTGATCGTCGTCGTCTCCGGTCAGGTGACGCCCTGGCGCCGCCGCAGTGAATTCGCACTCGACCTGCTGAAGGGCGCGGGTGTGAGGATCGAGGCCGCCGTACTGCTGAGCGGGCAGGGCGACATCGTCGGCAGGCTCGTTGCCCGGGGCAACGGGCGGCGGGAGCTTGTCCCCATCGATGGCATCTCGGCAGTCCTGCTGGCAGCAGAAGGAACGCGTCCGCTGCTCATAATGGAAGGCCTGGCCGAGAAGCTCTACGTCCGCGGCAAGTCGGGCAAGCCGCTCACGCCGAAGGGGGCGTTGCGCAAGCTCCGCTCCACGTAGGAAGTCGCCGCCCGCGAGCAGGGCCCGCGAGGACCAAAGGGGAGTCGCCGAGTGTCCTCAGGTTTCCGGTACCCTCACCCTGACCCTCTCCCGGGGGGAGAGGGAATCCCCCGATCCGCGTGTCCGCGCCGGCCCGGATGTGTCACCGTCAGGAACGAACTTGCCGGCAAGGATGCTTGTGCGCCTTCGGCGTGCCAGCGCTACGAACGCGCGCAACGTGTTCGCAGATCGTAGCGCCGCCTTCCAGGCGGCTGAGGTTTGCGGCAAATCCGGACAGCCATCTCGCGTCTTGCAAACCTTGACCCTTGCCTTCTCCCGGCGGCAGGGGCGCGGGGCGGAGTAATAGAGAATTCATGTCGGCCCTCTTGGAGCGAGGGGGTTCGCGGGGGCGACAACGTTGTTGGACACGCTGCCGCGAAGGAGTATAATCCTGGCGTGGGCATCAGGGGATAGCATAAGAAGGGGTGGGGGATGATACGCCACGCCGGTCGTGCGGCCCTATTGCTGTTGGCCTTGCTGTGTATCGCGGTCTCCGCCCAGGATGCGCCCCGCCTGCCGAGACCGGACTTCTCGGACGCTACAGCCGCGCCGGTCGTAAGAGTGGTTGACGGCGATACGGTCGTCCTCATGCTCGGCGGCGAGGAGACAACCGTCCGTCTCATCGGAGTGGACGCGCCGGAGCCGGTGGATCCGCAGAAGCCGGCCGAGGCATACGGGCGAGAGGCGAGTCAGTTCCTCACGAATCTGCTCAAAGGGGAGACCGTCTATCTGGAGTATAGGCCTGGAGGCGATAGGCTGGACGATTACGGGCGGACTCTGGCCTACCTGTATCGGGCGCCCGACGGCCTGTTCGTCAACCTGGAGATCGTCAGACAGGGCTACGGCCGCGCCTACACTCATTTTCGCTTCCAGCACATGGGGGCTTTCAGGTTCTACGAGCGCAGGGCCAGGGAAGCTGAGAAGGGACTCTGGGCACCGGACATTACGGACCAATCGGCGTCAGCAAGCCCCCAGACCGTGCATCAAGCAGGGCCTCTCCCTGGACAGCAGCAACGGGACGTGACCGTCTACATCACGCGGACGGGCACCAAGTATCACCGCGATGGCTGCCGATTCCTGAGCAAGAGCAGGATTCCGATATGGCTACAAGAAGCGAAGCGGCAGGGATACACGCCGTGTTCTGTGTGCAAGCCGCCGCAGTAGGAGGAATGAATGGCGCAGCTCAAACCACGTGTGGTGTTGGCCATCGTTGCGGGGACAGGCATTCTGTGTGTCTGCGGGTCCAGTCACCTTGGCCTGGTCGAGGAGTTGGTGGCGTGGGCACTGCTCATGACTTTGGCCGTAATAACGTGGTACGCTTGGACAACTGGCCGCCTGGCGTCTGAGACCGCAAAGCTGGCAAAGGAGACTCAGGACCTAGCTTCCGAGACGGGGGAGATGAGGAGAGCCACCCAAGACGCTCACACTTTCCAGGCGCTTATAGCGATTCACAGTGTCATGAGCAACCGCAGGAGCTACCTGCTGCGGCGGTACCTCCATGATGGATTCGATGTGCAGCTCATGAGCGCAGTAAAGGACCCCCTTGGCCCCCAATACGTGCATGGCGGCAACATTGACCTGCGTCGGATCGCTCACGAGTTGGGGCCAGACACGCAGAAACTCGCTTCCTTCAACCGCAGCCTAGGAGCATAGATCTTCCACCACGAAGAGCCCTACAAGGCTGACGCCATGGAGGTGGTTGAACTCACTCTGGCCAGCTTGAACACTATGGCACTTGCGGTGCATCAAGGCATTGAGGCCGCGCGGAGAGTTGCATGTGAGTACAAGCCGGTGTTCGAGCGCACGGCAAAGCACACGATCCCTTTCATTGCCATCCAGCGCACCCTCAGAGGAGAGAGAGCGTACATGATGCACTACGTCGCGCTGCTAGATAGGCTGGGCATAGACCACGACCCACTAAAGATAGAAGGATTCACGTGGGACGACGACGCAGGAACAGACGTTGAATGAGGCGTTGCGGGGACTGATGGAAGCGGTTGAGGGGCTGTATAAGCACTGACTGAAGGGGAGAGCACATTGATGGCGCACAAAGCGAACAGTGGAGACATCGGCCCTGTCGGGAAGGAGAAGGCTGTCTTCTCTGAAGGGTTCAAGGAGTTAGTTCGGGGGCTGGGAAAGCTCAGACGCCGAATGCAGGTCACTCTCAAGGAACTGGAGTATCGAGAAGGTCCCCTGGGTGGCAAGCAGTATTCCGACGCGGACTTCATGAAGCTGGCGATGGACTCCCTCCACACGTTTGGCACGGCGTTGGCTGTCGTGCCGAGGGCCGTAGCTGATTGTATCAACAGCGCTGATCCGTCCGATATTGACAAGGACTCGGCGCTCGTCGCGCTCGATATCGCCAAGCGGCACATTGAGGAAGTTGTGAACAGGACGGAAAAGGTTGCTGAAGCAGAAGTCGCTGCCTATCTTGTCCCGCACAAGGACTCCCTGCTGGAGTTCTCGGTGGCGCTGATGAAGGAGATATCGAGTTTCTTCAGGGAACTCGGGGGCTGGTTGGAGTACGAGGGCCAGTACGTGGACAGGGAATCGACCCTTACGATCAACAAGGTGGTCAATCTGCAGCCTTACATTGATCGGTGCAAGGAGGCGCTCGCGCCAATGCATCGTCATGTGGACGAGATGGCGCGGCAAGCTGAGGCCAGAAGCGCTGCTAGCGCACAGCCAGGCTGCAGCCTGTTCGTCGTGTTGGTCATCTTAGGTGCTGCACTGGTGATGGCCCTCTTGTCGACTTAGATCGGCCCGCGCGCTTGCGGTCAGACCTGGGAGGCCAGATGAACGATCGAGAAGAACCCTACACAGGCTGCTCTGGTTCGACAAGGAGCGCGGAGTGATCGTCTACGACCTGCGCAACGATCCCGAAGGGGACGGGTTCCGCAAGCATCGACGTCGTGAGCCTGAGAGGAAGGAACAACGAACCAGTGCGCGGCAGTCACTCCGTGGCAACCCGCGGCATGAACGCAGTCAGTTTCCTGGCGAATGCCCTTCCCCGCGCTCAGAACTCGTACTTGAAGACCAGGCCGTAGAGCGTCTCGTCGCTGTGGTTCAGCAGCTTGCCGAGCCGGCCCACGGGCCCCCAAGAGCGGTCGCTGAAGTCTTCTCTGGTTCTGCGCTCGCTCTCCTCATCCTTTCCCTTCAGAAGAGGGTATTCCGGTCTACCTGCGGGAAGTCGGCAAGACCATGACAAAGGCATGTCGGTCCCGCTGGAGGTATCAGGCCGCATGTGTCGGGGTCAGGGGCGAACTTGCCGGCAAGGATGCTTGTGCGCCTTCGGCGTGCCGGCGCTACAAACCCACGGAACGTGTTCGCAGATCGTAGCGCCGCCTTCCAGGCGGCTGAGGTTTGCGCCAAGCCGGAGCAGCCTGCTTAGGCTCCCGCAACCTTCGCCCTCACTTTCCCCGGGGGGCGAAACAGGGGGAACCTTAGGTCGGCCCTCCCAGGCGAGTTCGTCGTCCGTGGTTGCCTCCTCAGTTGTGGAACCGTAGACTGGTGCCCGTCCGCGCCCAGGAATGCAAGGGCGTGGCACCAGACGGAGGGGAGGCGTTGGAGCGGCGCAAGGTGCCTTTCGCGGCGGTGGTTTTGATCCCGCCCGCTGAGATCTGGGAGCCCATCCAGGCCGTCCGGCGACGCCATGACCCGGCGGTGGACCGGTGGATGCCCCACGTGACGCTGCTCTATCCGTTTCTGTCCGCGGAGGAGCTGCCACGGGCCGCCGACGAGCTTGGCGAGATGTGTGCCTCCAGTCTGGGGTTCGGCGTCGACCTGGCGCGGTTCGACTGCTTCGTGCACGGCCATCGGTGGGCGACCGTCTGGCTGAGGCCGGAGCCGCCCGAGCCGATCATCCGGCTCCAGTCGCAGTTGCTCGAATGCTTCCCGTGGTGCGACGACACGCAGCGGTTCCCGAACGGCTTCACGCCGCACCTGTCGGTAGGGCGGTGGCCGGCGGGTCGGTCGGAGGCCGCCGTTGCGGAACTGCAAGAATGCTGGCAGCAGCTCAACTGGCACGTGGATCGTGTGTGCCTCATAGCCCGCCCGGACTCAGGCGAGGCTCCGTTCTCCGTCCGCCACGAGCTGCCACTGGGGGGCCGCAATGCCGCGACAGGGCCGTAGGAAAGGCGCAAGCAGGGCCTCTTTGAGAGCAAGGGAGGGAGCAGATCGTGTCCCGTGAAAGGTTCGGCAAACTTGGATCGTCCCGACGGTCGCTCCGCTGCGTGAGCCAGGCGGCCTGTGCGGTCGCCGTGGCGCTCGTCCTCTGCTCGGGCGTGGCCGCGCAGCAGGAGGTGACGGTGCTGTCGGACTTCGAATCGGCGGCGGACGTGCAGCTATGGGACGTGGCCGCCGCCCGGTGGCAGCTCGTTACAGATGGGGTGGCGCACGGGGAACGCGCGCTGGAGCTGACGTTCGACCCGACCCACCGCTGGCACGCCTGCATGCTTCAGTGGCGCGACATGCCCGTCGACTGGAGCGAGTACGACGCGCTCGTCCTCGACGTTTTCAATCCCTCCGATCAGCCTTTGGGCGCCTCGGTCCTCGTTGCTGACCGCGCCTGGGAGGAGAAGGGGCGCACGTACTGGAACCGCCACAACGGTGCGGCCACCTTCGCGCCCGGCGCCGGCCAGTGGATCGTGCCGATGAAGGGCCTCTACCGCGGGGAGGCCGGCAGCCGCAACAACGACATCAAGCGGAACATCGATCCGGATAGCATCGTGCGGCTCGACCTGGCCTTCGGGCGCGAGGGGCAGACCGGTCGGGTCATCGTAGACCACATCCGCCTGGTCAAGGCGAGCCGGCCCGCCGGCCTGCACGCGTTCGACTTCGGCCCGCCCAGCCAATCCGTGATGCTCGGCTGGACTCCGGTCTCGCACGAGACGGCCTACTCGGAGGCGCGCGGCTTCGGCTGGTGGCCGCCGGCGGGATGCCCCTGGGACGGCGCCGCGCGGGACACCACCTTCGGTCCCATGCTGCTGCGGGACTTCTGCGAGGCGGGCGGCTACCGTTTCCGCGTCGACCTGCCGCCTAGCGTCTATCGCGCCCTCGTCTTCTACGAGAACTGCGGCTACTGGGGCGGGGAACAGGCGCAGCACCGCGAACGCCGGATACTGGCGAACGGCGAGGAGGTCTGGGAGGAGTCGCGCCCGGACGGTACGGCGCACGCGCTGTATCGGTTCGAGGATGTCGAGCTGATCGGGCTCGACCTGTGGGACACGTACATGGCAGCGGAGCTGGCGCGCCCGGCCGAGTTCCGCGTTCAGGTCGGGCAGGACGGACTTGTCCTCGCCTTCGAGGCGGACCGCGTCTGGGGCAGCAAGGTGGCCGCCGTCGCCCTGTGCCGTGAAGAGGATGGCGCGGCCAACGGGTGGATCGATGACCAGGTTGATGAGCTTGCGGCGGAGTTCCGCCGGGCCGCCGTCTGTCTCGACGGGCCGGCGCCTCCCTTCGACGTTCGGCCCGAGTGGCAGGAACTGGGCGTGGTCGCGTGGCCCGTGGGAATAGAAGACACAGTCACGCCGAACAGCGTTCCGCCGGAGCACCTGTCGCCGCCGGGCGGGCTGGCGCTCTCGCGGCTGGCGGTGCGGGACGAGTACGAGCCGTTCTGCCTTGCCGTGCGTTCTCTGCGCGACCTGGGCGAGTGCAGGCTAGAGCTGGATCCCTTCGACGGCGCTGGCGGGCTGGAGGCGGTCCTTCAGCTCGTGCGCTACAACACCAGCCGCGGTTTCAACAGCATCGCCTACCGCATCAGGCCCCACACGCTGCGCACTGAAGGGACGCTCGACCTGAGCGCGGACGTGACGCGCGAGATCGTCGTGACGGTCCACGTGGCGGCGGACTCGGCCCCCGGCCTTTACGGCGGGGCGCTTCGAATCCTCGATGGCGGCGGCAGGCTGATCGTGCGAGTGTCGCTGGAGCTGCGCGTGGCCCCCGTGGTTCTGGACAGGGACACGGAGTTCCTGATGGGCTACTTCGGCCTGATGCCGCCGCCGCTGATCCCGGACGAGCAGCGCGATGGCGTGCTGGAGAAGACGCTGGTGATGCTTCGCGAGCACGGCATGAACGCCGTGTCCGGCGGCCTGAACTGGCGGCTCACGGGCTGGCAAGACGGCCGGCCGATGATCGACTTCGGCGAGATGGACCGCTACTTCGCGCTGCTACGCAAGCACGGATTCGACCGGCCGCTGAACGGCTACGGCGGGGCGCGCTTCCGCGGCGTGCACGACGGCTACCAAAAGGGGCGGAGCGGCGAGGCGGTCGAGGAGGGGAGCGGACTCCCGTACGAAGAGGCCCTCACGCGCGCCTGGCAGGCCGTGGACGACCACGCCCGGCGCGAGCGCTGGCCGACGATCTTCTACGCCATGTGCGACGAGACGCGCGTGCGAGAGACCGCCGAGCGGGAGCTGGAGTTCATGCAAATGATGGCGCGTGTGAGCGCCGCGTTCCCGCGGACGGTCCGCACCAGCGGCTCCTACAGCGTGGGCTTCGACCGGCGTCCGACCGATCCTGACGACCTGCTCTACTGGCACCAGCGCTTCTTCGAGGCGCTCGACGTTAGCAGCCTCAACGGGCACGACGAAGGCGTGATGGCCGAGGCGCGCAGGCTGGGCAAGGAGATCCACATCTACAACCAGGGGCGCACGCGTTACTCGTTCGGCCTCTACCAGTGGAGCGAGTACTCGAAGGGCGTCCGGGCGCGGTGGCAGTGGCACCTGAACATCCTGCACGGCTATCAGTTCTTCGACCTGGACGGCCGCGAGCCGGACACGGCGATGATCTGCTACGGGCGCGACGGGCTGTACCCAACCATCCACTTCGAGCGGTGCCGGGAAGGGGCGGAGGACTTCTACCTCTACCACACGCTTCGGAAGCTCATCGAGGCCGAGCGACAGCGGGGCGGGGGCGGCGAGGATCTGGCCGCCGCACAGGGGCTGCTCGACAACGCGACGGCTGGCGTGAAGCTCAACCAGCGCCAGCCGCCGGAGGGTTACGATCCCGAGGCTCTGAAGGCGCAGGTCGTGGCGGCCATCGAACGACTCGGCAGGAAGTAGAGGCCGGCTACGGCGCGCTGCTGGCGGCCGCTGCCTTCACGCAGCGGAACCCGTAGGCGTCGTAGCCGAAGCAGACGTCGGCGAATCCGGGCGCGTCGCTGTAGCGGGCCGAGGATCGGCAGACGTCCTCTGTGCTCTGCCAGCTACCGCCGCGCAGGACGCGTTCGTCGCCCGCCGGGGGTCCCGTGGGGTTCTCAGGGGGGGCCACGCCGTAGTAGGCGTCGTCGTAGACGTCATGGCACCATTCGGCCACGTTGCCGTGCATGTCGTGCAGGCCCCACGGATTCGGCTGCTTGCGGCCGACCGGATGCGTGGCATCGCCTGAGTTCCCCTCAAACCAGCCGTGCCTGCCGAGGTCCGCCGAGCCGTTCCCGAAGGAGTACCTCGTGCCCGTTCCCGCCCGGCACGCGTACTCCCACTCGGCTTCGGTCGGCAGCCGATAGCCGCTTGCGGAGAAGTCACAGTCCAGCGTATCCGCATCGTAGCAGGGATCCAGGCCTTCCCTCAGCGAGCGCATGTTGCAGTACCTGGTCGCGTTGTACCAACTGACCTGCTCGACGGGCTTGTCGGGGGCCTTTGACTTCGATGGGTTCTTGCCCATCAGGGCCTCGTAGGCCTCCTGGGTAACCTCGCACTTGTCCATGTAGAAGGCATCCACGCGCACGGTGTGCGCCGGCTGCTCATCCTCTTCGCCGCCGTCATCGCCCATGGTGAACTGGCCGGCCGGCAGCAGCACCATTTCGATGCCGGTCTCGGTGACGATCCGATCGCGGCCTTTAGGCTCTGCGGCCGCTCGGGCGGGTGGGGCTTCTTGCTCCTCCTTGCCGCAGCCGCCCAGCACAAGGGCGGCCAGCATCAGCGCGGCCGCCGCACATCGGAACGCCACCTTTCGCATCGTCATTCGGCCCATGGATTCCCTCTGGCGTCTCATGCTAGTCCTTCCGGATTCTCCGTCAGTGTCGTGCGCCTTCGTGGCCGGCCAGGTTCCGCACCTCCCGATCCTAATGCCGCGGAGCTTCGAGCACGGTGGGATTGCGCAGCATCTGTCGCGTGCGCTCGCGGATCTCGGCGGTGATGTCCGCCATTCGCGGGTCGAGCGTGAGGGCCAAGCCCGCGCGTTGACGCAGAAGCCTGACAGCCAGGCGACACTCTCCCACGAGCTCGTCCTGATTTCCGGCGACCTCGACCCATGCCTCGCTGATGGCCTTACAGCGCTCCAGTGCGTCCGGCCCTTCGTAGTCGAGGACCTCTGCGCGGAACTGCGCGATCAGGTTCTCGGCGTACTCGGGCGTCTGGATGGCGTCCTGTCTGGCGGCCACCTTCCCGTCGATGGCCCTGGTCAGGGTCTCCAGCTCGGTCAACGTATCGGCCAGTTCGGGATGGGCACGTTTCTGCGCCGCCAGGTATTCGAGCATCTCCCGCCCGAACGCCACGTAGGCGTCGATTCTGCCGCGGATGTGCTTGAGGAACCGCAGAAGCCCGCTCAGCCTCTGATCGATTTCCCCGCGGCGCCTTCGCTGGTCTCCTTTGGCGTAGATGGCGTTGAGCCTGTCCCTGGTGTCGCAGCCCCCGTTGCCGACGTACTCCGCCTCCTGTGCCTCCACGTCCAGGATGTACTGACACGGCCCGAGTCCGAGCGTGCCGCGCGCCATGTCCACGACCGTGTAGGCATCGAGCGGGGTGTCCGTGGCGCGGTTGATCGGGTAGATGAGTGCGGGCCCTTCGAATTGCACGGCCTCATCCAGAGGCTGAAGCCAGCCGTATCCCGCGTGGTCGATCCAGCAGGGGTAGCGGACCCATCCCAGCACCGTCGTCCACCGGCGCCTGTCGGCCGGCAGATTCCCGGGAGGGCCGAACCAGCCGTGCTTGACGAATCCGCCGTCCCGCTTTTGGGTGGCCATCTCCCAGCTATCGACCAGGCCGTCCCGACGGGTCCAGTCCACGCGCCACTGGGCTTTGAAGGGCGGCCTCCAGTCGAGCCGCGTGGCCCTGCCGGCTTCTGCCATCGTTACGTCGCGGACGTGCCAGATGCCGGCGCCCTCCATGACGCCCACCCAGATGCTCTGCTGGGGATCGCAATGGATCTCGGAAGCCGTGACGACTCGCTCCCGATCCTCGCCGGACAGCGTGACGCGCACGTCCTCGTCTGCCGTGCGCCGCAGAACTATCAGGATCGCCTCGCCGTCGCCCAGCATGTGCATCAGGAAGTTCTCGCACGGCAGGTCCGCCAGGGGCACGGGCAGCGCGGCGGCGTCCACCACGATGTCGTCCGCGAAGAAGTCGGGCAGCACCACGAAGCGGCTCGGCGCCTCCAGGCGCAGCCGGCTGACGCCTCCGGCGGTCGTGACCTTTAGGAACGGTTCGCCCATCCCCAGTTCGCACTGGAGGGTCAGGCGGCGGCCGTCGACTGTCTCGAACGCGGCGGCCACGCCCGCCCGCTGGGGGTCGTTCTCGTCCAGTACGACCGCCCGCAGGCTGAGTGTCCCCGATGACGTATCTGCTCGCGGCGCAAGGGTCGCGCGCAAGGCATAGCCTTCAAGGCTCGCGGCATAGACCTCGAGGGCCGGCGCCCCCTTCCGCCCCACGAGAGCCACCCGGCCGTTGAGAACGATGGCGTCTTGTGCGAATTCGTGTCCTGTCTCCCCGGGGCCGATCCTGGTCCATGGGGTGCCGTCGTCCGACTCGGGCACCAGAATCGGTGCATCCCCGGCAACGGCTGCGTCGAAGACGCGCACTTCGGCAGCCATCATCTGCTCCCGTGCGGTCTCGGAATACGGCACGTAGTCGCCTTCATAGAGGCGGAACATGTCGACCCGGAACTCGGCGCCGGGCTGCCCGCAGTACACGTAGGCGTACCAGCCCTCGGGGAAGGCCTTCGGCACGCGAAAGGTGACGTGAAGCTCGCGCCATTCGCCGCCGTCGAGCGTGAACTGCTTCGTTGCTGCGTTGTCCCACGGCGGCCCGGCTCGCTGGACCTCGAGTGCGACAGTCACGGGCTGCTTCGTGTTCCTGGCGAAGACGGCGAAGGTGAGGGTCCGGCCCCTGGCGACGGCATCGACGGGCTGGCCGAACTGCACGCCCCAGTCCCCGACCTGCCCCACGGTCACCAATGCGCTGTAGCGCCCGACGGCGGCGTCCTCGTTATCGACGGCGAAGCCGCCGACCGTGCCGGCCGGATAGTCGATCCACCAGAACTCCCGGCCCAGTTCGAAGCTCGCGTTGCCGAAGGCGTTCCCACTGGGCCCGGACGGCTCTGCGCCGGCCCGCCACGCACAAGCGCACAGCAGGGCCAGAACCGCCAGTGCAAGGCCGGACTCGCGTCTTCGGAAGGGCCTCATCTTGGGGTTCCTTTCGAGACTGCGGCAGGTGCGCTACTGCTGGACCCGCAGCATCTGCTCCGCCAGGTCTTGGACCCTTTGCATTACGTCCTGCGTCGGCCCGTCCTGCGCGGCCGCCGTTCGACACGCCTGCTTGATCCTCCTCACCGTCATCCGACAGCGGGCGAGCGCTTCGTCCTGGGAGGCGCCGACGGAGCGCAGCTCGGCCCCGATCCGCTTGACCTCCGGGACGGCGTTCTCTGCGCCGATCAGGGCCGCGATGCCGTCCGCAAGCTCCGCTGCAGGGCGCGCAGATCGCAGGGCCTGCTGTTCGAGGGCGATGAGGCGACCCATTTCCTCTGCCATGCCCAGCAGGCGCGGCCTCGGGTCGCCCGGCGCCGGAGGCTCGTCGGTGGCCTCAGATAAGCGGCGTACCTGGCGCGCGAAGTCCGCGTAACGGTCCAGGCGCTGCTGCGCGTGCGAGACGTGCTCCACCATGCCGGCAAGGCGCTCTTTGATGGCGCTGGCGGCCCGGCCGTCACGCCCGCGTTCGAACTGCCTTTCCACCCATTCCGTTACGTCGGCGGGCGTGGGATGCGCCTCGCCGCCCAGGCCCTCCAGGGCCAAGATATACTGGCACGGACCGACGCCCAGCGTGTTGCGCATGACGTCGATGGGGCAGAAGGCCGTCAGCGGGGTGGCCCGGCTGCGGTCGATGGGGTAGATGACAACGGCTTGGTAGGCGCTTGCCTCTGATGCCGTCAGTGCTTCGGCAACGCGGATGTATGGCCGGCCTTCGACAAACCAGCACGAGCAACCGCTTTTTGGAGCCGCAGCAGGTGATTGACCTTCTGCCTGTGCGTCCTCGAAATCCCACGAATCGGCCACGCCCTCGCCCCGCACGAAGCTGGCCCGCCACTTGGCCGGGAAGGGGGGCTGCCAGGGCAGAACGACCTGCCCCGCCAGATCGGCGTCGCCCAGAGCGCGGGCGTACCAGATGTCGGCGTCTTGCAGGCACGCGATCCATACGCTCTCGCCGGGCGCGCACTCCACCGTGCAACCCCGTATGGCGCGCTCGGCGCCGTCCGACGTGAAAACCACATCCGCGTTTCGTTGGGGCGAGCGCCACGTGCACGTCAGGATGGCATCTCCCTCGTCCAGGAAGCTCAGGAACAGATTCTCCGTAGGCAGGCCGACGCGGTCCCCCTGAGAAGTCTCAGGGCCGAGCACCACGTCGTCGCCGAAGAAGTCCGGCACGACGACGTAGCGCATCTGCCCGGCCAGGTCGAGCTTGTGAGTGCCCGCGCCCGCGCGGACTTCGGCGATCAGGTCGCCCGCGGTGAGGCGCAGGCTGACTGCGGAGGTCTGGCCGTCGGCGGTCTGGAACGTGACGTCCAGCATGACGGCGGCGGGATCGTTCTCGGCTATGGTGACGGCGGACACGCGCTCAGCGGGCAGGCCGCCCTGTCCGAAAGGCCGGAGCAGCGCCCGGCGTCTCGGGCCGCCAGCAGCTGCCGACCAGAGCTCGGCTGCGTTTGCCCCCTTTCGCACTACGAGCGCAGCCCTGTCGTTCATGAAGACGGCGGCGCCCTGGAACTCGTGCTTCAGGTCTCCTTCCGGGACGGCCTCCCAACCGGGCACCGGGCTCCACGAGGTCCAGGCGGCGGCGTCGAATGGCTTCCTTGTGTCGAACAGGCGCACGAAGGGCAGGGGCTGCCCGGCGGCGGCCCTGATCGGCCCCGTCATGGCGCATAGGAGAAGAGATGCTGCCAAGATGGCGTGGCCGAGGTGTGAAGTCCACAAGGGATCGGGCGATCTTCGCATGTCGGCTCAGGCTAGGGGATGCGCTTCCAATCGGGGTACATGTCCGAGGCGCTTTCGGTGATTCGCCGGGGCGTGCCGCCCTGTGCTGGGATGGCGTAGAGCTCCCACGGCCCGCGCTCCGAAGCGCCCTGGCAGAAGACGAGTTGCTTGCCGTCCGGGCTCCAGCGTGCGTACCGCTGCACGCCGCCGAAGTAGGTGATAAGCCGGTTGTCCGTGCCATCGGGCCGGATCGTGCAGATGTGGGTCTCCGTTTCGTAGACGAGACGCGTTCCGTCGGGCGACCAGTGAGGCTCGCAGGCGCCTTGCTTGTCATACACCTTGGTCGGCTGCCCGCCCTGCGGCTCAACGAGAAAGATGCCGTTGCCTGCGTCCCACCTGCAGGCGAAAGCGATTGTCTTGCCGTCGGGACTCCACGCCGGACCGGAGCAATGGGGCCAGTCATCCGGCGTAAGGCGTCTCTCCGTTCCGGTCTCCAGCTTACGGACGAAGAGCGCTTCGTCTCGGCGGAAGGCGATCTGCTTCCCGTCGGGGGACCACTCGGCCTGATCGCCGTCGCAGATGCGTTGCGGATCCGAACCGTCCAGCGACATCCGCCAGGTTCCCGCCTTGCCGCCGCGGGTCGAGGTGAACAGGATCTCCTTGCCGTCGGGACTGAACGTCGGGTCTACGTCGCCCTCGTCAGGCCCGCATTCGGTCAACTGCTGGAGATCCGAGCCGTCCGGCTTCACCGTCCAGATGCGCCATTCGCCCGAGCGGTCGCTGGAGAAGACGATGCGCTCGGCGTCAGGGCCGGGCGCGTCTTCAGCCAGCGTGACCCCGATGGCGAGCGCAGCGCCACTCAGAAGGGCCAATGCCGCCGCAACATGAAGCTTTGTCCAGGCTATGGTGCGAAGTCGCATTGTCTTCTCATCATTTGGTGAAAGCGCCAGCGACGCCGTGGGGGCGAACGCTGCCCTGCATTCAGTCTAAGCCAACGGGTCTGCGCTCTCAAGGGCTTGGGATTGATTGCGAAGTCACCTGCCGCTGTCCTCGCCGAGGAATCGCACGAATGAGTCGCATTCCGCGAGTTGCTTCGCCAGCAGTTCGTAACCTTCGGCCAGAGGATGACTTGCGTCCGCACAGTACTCGCTCGGCAGCGCGTCGGGGACGTAATGCGGGACTTCGAGGTCGTCGAGTGTCCGGGCGATGCCTTCCTTCAACTCATGGTACCGCTGAAGGCTCGGCTCCTCAAGCATGTGCTCGTTGAACGGCCCGACCAGGACGAACACGCGGTTGCCCCGGGCCCGGAGCGTCCCGACCAGGCGCCGGAAAGAGCGCCACTGAAACGACGTTTCCAGATCGACCCACGGGAGGTCCTGCTCCCGGATGCCGCGCTCGCGCCAGGAAGCAGGCTCGCCCGCGTGGTTCTCAGCCGGAGACGGCAGGCCGGCTGCGACCGCCGCGATCGGATCGGCATATGGGTGCTCCAGCGTCCAGGCCGGAATGTCCATCTGATCGAAGTACGCCACCCGCAAATGATTGGCCCAGCTTAGGAAGGGGGCCCTGCGTTCCACCACAATGGCCAGCCTCCCGGAGAACGACTCCCGGTAACAGGGAATGGCGGGGAAGAACTGGGGGACGAGCCGCGGGTGGTTGAACCGGAACTCCTTCTCGATCTGTAGATCGTGCCGCTCGGAGCTCATCCACAAGGGGTTGCAGTGCAGGAGCACCTTGCTGTCCGAGATGCCGCGCGCGTAGTACCTGACCAGGCCGTCCAGGGCGACCGGGTGCATTCCGTCCGCGCCCATGTTGGCGAACTCGGCGCGGCCGCTCACGCGCTCCAGGCAATGCGGCAGCGTCTGGTCTTTGTTCACGTACTGGCCCCAGATGACGGAATCGCCCAGCACAAGCGTCTTGCCCTGTGCGGCGGCGGTTCGGGAGTAGCGGTGGAAGAACCAGTAGTCGTTCGTCAGCGCGTACGGGATGCGGTAGTCCTCGCCGGGGCGGAAGGGCTCGGCACGCTTCCACAGCACCGGCAGCAGCGCAAGCGCCCCCAGGATCAGTGCACCGGCGGCCAGCCATTGACGGCCCGACAGGCGCACCTCGTGTGAAGCGTAGGCTACGACCGCCAACTCGTCGCCGCCGCCATTGCCCTGCCTGCTGTGGCTATGCCCTTCGTCGGCCATTCGATCAGAACTGGAAGTAAATGAATGCCTCAGCCCCGGAGGGGGCGCAGAGGGCCAGGTACAGCGCCATGAGGACGACCACGCCGACGCGCACCGGAGCAAGCTTCAGAACCTGCTTTGCACGCGACTCGCACACGAACTGGTACGCCCAGACGGCCCCGATCAGGAGCAGCGCGACGAGCGGGAACCGTGGGTCGGTCCACGCTCCCGTGAAGATGCGGGACACGATCAGCCCCGCGTCGCTCAGGCTGCTTGCCCGGAAGAAGATCCACGCGAAGGTCACGAACGCGAAGACGAGCAGTTGCTTCGCGATCTTCGGCACGCGGCGCCTGTAGAAGGAGGTGCCCTCCAGTTCCCGCGTGAGGAACCGGCCGATGGCGTGCAGCGCCCCCCAGATAACGAACGTCCAGGCCGCCCCGTGCCAGAGCCCGGAGATGACCATGGTGAGGAACATGTTGCGGTAGGTGCTGAACTTGCCCCGGCGGTTCCCTCCCAGGGGGATGTAGACGTAGTCCTTGAACCAGGTCGAGAGGCTGATGTGCCAGCGCCGCCAGAAGTCGATGATCGAGGTCGCTTTGTA
>CAZSET010000030.1:0-23461 GCA_964605915.1 uncultured candidatus Brocadiaceae bacterium | reverse complement strand
GACGAACTGCGTGCCCCCGCCCCCGGCCGGCCTGTAGCGGATGTTGGCCCGCCGGGCCTGGAAGTCGCGGAAGTTGCTGCACGAGCTCACCTCCAACCACTCCTGGCATCCGGCGGCCCACACCTCGATGTCGAACTTGCGGCACGCCACGAAGCTCAGATCGCCGGTGCACATCTCCTTGATGCGATACGGCAAGCCCAGGTCCCGGCAGATGGCTTTGGCGTCGGCGATGAGCTTCTGGAGCTCTTCGTCGGACATGTCCGGGCGGACGTACTTCATCAGCTCGACCTTGTCGAACTGGTGGCCGCGCTTGATCCCGCGCACGTCCTTGCCGGCGCTCATCTTCTCGCGGCGGAAGCAAGCCGTGTAGGCGGCGTAGCACCTGGGCAGGTCGGCCTCGTCGAGTATCTCCTCGCGGTGGAGGTTCGTCAGAGGCACCTCAGCGGTAGGGACAAGCCACAGGTCGTCCTCCACGTCGTGGTAGAGGTTGGCCTGGAACTTCGGCAGGTTGCCCGTTCCGACCAGGCACTTCTCGCTCACCACGAAAGGCGGGTAGGCTTCCGTGTACCCGTGCCCCCCGACGTGCACTTCGAGCATCCAATTGATGAGTGCGCGCTGGAGCCTGGCCCCATCGCGCATCAGCACGTAAAACCGGGAGCCGCTCAGCTTGACCCCCCGCTCGAAGTCCAGTATGCCGAGCTCCGGCCCCAGCTCCCAGTGCGGCTTCGGCTCGAAGTCGAACTGGGGCAATTCGCCCTCCGTGCTCACCAAGACGTTCTCGCTCTCGTCCGCGCCGAGCGGCGCGTCCTCATGCGGGATGTTGGGGATGCGGAGCATCACGCCGTCCAGTTTCTCCCGGAGCCCCGCCGCCTCTGCGTCCAGCTCCCTGATCCTGTCGCCGACCTCGCGCATCCGGGCGATCAGATCGTCCCGGTCCGGCCCCTCTTCCATGCTGCCGATGGCCTTGGATTCCCGGTTCCGCTCGGCCTTGAGCTTCTCCGATTCCGCAACGGCCTCCCGCCAGCGGGCGTCGAGGTCGCGGGCGCGGCCGATAATCGCCGGGTCCTCGCCGACCTTGCGCATGCCGTCCTTGACGAAGTCCGGACGCTCCCGGATGAGGTTGATGTCCAGCATGTGTTGAAGTCCTTGAATGGGAAGCAGGGAACAGGCCGCCTTCTTCCTCACTCATCCCCGAAGCAGGTGCCGACGGATCGGGCGGCGTGAAGCACCTGCGAGTCCGCTGTGACAAGGCGCTGCTTGTGGGCCACATCAGCCAGCGGCACGGGCACGATGTCCCGGCCCTGCACGCCGACCATTACGTCAAACCTGCCCTCGGCCGCCTGTACGACGGCTTCCCGTCCGAGGCGCGTGGCCAGCACACGGTCGAATGCGGTCGGCGAGCCGCCCCGCTGCACGTGACCGAGCACCACGGCCCGGCTCACCACGCCCGTGCGCTCCTGGACCTCGTTCGCGAGCCAGACGCCGATGCCGCCGAGCCGTATCTTCTCGTGGCTTTCTTCCACTCGCCCACGCAGGACGTATCCGCCTTCAGGCCGCTTCACGCCTTCGGCAACCACGATGAGGCTGAAGCGCTTGCCCCGGCGGCTGCGGCCCCCCACCGCCTCGCAGACGACTTCCATTTGATAGGGGATCTCGGGAATGAGGATGATGTCTCCGCCGCCTGCCATCCCCCCGACCAGCGCCAGCCATCCGGCATAGCGCCCCATCGTCTCGATGACCATCGCGCGGTGGTGCGACATAGCCGTGGTGTGCAGGCGGTCGATGGCTTCGGTCACGATCTGCACGGCGGTGTCGAATCCGAACGTGACGTCCGTGCCACAGATGTCGTTGTCGATCGTCTTCGGCACGCCGACGACCGGAAGTCCTTTGGCAGCGAGCTGGTGGGCGATGCTGAGCGTGCCGTCGCCGCCGATGCAGAACAGGACGTCCAGGCCGGCCTTCTCGAAGTTCTCCACGCACTGGTCGGAGAGATCGCGTGCGTCCTCCGCCCGCCCACCGTGCTCGACGTACTCGAAAGGATGCGCGGTGTTTGAGGTGCCCAGGATCGTGCCGCCGACTGTCAGTATGCCGCTCACGTCTTCATAGCCGAGCTCGACCATCCTGTTCTTGATGAGCCCTTCGTAGCCGTCGAGTAGCCCGATGGCCTCGAAGCCGTAGTCGAGCAGGCCCGTCTTGACGACGGCCCGAATGACGGCATTTATGCCGGGACAGTCCCCCCCGCCGGTCAGGACGCCGATTCGCTTGATGGCTGATGATGCAGTCATGCGTGGACTCCCTTGTCCTGCGGACGGCGGCCCTGAGCTACTGGCCGCACTCCACCAGAACCTTCAGCCCTTGCTTGGTCTCGGCCATGTCTATGGCCTTCTCGATCTGGTCAAGCCCGAACCGGTGGGTGATGATCTTCTCAGTCGGCACCAGGCCGGAAGCGATCAGTTGCAGCGCCTTGTAGTTCTGGTACGGCGTCGACCCGTGGTTGCCGACCAGGGTCAGCTCTTCGTAGTGCAGGCGGTTGCTGTCGAAGGCGATGGCGGAGCTGCCGCGCGGCAGGCCACCGAAGAAGTTGATGCGCCCCCGCGGCGCGGCCAGGGCGACCGATTCCTCCTGGGCTTCGCCCGACGCGCAGGCGACGATCACCACGTCCGCCCCCCGCCCGTCCGTGACGCCGAGGACGCACTCCTTCAGATCCTCAGCCGAGGTATCGACGTAGCAATCGGCCTGGACCACACGCGCAAGCTCCAGCCGGTGCGCTGAGCGGTTGGCCATGATGACGTTGGTGGCGCCGAGTGCCCGCGCCAGCATGGCGTTCAGGCAGCCGATGGCTCCCGTGCCGATCACGAGCACCGAATCGCCGGGGCCGACCCCGAGCATCTCCTGGGCGTTCACGCAGCAAGCCAGCGGCTCCGTCAAGGCCGCCGCTGCCGCGCTCACGCCGTCAGGTATCCTGTTGACGCAAGCGTTCCGCACCGCCGCGGCAGGCACGAGCAGGTACTCCGCAAAGGCGCCGTCCCAGCTCGATCCGATGTCCAGAATGTTCTGGCAGACGGTGCTCTGCGCTCTCTGGCAGTAGTAACACTTGCCGCACGGCACGGCCGAGGCAACGGTGACTCGCTCGCTGTCATACCAGCCCTGGACCTGGTCCCCCACCTCAACGATGGTGCCCGCCAGCTCATGCCCCAGCACGATGGGCGGCTTGACCATCTGGTGGCCGTGGCGCAGGGCCTTGACGTCCGTGCCACACACCGCGCATGCGTTGACGCGAACGAGGATGGTGTCCGGCGCACAAACGGGGGTATCCACCTCCCGCAGCGCGATCTCGTTGACGTCTTCCAGCACAGCAGCTTTCATCGGCATTCCTCTGCTAGTTCGGAGAATTGCGAACGGAGCCTTGACGGGCCCGTCAACCCCTCAGCAGATGGGCTCCGTCCTCCAGCAGGCGCAGGACCTCGTCCTTCAGTCCCGGGTCGCCTTCAAGTCCTCGCACGACGAGCGGAACAACATGGGGCCCCGGCTTCACGCTCTGCGCGCCCGGCAGAAGGTCCGTAACGTAACGAGCCCAGGCGCGCAGGTCAAATCGCGTGTCCGGGTCGGCACTCAGCACCATGGCGGGCCGGGCCTCCAGATGGCAGAGGGAAGCGTCGGCGCCGGTTTCCTGACGGGCATACTGGCTGATCTCCGCCCAAAACGGATGTCTGGCGGCCGGCAAGCTCAAGAAGACCAGCTTCGCCTCGCCCATCCGCCGCGGCTCGTCGGCCTGGGTGCGTGCAAAACAGCGATTGTCCTCTTCGGTGCGTTCGGCCAGGTCGCCGTGGCGCCGTATCAGCTCCTGCACCTTGCCCTCCATGAGCATCCCGACGGCGTCCGCCATTGCCGACCGACTCGCCTTCAAGGCGGTGAGGACCGCGGCAAGCTGGTCGCCCCATGCCTCGCGTTCGCGTTCCTCCAGGTCGCCGGCCGCGAAACGGGCCAGCGACTGCTCGTACTCGTCGTCCGGGCCGAAGTGCTCCTCGGCGACCAGCATGGCGACCGAGCGGGCGGCTTCGCGCACCACCAGGCTCTCCTCGCCCGTCAGATGACCAACGGCGCGCAGGTCCTCGGGCTCCCATTGGTGGCGGCTGTACCAGCGGATCCGACCGACAAAGGCCCGCAGGGCGTCCATCAAGCGCGGACGGACGAGCCTGCCGTCCCAGTCGGAGTGGCACACCTCCGGTCCGCACAGCACCAGGTCGTACACGCGAGGCAGCTTCTGCTGGACATCCGGCTCGAAGAAGGCAGCCAGGCGCTCCGAGTCAAAGACCATCGCCTCGGTGCGGTCTCCGGCGGCGCGCCCGGCCAGCGCCCCGGCGACCAGCCCGTCCGCGTCGGGAGCGCAGACTGCCACGGTGAAGTTCTCAGCCATTTGCGCCGGTCCTGCAGGATGGAGATTGGCCCCGGAACAGGCGGGCGAGATACGCGCATTCTAGGTCATTCCCGGCACCGCTTTCAACCAAGGCGAGGCGGGCGTGGCAGGCGCCTCAGCACATCCACTCCGGCCCTGACCCGCCCTACCGACACCGGTTCGCATACTCGTGGACCGCCCTCTCCTGGCTCGGAGTCTCGATGGAGCCGGGGCGCACCCGCCGGATCTCCTCTATCGCCTTCTGCGGCGCCATCCCACGGTGGACGAGGTAGCAGGCTACCATGGTGCCGGTCCGTCCCAGGCCGGCGATGCAGTGCACGGCCGCTGCTTTGTCCCCGGCGATGCATTCGTCGCAGAAGCTGACGAATCGATCCACCTGGTCCGGCTGCGGCGGGGCGAAGTCCGGCACCGGCAGGTGAATGTAGGCCAGGCCGCCCTCAGCTATCACGTCGTTCGGCCAGGCCCACTCGCTCAGGTTCACCAGCGCACCCACGCCGCGGTCTGTCAACTCCCGAAGGTCGCCGGGCTTGCCGTCGGGCATGGCCATGTCCGCCAGCTAGCCCTCGATCACCCATATGAAGCGGTGGAGACTCACTCGCCTTCTCCACATTCCGGGTACAGATCGCCCATCATGTCCCGTAACTCATCCAGAGGCAGCCCCATCACGGCCGTGATGCTGCCCCGGAGCTCCTCCACGTGTGGTTCGTTGGGCTGGAGAGCGTATGCGCCGGCCTTGTCCAGTGCGTCGAAGCCCTCCAGGTAGTCCTCGATCTCGGCTCCCGTCATCGGGCGCATGCGCACATCCGCGCCTACGCAGCAGGAACGTTCCCTTCCGTCCGGGGCGACGAGCCACACCGCCGTGATAACGCTATGAAGGTGCCTTGTCAGTTCCTCGAGGATCCGGACGGCATCCTCACGGTCGGCCGGCTTGCCTATCGTCCGGCCGCAGCAGGCCACCAGCGTGTCCGCTGCAATGACCAGGGCATCCGGCCGTCTCCTCGTGACGTCGCGCGCCTTCGCTTCGGCAAGTCTGAGGGCCCGTTCCCGCGGATCGTCCACTGCCACCCCTTCTTCGTCGACCGCGGGGCTCAGGGTCTCGAAGTCCGGCACGAGCCGAGCCAACAGCTCGGCGCGCGTGGGCGAGGAGCTCGCCAGAACGACGGGGACAGGCAGATCAGTCAGTACTCGTCCGTGCGGCCACAGGTTGCTGCTCATGCTCGCTCGGCGCTCCGGCCTGTTCGGTGGAGCCGGCCGGCGACTCGTCAGGCTCTCCCCCGGATGCCCTCGCGCGGGCGGCTTCCAGCCGGCTCTCCAGCTTCTGCATCCGTGCGCGATACGTGTCCTTCCACCGGCCCCGCTCCGGAGCGCAGGCAAGCGCCCTCTGGTAGGCCTTCAGTGCCACCGCCGGCTTGCCGAGCGTCAGGTAGGAGCGCCCAAGCTCCTCCCAGACCGCCATCGGCAAGGCGTTGAACGGCTTGGCGACGAAGAAGCTCCGTCCGTCGGTAATGCCCTTGCCGTCGGGCACATACGCCGTTCCCTCCGCCTCCATCAGCACCATGATGTTGCCCAGAGGCGACCTCCGGTATAGCTCCAACGAGCGCGTGAACTCCTCAAGCTCCGCGCCGGGCTTCCTGGCCATCAGATACTGCCAGAAATAGACGACGCGATCAGGCCGCCTCTGCCGGCGAGCCGTCTCACCCAGGACCCAAAGCGCGTCGTCCGCCCATTCGCTCTGCGGATGCTCCTTGACCAGGCGAACCAGCATCCGCGCGCTCTGGACCGGCTCCACGCCTTCTGCGAACGCCGCGCGGAACTCGGCCCCCGGGCCGTCAATCGGCGCTTGATCGGCCGCCGTCACGCCCGAAAGCAATGCCACCAAGGCGCCCAGAACGGCCAACGCCTTGCGCGTATCCATTGCACTCGCCTTATCTTGCGCTAACCCGAGCAAACCGCGTCAACCGTCGCCCCACTATACCCGGACCGAGCGGCCGCGTCAAACCGTAGCGGGTCCGATGGCTTCACTCCCCGGACCACGCCGACAGGGGAGCAATCGAGGGCGCGGGGGCCTCTGCACGGCCCGGCTGGAAGACGACCGCAATCCGGATAGGGCGGCGTGCCGACGGGAGGCGGAAGGCCACCCGCCGGGTCCCTTCGTTCTGGTTCTGCGGCTCCGGGGCCCGAGTCGAGACCAGCTCGAGCCGCGCCCCGACCGGCTCCAGCACCACGACTTCGAGCGTCTTGCCGTCCTTCTCCAGCAGCGCTGTCGCCCCCTCGAGCCGGGCGTCGGCCTCGGTCACGAAGCCCCACTGCAGGTCGGGGGCGCCTTCCCTGGGCTGTATCTCATCCTGGACCAGCACAGCCGACCCACCCAGCAGGGCCACGCCCCGCCGCGCGCTGTGGGCGAACTCGGAGTAAGCCCCGCCGAGGTCGCAGATGCCGAACGCCCCGTCCTGCGAGCAGTGGAAAGCCGTGATCGCCGCAGTCGCCTTCGTATCCTGGTTCTGCCCGCCGAAACAGACGACGTTATGGCTCTCGGTCCGCATCTGGTAGTAAGTCCACCTTTTGTCACCAAAATAGGCTGGCAGAGCGTAATCGCCCCGGCCAAGGTCCATTGCCCAGCGGACGCCGTCCGCGTCCAGAACGAAGGTCCCCAGGTCGAGTTGGCCGTGGTTGACGCGATTGTCGCCTCCCTTGAAGCCCACGAAGATGGCGTCCCGATCCCACCCACTTCGCAGGAAGGCTACGTTGACGCCGCTGAAGAAGGCACAGAGCGGCGCCTTCTTAACGACCGGCATCTCCTCGGGCAGCACAAACCACATAAGGGCCATCGGGTCGCCCCGCCACCACTGGCCTTGCTCGTAGGTGGCGTACGTCGGGCGGTTGAAGCGACGGGCCAGCCAGAACATCTCGGGAGCATTGCCCGCCCACTTCCCCGCGTCCGCGAAGTTGAAGGTAAAGCCCGTCGGACCCACGGAATGGAGACGGAAATCCCCGGCGTCCGAGAAGCCCGGAAGCTCGGACAGCCCGAAGTCCGTGCCGAGCGCCGTGTAGAGGGAGGCGAGAAACCCGACTGTATAGCTCGTCGCATAGTGCCAGTAGCCCGGACCTTCGCCCCATCCGCCGTCCGGTGCGTAGCTTGCCATCGCGACGGGTATGCCGCCGACGGCGTTCCGGAGCACGGCTTCGGCCACGTCCGGTCGGTCATGCGCAATGGCCAGGGCCGCTATCCCGCAGCCGCCGTGGCAGACCTGGTTCCAGTTATAGCGCGTCCTGGACCACCAGGCGTTACTCCGGCAGCCCTCCAGGTACGGCTCGAGGCCCTTCTGCACGATCGCGGAGACGATGGCGTCCCTCTCCTGCAGCGAGAGGCACGGGTACAGCCAGTCATAGCCGATGGCAAGGGCGTGCGACATCTCCGCCGTGTCCAGGAAGTGCGCCGGATGCCAATCCTCGAACGCAGCGGCGGCGAACATCTCCCGCTTGCCGCGGTCGGCGTAACGCTGCTCGCCGGTCAGCATGAACAGCATGCCGAGCGCCCGGACGCGGTCCAAGCATCGCCGGCTGACGCCGAGTATGGTCGAGCGCTTGTCCGGCGTGCGCTCCACGGGCGGCTCCCCGAGGATCCGTTCGGCCCGTTCGCGCAGTTTCTCCAGCATATTGCGCAAGGTTTCGGATTCCGCGGTACGGGTCCTGAGTCGCACGACGTCATCCGCGGTGACGAACAGGTAAGGATGCTGGGGCCGAATCGCCTGGAGCGCCGCTGACACCTGCTCTGCCATCTGTCCATCCTCGCAAGCCGCGTCGCGCACGCCGATGCCGCTGAGAAGCACGGCGGACGCGACCGCAATCAAGAACGCGCTGCCTGGGGTTCCTGAATTGGAGAACGTCACGAGATCAGCCATGACTTCTGCTCTCAGTTTCGCGCGAGACGGGCGAGCGTGTGCGCAAGTCCCGGTCATCCTATCACAAAGCACTTTTCGGGCAAACCGCCGCCAGTGCACCAGCCGCCGGGGCGCCAAAGCCTTGACCTTCCCGGAGCCGATTGTATATCATTCGGGCGGCGAGGCCGTACAGCCGTTGAACCAAGGCGGCGACGGTTGTCCCAGGAAGGAGGTCCGGAGTGAAGCGCGGCGCGATCGCCCTGATGGCACTGTGGATGGCTGGCACTCTTGGGTGCGCAGGCGGGCCGGGACGCCCTTCTGCGGAGCGACCCGCTTGGGTCGCCGAACCCTCCGGTGCCGAGCAGCAGGCCCGATTCATCTTGGCGGTCAGTTCTGCCGCTCCGGGCCCGACGGTCCCGGACGCCGGCGCGGAAGCGGCCAGAACGGCACGTCAGAAGCTGGCCGCGGCCCTGTCCGAGTACGCGCGGGAGGTGCTGACGGCCTTCGCGGAGGACCGGGACGATTACCCGTCGCCTTCGGAGCCGATGTGTCAGGAGTTCATCGCGGCCCTGGCGGAGGACGTTGCAGCCGTCATCGTGCGCCGAGCCGTCCCCCAGGACTCGTGGGAGGGACCGGGACAGAGGGTCTACGTTCTGTACCGCCTGTCGCTTGCCGTCGTCAACGACGAAATACTGCACCGATCGCGCGCCAGTCTGGACTACCTCAACCCGTTCGGGGCGCCTCCGGAGGAGGTAACGGCCGAGCTGGGAGCCTTCCTGGCCCGGAGACTGCGGGAGAACCTCAGGGAGGCGGCGCGCACTCGCACGGTCACTGAGGAGACGCCGACCGAGCAGCGCCCGCCGGCGTGGCTCGAGGCCGGCCGTCATGATACCTACCCGCCCGAGCGTTTCATCTGCGCCATCGGCGTGGGTGAAGATCAGCCGGACGCCGAACGCTCGGCGCGAGATGAACTGGGCGCCCTCATCCAGGGGACCCTCGGGCGCACTGTCAGGCAACTGACCGAATCCGCAGACGAGATCCCCCTGACCCTGAACGCACGGACGCTCGATCCCAGGGAGCTTGAATTCACGAGTGCGGACCTAGTCGCGGTGCGCGCGCCCGAGCACTGGGAGGATCCCCTGACCGAGACTCACTACGTGTTCGCCGTGCTCGACCGCAACACCGCGAAGATCATGTGGGAACGCGAGATGGCCGATGCTCTGAAGAGAAGCGACAGCCTGGCAGCGTCCGCGCGCAACCAGCAAAAGGCGGAGAACTACGCCGCCTCCCTGAAGGACTATCTGGACGCGTTCGCGGCGGCCCGACAGGCCGTCGAGCTGCAGCTAAGGGCTCTGACCGTGGCACCCCAGGAGAGCGCCCCGGAGCTGCGCGAAGCCTTGCCCGGCCCTGTGCTCGTCGAGCTGAAACGGGAACTGGAGGAACTGCTTGCGAGCCTGGCCGTAGAGAAGACAGCTGGCGACGGCCAGTGGGTGCCTCCGGGCATGCCGCTGCGGGAGCCGGTGCAGGTCAAGGTCGTGGCGGGCGAGAGCCGCAAGCCCGTGGGGGGGCTGCCCGTGCGCCTGCTTGTCGCGGGCGCCGGGAGCCGGTCGGTTGGCAGGCTCATTACCGACGAAGCCGGCACTGCCGAATGGCAGCTCCAGGAGCCGCCGCCTGCCGGCCA
Source organism: uncultured candidatus Brocadiaceae bacterium (assembly GCA_964605915.1). Taxonomy (GTDB): domain Bacteria; phylum Planctomycetota; class Brocadiia; order SM23-32; family SM23-32; genus DAOVRD01. The sequence continues at coordinate 13,482 of CAZSET010000030.1, read as the reverse complement.
GGACCACTTGCTGGTGGCGGAGGTCGACCTGGACTACCTGTCGGGAGATGGGACGGTTGCCGGCTTGAGAAGGCCGTGCGCCACTTTCACATATGAGCTGCGCTCTCGGTCCAACACGTTGTTCGCTTTCTACGTGAGCGAGACGGTAGCGGACGGTTCGCCGGCGACGCCGATCGTGACGGAGCGGGTCAAGCAGGCCATGTCGGATAAGGGATTCCGGCTGGTGGAGGAGGCAGAGATGCTGAAGCACGTGAAGGCGGCAGAGCTGGCCGTGGACCGCCCCGAGGCGGAGGTGCTGGATGCCTTCTCGCCGTTGCGCGAAAGCCTGGAGCCGGGGCAGTTCCTGCTCGTAGTGCTGGGCGCCGTGAAGACGGAGCTGACGGACGCCATCGAGACTACCGAGGGGGAGCTCTTCATCGCTTCCTGCCCCTTCCGGTTCAAGGTGCTCGACCCGGAAGTGCCGGAAGGGAACCGGACCATCCTGGAAGTTGAGGGGAAGGGCCAGGGCGCTTACACGGACAGCGAGGTTGAGGCGGTAAAGAGGGCGCGCGAGGATGCGGCCTCGGCGGTTGTCCGCCAGCTTTTGGGTAAGATGGAGGGGAAGCTGGCGCCGGAACCAGCCCGGAGCCGACCCATGGAGCCCCGCGCTTGATTTGTGAGATCGTTTGCCGTACCATATGCGTTTACCGTCCCCCGCTCCTCGCTGGAGATGGGGGGGGCTCTTTGCCCGGAATGCAAGCAAGGAGACGCGCGATTCAGGGCTACCGGACGAACGAACGCATTAGGGCGCAAACCGTTCGCCTTGTGGGACCCGAGGGCAACCAACTGGGCATTGTAGCCAGAGAGGAAGCACTGCGGCAGGCCCAGGAGAGTGAAGTAGATCTGGTTGAGGTCGCGCCCGAGGCCGATCCCCCCGTCTGCAAACTGCTGGACTACGGGAAGTTCAAGTACCGCCAGAAGAAGAGGCAGCACGGGAGCAAGCAGCATCGACCCAAGCTGAAGGGGATGCGGATCGGCTTCAGCAGCGACGAGCATGACCTGTCCTTCAAGGCGGAGCGGGTCAAGGAGTTTCTGGCAGAGCACGACACGATCGAGGTCTTCATGGTGCTCAGGGGCCGGCAGCGCGCCCATGCGGATCTTGCCGTTGAGCACATGGTTGAGTTCGCAAGCAGGTTCGAGGACATCGCCAAGATGGAGCGTGCCCCGCGGCGGTCCAGCGCGGGTCGCGTGACCATGCTGCTAGCACCCAAGTAGACGTGCTTCCGGCAGCCGATCGATCCGGCTTTTTCTGCCGCAGTGGAGTCCGGCATTCCGGGCACCTGCATATCTGCCACCGCTTTCCTTTTGCTTTCTGCTGCCATGTCCACGAAAACGCACAAAGGGATCCAGAAGAGGCTGAAGAGGACCGCCACGGGCAAGCTCCTCCATAGGTCGCGGGGCAAACGCCACCTGTTGAGCACGAAATCCTCCCGCAGACGGCGACATCTGGCGGGGTGGCGCGAGCTCGATAAAGGCCGTCGGAAAGTCTTCCAGCGGCAGTACGGCGTCACGTAGGCATCCTTCCCTTACTCACAGCGCAGGCACGTCGATCTGAAATGAGAACGAAGACTGGAATCGTCCGCAGACGCCGCGCAAACAGGATATTCAAGGCTGCGCGGGGCTACCGAGGGAGCCGCGGCAAGTTGCTGCGGTCGGTCAAGGAAACGCTGAGGCGCGCCTGGTGGTACGCCAGAGTCCACCGCCGAGCCAAGAAGCGCGACTTCCGCAGGCTCTGGATAACCCGCATCAACGCGGCGGCACGCATGAGGGGCATAAACTACAGCCGGCTCATGGCCGGCCTGAAACGCGCCAACGTGGACCTGAATCGGAAGGTCCTCGCCAACCTGGCCCTGACCGACGAAGCCGCCTTCGACCAGTTGGTCGACCTGGCCAGGGAAGCCCTCTGATCTGCGCCGCCGCGGCCCTCGTCCTCCCGCGCAGGCTTTCGGACGGGGTTCCTCCCCTTGCGCCCTCAGCAAAGGCAAAGCGGCATGAGCCAGACGCCCGACCGCGCCCTGGAAGAAGCGCGTCGTCTGCTCGAGCAGGCTGAGTCAGAGCAGGACGTGGAGGCGGCGCGCATCGAGTTCCTCGGCCGAAAGGGCAAGGTGGCGAGGCTTATCGCCGCGATACCGACGCTGCCGCCTTCGGAAAGACCGACGGCAGGACGCGCAGCGAACGAACTCAAGCGGACCCTCACCGAGATCTTCGAGCAAGCCCGGGAGCGCGTCAGCAAGGAGCAGGCCGACGTTGAGGTCCGCCCCGACCCGACGCTGCCCCCCATCCGTCCCCCGCACGGTCACATCCATCCCGTCTCGCGGACGCTCGAGGAGATGCTGGACGCCTTCCGCACGCTCGGGTTCGAAGTAATCCAGGGGCCGGAAGTCGAGCTGGACTGGTACAACTTCGAGGCCCTGAACATGCCTCCCGACCACCCCGCGCGGGACGATTGGGACACGTTCTATATCAGCGATGAAGTGCTGCTTCGTCCCCACACCTCCCCGGGGCAGATACGCACCATGGAGGCACGCCAGCCGCCGCTGCGCATCGTCGTGCCGGGACGCTGCTTCCGGCGCGACACCGAGGACGCTCGGCACTTCTCGATGTTCCACCAGCTCGAAGGCCTGATGGTGGACGAGGGAGTCAGCTTCGGCGATCTGAAGGCGGTGCTGCACATCTTTCTGAGGCAGTTCTTCCGGGAAGACGTCGCCGTCCGGTTTGAGCCGGACTACTTCCCTTTCACCGAGCCCAGCGCGCAGGTACATTGCACCTGCGTGGTCTGCCACGGCGAGGGCTGCCGCACCTGCTCGTACACGGGGTGGGTGGAGTTGCTGGGCGCCGGCATGGTGGATCCCAACGTTTTCAGGGCCGTAGGCTATGACGCCGAGCGGTACACCGGCTTCGCCTTCGGCATGGGCGTGGACCGGATAGCGATGCTGAAGCACGGCATACCGGACGGGCGCCTGCTCTTCCAGAATGACGTGCGCTTCCTCAGTCAGTTCTAACCGCAGCATGGATCGACCGGACCGATGAAGGCGAGCTATAACTGGCTGAAAGACTACTGTGACTTCGACCTGCCCGCGCACGAGCTGGCCGAACGCCTGAGCCACACCGGCCTCGGCGTGGAAAGCTACGAGCCGCACGGCGACGATTGGATGCTCGACGTCGAGGTCAAGTGCAACCGGCCCGACTGCCTCTGCCACCTGGGGATCGCACGCGAGGTGGCGGCCATCACGGGGGGCAAGGCGCGCCGCCCTGGGTTCGACCTTCCGGAAGATCTCGATCAAGCCGTTGACGACGCCGCCTCCGTGGAGGTGACGGCTCCCGACCTGTGCCCCCACTACACGGCGCGCGTGATCAAGGGCATCCGGGTGGGCCCGTCGCCCGCGTGGCTCCAGGAGCGGTTGACCGTCTGCGGCCTCCGTCCCGTGAATAACGTCGTGGACGCCACTAACTTCGTCATGCTCGAGTGCGGCCAGCCGTTGCACGCATTCGACCTTGCCCGCATCGGCGGGGCCAGAATCATCGTGCGCCGCTCCCGCCCCGGAGAAGTCCTGACAACCATTGACGGGTCCGAGCACGAGCTCAGCGGGCAGGAGTGCGTGATCGCCGACCAGTTCAAGCCGGTCGCCCTCGGCGGCGTGATGGGCGGGCTGGACTCGGAGATATCCGAAGGCACGACGGACGTTCTGATCGAGGCGGCGCGGTTCGCATCCACGAGCATCCGGAAGACATCCCGCGCGCACGGCCTGGCCAGCGATTCTTCCTATCGCTACGAGCGCGGCGTGGATCCCGAGATCACCGACTGGGCCTCGCGGCGGGTCTGCGCACTCATCCTCGAGCTGGCCGGCGGCACGCTGTTTCGGGGAGTCGCCGAGGTGCGCACGGACTCGACCTGTCTGCCTGAGGTAACCTTGCGTCTGGCGCGGCTCGCCCTCGTGCTAGGCATCGAAGTCCCCCACGCCGAGGTGCTGAGCATACTCGAGGGGCTGGGGCTCGAAGTGCTCGACCAAAGCGACGAAGCCGTCACCGTGCGCCTGCCAAGCTGGCGGGCCGACCTGAGCCGGGAGATCGACCTCATCGAGGAGGTCGCTCGGATACACGGCTACGACAAGATCGGCGAGACGACGCAGATGGCGGTCCGCTCCGTGACGCCGACCGTGGGGGAGGTGGCCGAAAGGCGAGCACGCAGGTTGCTTGCCGGCGAGGGTTTCAGCGAGGTCATGACTTATAGCCTGGTGCAACCCACGCTCCTCCAGTTGGCCCAGCCGTGGCATGACGGCGAGCCCTTGCCCGTCCGCAACCCCGTCAGCACGGAGAGGACGCACCTGCGACTGACCAACATGGCCAACCTGCTGCTGGTCAAGCAGCTCAATCAGTCCCTGGGCACGTGGCCGGTCGACCTATTCGAGCTGGGCGCGATCTACCTGCCCCGCCAGGGAAAGGACGTGCCGGAGGAGAAGCTGGCGCTCTCCGTCCTGACTGATCGCCACGACGGCGTGCGAATCCTCAAGGGGGTGCTCGATAACCTGCTGGACGAACTGGGCATCGAGGGGGACGTTTCCGAAACGCTCGGCTGCGCGGGGCCGTTTGAGGCAAACGGGGCCGTAAGGCTGTTGATGGACGGCGCCGTCCTGGGCTGCGCCGGACTGGCCGCAGCCAGGCACGTCAAGGAGCTGGACCTCAGGAACCGGCCCGCGCTCCTGGAGGTGGACTTCCACCTTCTGGCGGACCGGTGCCGTCTGGACCCGTCATATCGCCCCCTCTCCGCGTACCCGGGCACCCGGCGCGACATCGCCGCGGTGGTGGATGAGGAGGTTCTCTGGGCGCAGATAGAGAAGTGCGTCACGGAAAACGCGCCCGAGACGTTGGAGCGGATCGAGTTCTTCGACGTCTACCGCGGCGACCCCGTGCCTGAAGGGCGCAAGAGCGTCGCCTTCTCGCTGACCTTCCGCCGTCGTGACCGTACCATCACCGCCGAAGAGGCCGAAGCAGCACGCAGCGATATCGTGGCGGCGCTCGGACTTGAACTCGGCGCGATGCTTCGCTGACGCCCGGCCCCCCCACCTTCGACGCGCCCGGGTCTGGCCTCAAGCTTCAGTTGACAGGATTCACGGCCGGCACTACGATACGCTCGGAGGTCGGCGCGGGGGCGGCTTCCCTCCTTGACAGTTCGGCGACGCTCGCTGACTTCAGGAGCCTCCATGTTCGACACGGTGGCGATAGTAGGCCCTGGCCTGATCGGCGGCTCGATGGGTATGGCGCTGCGCAAGAGAGGTCTGGCCAAGACAGTCGTGGGGGTAGGCCGGCGCCAGGAGTCGCTGGACAAGGCACTGAAAGTCGGCGCCATTGACGAGGCGACGCTCGACCTGGAAGCCGGCGTTGGAGCGGCCGACCTCGTTGTCCTGGCGACCCCGATTGGCACGTTCGGCGGCCTGGCGCCGCGACTGGCCTCCGCGCTGAAGCCCGAAGGCCTGCTCACCGACGTCGCCAGCAGCAAGGCCAGGGTGGTAGAGACCATCGTCTCGGCGCTCGACGGTCGGCCGGACGTCTCCTACATCCCCTCCCACCCCATGGCGGGAAGCGAGCAGCGCGGCCCTCTGGCGGCAAGCGCCGACCTCTTCGAAGGCTGCATCTGCATCATCACCCCTTTGAGCAACACCTTCCCGGAGAGCAGGAGCGCGATCGTGCGCATGTGGAAGGTGCTGGGCGCCACGGTGGTCAGCATGAGCCCGCAGGCCCACGACCGCGCAGTCGCCAGAATCAGCCATCTGCCGCACTTGGCCGCAGTGGCACTGCTGGCGGCGCTGGACGAGGAGGACATGCGCCTCTGCGGACGGGGCTTGCTGGACACGACGCGCGTGGCCAGCGGCAGCCCCGACCTGTGGGTGGACATCTGCGGAACCAACCGTGAGGAAATCCGCGCCGCGCTGGACAGCTACGCGCGCCTTCTTCAAGAGCTGGCAGAACGCCTGAAGGACGGCGATTTGGAGCAGCTCAGGAGCGTTCTGGTGTCCGCCAAACAAAAGAGGGATCGGCTGGTCGAAGCGCGCCGAACCCCCAGGCCGAGGACGTAGACACCCGCCATGCAATACAGGATCGAGGTAATCCACAAGCAGGACTGCCCGGACCCCGCCGGGCTCAGCGCTCTGGCCGACATACGCGACCTGGGCATAGAAGCCGCTGCCGACGTACACGTCGTGGGCGTGTTCCTGGTTGACGGCCAGTTGAGCGAGGATGACGTGCATGCTCTCGCCCGCGAGCTCTTCTGCGACCCCGTGGTCCAGCAGTACCGCCTCTGCGGACCCGATCAGGAAGAATGGCCGTGGGCAGAGGGGGGAAAGGTCCACAGCATCGAGGTCAAACGGAAGCCCGGCGTGATGGACCCCGTGCAGCAGAGCGCCCTGAAGGGAGCCCGCGACCTGGGCCTCGCCAACGGGGTCGAGGCCATCCGCACGGCCGCCAAATACCTGATCTGCGGCGAAGTGACGCTGCCGGAACTGGAGCGAATCGCGTGGAAAGCGCTCGCCAACGACACCATCGAGGAAGTCCACATCGACCAGCCTGAGGTCGGGTATCCCCTTCGTTCCGTCCGCTACGACTTCGAGCTGGTCACCGTCCCGATCCTGGAGGCCGACGACGAGGACCTGCTTCGCATCAGCCGTGAGGGCGTCCTTTCGCTGTCCCTGGAAGAGATGGAGACCATTCAGGAGCACTTCCGGCAACTGGGCCGGAACCCGACGGACATCGAGCTGGAGATCCTGGCCCAGACCTGGAGCGAACACTGCGTCCACAAGACCCTCAAGGGTTACATCACCTACGACGGACCAATCCCGGACGGCTGGGAGAGTTACGTGGACGGCGACGGACGGCTGGTCCTGGACAATCTGCTCGGGGAGACCATCGCCAGAGCCACGCGGGAATTGGACAAGCCCTGGTGCGTGAGCGTCTTCGAGGATAACGCAGGGGTGATTAAGTTCGACGAGGACAATCATGTGTGCTTCAAAGTCGAGACGCATAACCATCCCAGTGCCATCGAACCGTACGGCGGCGCCAACACGGGCATCGGAGGCGTCATCCGCGATCCCCTCGGCACGGGCCTGGGTGCCAAGCCCATCCTGAACACCGACGTCTTCTGCTTCGGCCCGCCGGACATGCCCGAGGAGGACGTCCCGCGCGGGGCCCTTCACCCGCGGCGCGTGATGAAAGGCGTGGTGGCCGGCGTGCGGGACTACGGCAACCGCATGGGAATCCCAACGGCCAACGGAGCCGTCTACTTCGACGAGCGCTATACCGGCAATCCCCTGGTCTACTGCGGCAACATCGGGCTGATACCCCGCGACCGCGTGCAGAAGGCCGCCCGGCCGGGCGATCTGGCGGTCGTCGTCGGAGGCAGAACGGGACGGGACGGGATCCACGGGGCCACCTTCTCCTCCGTCGAGCTCACCAGCGAGAGCGAAGAGGTCAGCGGCGGCGCCGTCCAGATCGGCAATCCCATCACGGAGAAGAAGGTCCTGGACACGCTCTTGAAGGCGCGCGACCTGGGCCTCTACACCGCCATCACCGATTGCGGCGCCGGCGGACTGAGCTGCGCCGTGGGCGAGATGGGCGCCGATACGGGCGTGGAGGCCGAGATAGGGAACGTCCCGCTCAAGTATCAGGGCCTCTCTTACACCGAGATCTGGATCTCCGAGGCTCAGGAGCGAATGGTCCTGTCCGTGCCGCCCGAGAATCTCGACGCCCTCATGCAGATATTCGAGAGCGAAGACGTCGAAGCGACCGTCATCGGCCGCTACACGGACGATGACACGCTTACCGTCAAGTACGAAGGCAACACGGTGGCGGAACTCCCAATGGATTTCGTCCATAACGGGTTGCCGCGGTTCAGGGGACAGGGCCGATGGGAGCCGCCGACCTTCCCCGACCCTCTCGTGAGTGAGTCCCTGGACGGCGCCACGGCCGAGGAGTGCGAGGCCTGTCGCCGTGCGCTCGAAGGCCCTGACGATTACGCGAAGGCGATCGAGCGGATACTGGCCGCGCCCAACGTCCGGTCCAAGGAATGGATCATCCGGCAGTACGACCACGAGGTGCAGGGCCAGACAGTCATAAAGCCTTTGGTGGGGGGGGACTGCGACGGGCCGGGCGACGCCTGCGTCATCACGCCCGTCCTGGACTCTCGGAACGGCCTGGCCGTCGCCTGCGGGCTGAACCCCAGATACGGTGACATCGACACTTACCACAGCGCCGCATGTGCCGTGGACGAAGCGCTTCGGAACCTGACGGCTGTCGGTGCGCCCATCGAGCGTGCCGCCATCCTGGACAACTTCTGCTGGGGCAACACGCGGCGGCCCGAGCAACTGGGCACGCTGGTGCGCGCGGCGCTGGCCTGCTACGACTGCTCAATGGGCTTCGGCGTGCCGTTCATCAGCGGCAAGGACAGCCTGAACAACGAGTTCAACACCGGCGAGGAAACCATATCCATCCCCCCTACCCTCCTGATCAGCGCCATGTCCGTGATGAACGACGTACGCCACGCGGTCACGATGGACCTAAAGGCAGCGGGCAACCGGCTGTACCTCGTCGGGGCGACCCGTGCGGAGCTCGGAGGCTCCCACTACCTGGAGCTGTTCGGGCTGCGCGGCCTTACGGTGCCCCAGGTCCGGGTCGAGCAGGCACGCGACATCATGAATGCCTTGAACGATGCGATGCGGCGGGGCCTGGTGCGCTCGTGCCACGACCTGTCCGAGGGCGGCCTGGCCGTGGCTTCGGCCGAGATGGCGTTCGCAGGGGCCGTAGGGCTCGACATGCGGTTGGACACCGTTGTCTTCGATGGCCCGGATGGGCATCGCCTGGACCCTGTGCTGCTGTTCAGCGAGTCCGCCAGCCGCTTCCTGGTGGAGGTCGAGCCGCAGAAGGCGGACGAGTTCGAGGCCGCCCTGGCCGATCTGGCCTTCGCTTGCGTGGGAGAGACGACTTCCTCGGCGACTGTGACGATCCGGGGCCTGGACGGGCGTCGACTTGTTGAGGCGCCCTTGAGCCAGCTCAAGTCGGCATGGCAGACGCGGCTGGTTTAGCCGCTTGAAGGGCCCTCGGGCTCAGGTTGGCCGCGTGACTTCCCGCACAATACCGGGAAACTCGCCAGAGGCCCACAAAAGGCCGCCGTAAGCCTTCTCGCGGCTGGTTTCAGTCGCTTCTGCCTTGACAGGGAGACCGGGGGTGGGGTAGAATATCGTTTCTTGCCTGCTGTCTGCGCGTCGAGAGGGCCAGCAGTGGTTTAGAAAGAGTCCGAGCAGGCACGGCGCAGCTTAGGCCGATGCCGGAAAGTGTGGGTGCGTTACCCGTTTGCTTCGGCAAGCGTTGCTCGAGCTTGGTGGGCAAGGGTAGAGCACCTTTTTTTTGGCCTCCGGGTGAGTGTCCTATGCAGGGCAAAGAAATACTCCGCCTCGTAGACAGCCTCCACCGCAACAAGGACATCGATCAGGAGGTCATCTTCGAGGCCATCGAGAGCGCGCTGCAGTCCGCCGCGCGAAAACACTTCGGTGCGGAGGAGGACATCACCGTTCAGATCGACCGGGAAAGCGGCGAGGTGCTCGCCATCAAGGACGGCGAACATATCGAGCCGGCGGCCCTGGGCAGGATCGCCGCCCAGACTGCCAAGCAGGTCTTTATCCAGAAGACCCGGGAGGCCGAAAGCGAAACCATTTACACCGAGTACATCGACAAGATCGGCACCCTCGTGATGGCTGTGGTTCAGCGCTTTGAGGGCGGCTCGATCATCGTCAACCTGGAGAGGACCGAGGCCGTCCTGCCACGCAGTGAACAGATCCCGGGCGAGCACTACCAGGCGGGCGAGCGGCTGCGGGCCGTTATTCTGGACGTTCGGAGAATGAACAGCCTCGTCAAGATCATCCTGTCCAGGACGAGCCACGACTTTATTCGCCGCATGTTTGAGCTGGAAGTCCCGGAGGTGGCCGAGGGCATCGTTCAGATCAAGAAGATCGCACGCGAGCCGGGCCTGCGAACCAAGGTCGCTGTGGTGAGCCTGGACTCGCGCGTGGACTGCATTGGTGCCTGCGTGGGAGTGCGGGGAACGCGCATCAAGAGCATCATCGACGAAGTCAAGGGGGAGAAGATCGACATCATCCCCTGGAGCGAAGCGCCCGAGACCCTCATCGCTGACAGCCTGCGCCCTGCCGAGATACTGCAGATCACGCTCGAAGAGGGGGCGGAAACCAAACGTGCCGTTGTGGTGGTCCCGGAGGACCAGCTATCCTGGGCCATCGGATGGAAGGGACAAAACGTACGCCTGGCCGTGAAGATGACCGGCTGGGACATTGACATCGAACCGCCCGAACCGTTGGAGGAAGAAGAACCGATTGAGGAGGGTGAGGCCCCTGAACTGCCCGAGGGGCTGGAGGAAGAAGAGCCCCTCGAGGAAGGCGAGCCCGTGGAGTCGCCCGAGGGGTTGGAGGAAGAAGAACCGGTTGAGGAAGGCGAGGCCGTGGAGCCGCCCGAGGGGCTGAAGGAAGAAGAGCCCCTCGAGGAAGGCGAGGCCGTGGAGCCGCCCGAGGGGCTGGAGGAGGAGGTCGCCGTCAACTCGGCCGAGACGGGCGGAGCGCTGAAGGAACCGGAGCCTGTAAGTTCCGAGAGCCCGGACCCAGACATCACGCCCGAGGAGGAGGAAGTCCTGGCTGTTGAGACGGCCGAGGAGGTAGAGCCCGCACAGGAAGAGGACACCGTCGAGGTGGGCGCGCAGGTCGAGGCGCTGTCAGAAGGCTCCGCGGCCGCGCAACCGGAGGCGAGCGGACCGACGCAAAGCCCGAACGGCGATTCGCGAGAGACGGACCCCGGCGACGCCTAGGTCTTGCCATGCCGTTGCAGTCGTGTCCGGCGGATTCTGACAGTCAGTAGCGCTCTTGTCGCGGAAGCAACCAATGTCCGATAACGTCAAGATATACGAGATAGCCAAAACCGTTGGCATATCGAGCGGAGAGCTGATCGAGATATGCCAGAAGGCAGGCTATTCCCACATCAAGCACCATTCGAACGCCGTTCCACGCGACGAGGCGGACGAGATCCGCAAGACGGCAATCAAGCTCTACAAGCCGAAGACAGCGCCCGTCCCGAAGGCGAAGCCCAAGTCCGCCCCGCCTAAGAAGGCCGAGAAGGCCAAAGTCCCAGCGCCCGCGCAGAAAGAACCCGTTCCGCTGACGAAGGACGTCAAGCCTGTGCCGCCGCCCAAGCCCCGGGGCGCACGTCGGCCCCCCGACGAGGCGGCAGAGGAGGAAGATGAGGGAACCAAGCAAGCCGTGTCTACGAAGCGCCGCAGGCGCCGACCGGCCAGGAAGCGCGAAGATGACGAGCACATAACCACGCGCACAATCGTCTTCAAGCAGCAGCGGAGAGTGCCGGAGAAGAAGCGCGAGGAGAAGGTGCAGATGATGCGTCCCGTCTCCGTGCGCGGGCTGTCCGAAAGGCTGGGGGAAACCGTCAGCGACATCATCAAGAAGCTGATGTTCAGCCACGGTGTTCGGGCCAACATCAATGAGGTGCTGGACGACGAAATGATCGAGCTTCTGGGCCTGGACTATGGCGTGGAGATAACCCTTACCGAACCCAAGTCGGCCGAAGATGTGCTGCTGGAGTCCCTGCCTGAGGATTCCCCGGAAGATCTTGTGCCCAGACCACCCGTCATCGCCCTGCTGGGCCACGTCGACCATGGCAAGACATCCATACTGGACCACATCCGCAACACCCACGTGGCCGAGAGCGAGGCGGGGGGAATCACCCAGGACATCGGCGCCTGGCAAGCCCAGGTTGACGGTCACCCCCTGACCTTCATCGACACGCCCGGACACGAGGCCTTTACCGCCATGCGAGCGCGCGGAGCGCGGGTGACCGATGTGGTGGTCCTGGTGGTCGCTGCAGACGACGGCGTCATGCCGCAGACCGTCGAAGCCATCGACCACGCCCGGGCTGCGGAGGTCCCCATCGTGGTCGCCATCAACAAGGTGGACAAGCCGGACGCGAGCGCGATGCGCGTGCGCCAGCAACTGGCCGGCCAGGGACTCAATCCGGAAGAATGGGGCGGCGATGTCGGATGCGTGGAGCTCAGTGCGCTGACCGGCCAGGGCGTGGACGATCTACTGGAGCGGATAACGCTCGAGGCCGAACTGCTGGAGACGAAAGCCAATCCGAACCGCGGCGCCACCGGCGTCGCCCTGGAGGCCAGGATACTGCCGGGGCGAGGCGCCGTCACCAACGTGATCGTGCAAAACGGGACGTTGCGCAAGGGCGACATCGTTGCGTGTGGGAATGCTTACGGCACCGCAAGGGCGCTTTACAACGATCGCGGCGAACAAGTCGACCAGGCAGGACCGTCCCAGCCGGTCGCGATCAGCGGCCTGAATCGAGTGCCGGAGGCGGGAGACACCTTCCTGGTTGTGGACGACCTGGAGATCGCCCGGAACGCCGCCGAAGAGCGTCAGCGCGCGTTGGAAGTCATGCGCCGGAGGCCCCGGCGCCACGTTACTCTGGAGAACCTGTTCGAGAGCCTCCAGCGGGGCGAAACCAGGCAGCTCAACGTCATCGTGAAAGCCGACGTGCAGGGCTCGCTCGAACCTCTCGTCAACAGCCTGGTCGAGTTGGGCAACGAGGAGGTGTCGGTCAGGATCATCCACAGGGGCGTGGGCAAGATCAACCGCAGCGATGTCCTGCTGGCGGACGCATCGGATGCCATCATCCTCGCATACCGCGTCGCCGTGGACGACAAGGTCCAGGAGATGGCCGCCTCCAGCGGCATCGAGATCGCCCGATTCGACGTGATCTACAATGTGATTGACCAGGTCCACGCCGCCCTCGAAGGGCTCTTGGAGCCGGGCGAGAAGGAGGAACACGTCGGATGGGCGGAGGTGCGGCAGACTTTCCATATCAGCCGATACGGCACGGTTGCCGGCTGCTACGTAACGGAAGGCGCGATGCGCCGCAACTGCCGCGTGCGGGTGCTCCGTGACGGGCGGCCCATCCACGAAGGAGCCATGGCTTCCCTGCGGCAGGAAAAGAACGACGTCCGGGAGGTCCAGGCCAACCGCGAATGCGGGATCAACATGCAAGGGTTCGACGACCTGGAGATCGGAGACCGGCTGGAGTGCTTCACGGTCGTTGAGGTCAAACGCACCCTCTCTTCAAGGGCCGCAGGACAGCCCGTCCAGCCCGGAAGCGGCGCCGGTCCATCGGCAGAAAGATGATTGTAGGCACGGTGGAAATCCGCCTGTCGGTTCGTGAGGCCCGAAGCTTGAAGGACAAGAGGAGCGTCCTCTTGAGCCTCAAGGAAAGGCTCCGTCGCAGTTTCAACGTCAGCGTCGCGGAGGTAGGCAACCAGGACGTGATCCAGAGCGCGATCCTGGGCGTGGCGATCCGCTCGATCGCGGGGTCCTGCGCGAGGTT
>CAZSET010000029.1:0-23791 GCA_964605915.1 uncultured candidatus Brocadiaceae bacterium | reverse complement strand
CGGCTAGCGCGCTTCAGCGGCAGTCAGAAATCCCATCGCTCCGTTATGGTCTTCAGCTTCTGGAGGGCGCCGTCCAGCGATTCCCTTTGGCCGATCCGCTGGCACAGGAAGGCGTTAACCTCCGGCATCAGCTCCATGGCCCGGTCTATCTCGGGGCTGGTCCCTTTCGTGTAGGCGCCGATCTTTATCAGGTCTTCGGCCTCCTGATAGATGCTCAGGATGGTCTTGAACTTCAGGACCATAGCCAGGTGGTCTTCACTGACCACGGACCGCATCATCCGGCTCACGCTGCCCAGCACGTCGATGGCCGGGTAATGGCCGCGGTCGGCCAGGCGCCTCGCCAGTGCGATGTGCCCGTCCAGGGTTGCCCTGACGGCATCCGCCACAGGCTCGGTGAAGTCGTCGCGCTCCACCAGCACGGTATAGACGCCCGTTATGCTGCCCTTCTCGGAATTGCCGAGCCTCTCGGTCAGGGCGGGGATCAGCGAGAAGGTCGACGGCGGGTATCCGCGACTGGTGGGCGGCTCGCCTGCGGCCAGGCCTATCTCTCGCTGCGCCGTCGCCACTCGCGCTATCGAATCCATCATGTAGAGCACGTCCATCCCGCAGTCGCGCAGGTACTCGGCTATGGCGGTTGAGGTCAGGGCAGCCTTCACCTTCAGCAGGGGGAGCGCGTCAGCCGTCGCCACGACCACCACGGATTTGCGCAGGCCCTCGGCGCCCAGCTTCTCATTGATGAACTGCCCGACCTCCCGGCCGCGCTCGCCGACCAGGGCGATGACGTTCGCGTCGGCCTGGGCATAGCGGGCCACCTCGCCCAGCAGCGTGCTCTTGCCCACCCCGCTTCCGGAGAATATGCCGGTCCTCTGGCCCTTGCCGAGGGTCATCAGAGCGTCGATCGCGCGTATGCCCGTCAGGAACGGCTCGCGTATCTCGGGGCGTTTCAGCGGGTGGGGCGCCGGCTTGTCGATGGGCGCGCTGTCGGGGCAGAGGATCGGCCCGCCCTCGTCCATCGGGTCGCCCAGTCCGTCCAGGATCCGGCCGAGAAGGTCGGTCCCCAGGCCCACCTCCAGGGGCGTGTAGGCGGACACGACGCGGTCGCCGGCCTGAACGCCGTTCAGCTTCTCCAGCGGCATCAGGATGGTGGTGTGCTCCCGAAAGCCGACGACCTCGGCCTTGACGGTCCGGTCGATCCGGGCCCTGCGCGTGTGGATCACGCATAGCTGCCCGACCGCCACGGTCGGTCCCTTGGCCTCGATAATCGAGCCGGTGACGCGCTTGATCTCGCCCTCGTAGGCCATGCAGTCCAGCCCGGTGATCCTGTCCTGATACTGCTTCAGGTCAAACGCCATCCGAGTCTCCGTTCTTCCTCAGCAAGCTGCGTTCTATAGCTTTCAACCTTCCCGGTATCTCGCTGAACACCTTGCCCGAGTCCGTCTCTATGCAGCACGAGGCGAGCGGAATGGACTCGTCCGGGATCGTGTTGATCCGGGTGGTCCCGAACGACTTCGCCAGTTTCTCGACCGCTGCCCTGGCCATGTCGAGGTCCCGCGGGTTGACGCGAACGGAGATCGGTCCCCTGTCGCGGACGGCACGCAAGGCCGACCGGACGACCTCCTCGATCTTGTACCGCCCGTTCTCGATCTCGTACTGAAGGACTTTCTGGGTTATGCTCAGGCTGAAGGAAACGATCTCTTCCTCGTTGGCCTCGAGCATCTCCAGCTTTTCCTTGTGGACGCTGCTTATGAGGGCCGCCAGCCGTTCGAGCCTTTCGTTGAGCTGCGCCTCTGTCTCTGCCAGTTCGGCTTCCCGCCTGGCCAGCTCCTCCTGCCCGCGGGCCAGTTCCAGTGCCTGCCGATCGAGGTCGCGCCGGCGTTCCGCAAGCTGCATCTCTGCCACGGAGGCCACGCGTTCGGGGCGGGCCTGCCGCACAGACGCCGTGGCCAGGCTCACCGCGCGCAGAGGTCGACTGAAGCGCAACCTGGACGGCCTACTCGACATACTGCTCCTCCCCTATCTCCACCACCAACTCCCCTTCCCTGTACATGCGGCGCGCCAGCTTCATGATGTCTTCCCTGGCTTGCTCCACCTGCGAGAGCGGCACGCGGCCGGTCATCTCACGTTCTTCCTCGACTCGCTCCCGGGCACGCTGGGAGATGTTGCTGTAGAAGTGATCCTGAATCTCCTGGGGCGCACCTTTGAGGGCAAGGGCAATCTGGGGCACCTCGACGTTGCGCAGGAGCTGCTGCATCGACTTGCCCTCCACCTTCACCAGGTCCTCGAAGCCGAACAGGCAGCGCTCCACCATCTCGCCCAGTTCGGGATCGCGCTCGTGTATCTGGGACAGCACGCGCTCCTGCGACTCCTTGTCGAGAGTGGCGATCATGCTGGCCAGCTCCTCGGCGCGGCCCTCCTCGGACGCCGCCTCGGCCCGCAGGCCCAACTGCGCCAGCTTCTCCTTGAAGGCCGTCACCACCTCGACGGCTATCTCCGGCGGCACGGTCTCGCTGGAGACGATGCGCTCGACGACGGCCTGGCGGAGCTGCTCCTCCAGCATGTTGAGTATGCGGCCGCTCTTGCTGCCCGCCAGGCGGGACAACAGGACGGCCACGCAGCGGGGGCTCTCCTTCTCCAGCACGGCGGCAACCTGGTCCTCAGGTGCGTTCGTGACGAACTCCAGCGGAGACTTCTCCTCGAGGACGGCCGCCTCCTCCGACGGCTCGGCGAAGAGTTGGCGCGAGGTCTCCTCTCCTCTGGCCTTGGCGAGCACTTTCCGAAACCGGTCTTCCGGATCGCCCAGGAAGAAACCTCCTTTGCGCTGCCTCAACACAAATCCCTGGAGCGCGTCCCGTTTCTCCTCATCGCTGATCCGGGCGACGGCGAGGCTTTCGGCCGCCTTGCACAGCTTGCCCACGGAGCTGTCGCTCATCCGGCTGAGCACGGCGGCAGCCTGGTCTTCCTCCAGGGCCATCAGCAGCATGGCCACCTTCTGGGCGCTGGTGAGGTCTTTAGCTTCCTTGGCCATTTACTCCTCGCCCTCCACCCAGCCTTCAAGCAGGCGTGTCGCCTCGTCCGGGTTGGCCTCCACGAACCTGGCTATCTCCCGCCTCACCAGCTCGTCCTGGCTGGTCCGCGCCGGCACGCCGCCTCCCGCGCCAGTCGTCATGATCTCCGGCACAATGGCCTGCTGGGGCGCAGCACCGTGGATGCCTTTGAAGGCGCGCCGGACCACGAAGAGCAGTATGAGGCCGACCACGCCGATGGCGAAGTACTCGCTGGCGGTCACCGCCCACTGAGGGAGCCGCTTCGCCTTCAGGGCGGTCAACTCCTCGGCGGGAGGACGGAACCGCGCCTCGACGATCCGAAGCGAATCCCCGCGCGATT
Organism: uncultured candidatus Brocadiaceae bacterium; assembly: GCA_964605915.1. Taxonomy (GTDB): domain Bacteria; phylum Planctomycetota; class Brocadiia; order SM23-32; family SM23-32; genus DAOVRD01. Next base: position 20,407 of record CAZSET010000029.1, on the reverse strand, counting down.
CGTCGATGCCGATCGCGTCCTGGATCACGCGAGTTATGTCCTCCAGCGTGGGGATCGCCGCCGTGGTTTCTGCGCCTTCTTCCCCTTCGGACGCCGGAGGGGACAGGTCGACCAGGGCCGCAACCGTCAGCCTCTTGATGGTGGCGCCGCGGTTGACCATCTCGCGCACGGACTCGCTGACCATATACTGCGTATCGATGTTCTCAGTCGTGCTCTGCTGAGCGGCAGGCCCGGCGGGCGTGGCGCCGGCCTGCTGCTGCCCGGGCACATTGGCCGCTGCGCCTACCAGCCCGCCCACGGCGATGGCTGAGCCGGTGGACTCGGTGCTCTCGATTCGCTCGCTGACCAGCGCCTTCTTGTCGTCGTCGTACTGGCGCGAAGTCTCACGCATGTCCTGGAATTCGAGTTCGGCGCTCACCCTGACCTCGCAGCGTCCGTAGCCCAGCACCGTCGCCAGCATCGTCTCGGCCTTGTTGGACAGGTAATTCTCCACCCTCTGCCGATAGAGGAACTGGTCATCGGCGGCCATTTCCATGTCGCGCTCGCCCCCCCCGGCCAACACTCCGCCGTGGTCGTCGGTGACGGTTACGTCCTCGGGCGCCATCCCTTCGACGCCGGACGCCACCAGGTTTGCCACGGCCTGCACCTGGCCCGCCGAGAGCTGGCGCCCCGCCTGGGCGACAAGCAGCACCGAGGCCGTTGGCTTCTTGGCGTCATCCTTGAAGAGCGACCGCTCGGGCACTGCCAGGTGCACGCGGGCATAGGCCACCGCGTCCAGCGACATGATGGTAGCGGCCAGCTCCTGCTGGAGCGCGCTGATGTAGTTGATGCGCTCCGCGAAAGGGGTCATGCCGATCTTCGGCTCGCGGAATGCCTCGAAGCCGCCGGACGTGCCGGGTATGCCTTTCTCGGCGGCGGCCATGCGGGCCCGTTCCACCTTGCCCGCAGGGACCATCACCGCCGTCCCGCCGGCGGTGACCCGGCCCCGGACGCCCGCGTCCTTAAGGGCCGCCAGCACTGCGGCGCAGTCTTTTGCGCTCAGGTCCGTGCAGAGCATCTCGTACTCCGGCGTTGCCGCCCAGAAGGCCACTGCCACGAGGCTGCCGGCGCAGACGAGCCCCAGCAGCACCAGCATCAGCCGGTGGCCCGCGCTGAGCTTGCCGAAGATATGGCCGAACTGGTTTCCGACGGTTTGCAGTACACCCATGGTCAGAGTTGCATCCGCATGATCTCTTTGTATGCCTCGACCAGCCTATTGCGGATTTGCATCATGAGCCGGAAGCTCAGATCCGCCTCGTTGATGGCAACGATCAGTTCGTGCAGGTTGTCCATCTTACCGGTCGCCAGGTCCGCCAGCGCCTTGTCGGCTTCCTGCTGGAGGCCGTCGACGTGTTCCAGGTAGCCCTGGAGCGCTTCCTTGAAGCCCGGCTGGCCCTTTCCGGCGGCGGCGCCGGCAGCGCCCGAAAGGGATCCGGCTGCAGGCCCCATGCCGTTTGGCGTTATGTGCGTGGGTTCCACGGCGCTTACCTCAGCAGCTTGATGGCTTCCTCGCAGATCAGCTTGAAGTTACGCATGCACGTCAGGTTGGCTTCGTACGCCCGGCTCGCCGCCAGCAGATCGACCATCTCCAGAGAGGGGTTCACGTCGGGCATGGCCACGAAGCCCTTCTCGTCGGCATCGGGATGGCTGGGATCGTATACCATCCGCGGCCCGCTCAGGGACGAAACGACGCCCCTGACCTGCACGCCGTTCAAGCCGTCAAGCACGGTGGCAAAGACAACGTGCTTGCGCCGGTAGGGACCGCCCTCGACGGTCTCGGTGGTCTCGGCGTTCGCGATGTTGTTGGCGACCACCTGCATGCGCACCCACTCGGCCTGCAGGCCGGAAGCGGAAAGGTCCATCGCACGAAACAGCGCGTCGTTCGCCATGCCGCACCATCCTTCGGCTTTATCTGCCGTCTATGGCCGTCCTGAGTCGCTGCACTTCCGATCCCAGCACGGCCAGGTATATGCGCATTCTCAGCCCGTTCTTGTTCAGTTCCACCACTTCGCGTTCCAGCGTGACGTCGTTGCCGTCCGCGTTCACGCCGGGGAACAGCGGGCGGTACTGCCGCGCAGTGATGCTGCGCCCCGGCCGCAGTCTGCCGCGGCTGTCCAGGAGCCGGTCCAGTTCTTCCGTGAAGCGCAGGCGGACCGTCCGGTATCCGGGCGTGTTCAGGTTCGCCAGGTTGTTGGCGATGACGGAGTGGTTCTGCTCGGCGGCGCCGAGCAGTTCCACCAGAACTCGTGCATCCAGAAGTCCCATTCAGGCGCTCCTTGGGCGAGGTGGGCCACTGTTGAGCCGGGGGCGGTGCAAACCGAATGCCAATCTTTCCGCCGGGCGCGAGTTATGCAGCATTTGCATCAAGGTAGCCCTCTTCCTTGTACTTCTGCAGCTTGTTGCGTATCGTCCTCGTTGAGATATCCAACCTCTCAGCGGCGCGGGTCCTGTTGCCGCCGACCTCGCGGAGGACCTTCAGGATGACCTGCCGCTCCGCGTCGGCCAGAGTCGGTCCCCACGGAAGCGCATCGGTGCGGACCGCCGCAAGCGCGCCGAGGTGATCGGGCAGGTCGTCAAGCCCAATCTCGCAGTCAGCGTCCATGATGACCAGCCGCTGCACCAGGTTCTCCAGCTCGCGCACGTTGCCGGGCCACGGGTAAGCCGCGAGCTTGCGCATGGCCTCGGGATGGACCTTCGGGCAGGTCTTGCCGAGCCTGCGGGCGAACTTGCGGGCGAAATAGCGCGCGAGCAGCTCCACGTCGCCTTCCCGCTCCCTGAGGGGCGGGAGCTCCAGCGGGACGACGTTGAGCCGGTAGAACAGGTCTTCCCGGAAGCGTCCCTCCGCCGTCTCCTTGGGCAAGTCGCAGTTGGTGGTGGCAATCAGCCGCACGTCCACGCGGATGGTGCGGGTGCCTCCCACGCGCTCGAACTCCCTCTCTTCGACCACGCGCAGCAACTCGGCCTGGAGCTTCGCCGAAGTCTCGCTGATCTCGTCGAGCAGAAGCGTGCCGCCGTCGGCCAGCTCGAAGCGGCCGGCCTTCGAGGCGATCGCTCCGGTGAAGGCTCCTTTCTCGTGGCCGAACAGCTCGCTCTCCAGGATGGACTCCGACAGGGCCGCGCAGTTGACACGGATGAGGGGGCCGTCGCGCCGCGGGCTGGAGGCGTGGATCAGCCGGGAAACGAGCTCCTTGCCCGTGCCGCTCTCGCCCTGGAGCAGCACCGTGGCATCGGTGGCCGCCACGTGCACCGCACGGGCGCACACGTCCCGGAGCGCCCGGCTCTCGCCCACGATCTTGGCCGGGGCCCGTCCGCCGGACAACTCCGCGCGGAGGTACTCGTTCTCCTGGACCAGCCGGTGCCGCTCCTTGATCCTCTGGAGTCGGACCTCCACCTGGTCGACCGAGATGGGCTTAAGCAGGTAGTCGAAGGCGCCCTTCTTCATGGCCTCCACGGCCGTGGGCACGTCCCCGTGCCCCGTCACGATCACGACCTCGGTGGAGGAATCGGCCGCCATGGCCTTCGCCAGCACGTCCAGGCCCCCCTTGCGCGGCATCTTCAAGTCAGTGAACACGACGTCGAAGGACTCGCGCTCGATCTGCTCGCAGGCCTCCTCCCCGCCCCGGACGCCGACGACCTGCAGGCCCTCATCGAGGGCCGCCAGCGTCTCCTCCATGAGGCGGCGGTCCATGGCGTCGTCGTCTGCTACGAGTATCCTCATCTACTCTGTCCTGCTGCTGCCGCCGGAAGGCGGAAAGAGACGGTCGTCCCCGCACCCGGGCGGCTCTGGATGTCCAGTCGCGTGCCATGAAGCTGTAGCAGGCGGTTGACGATGGCGAGCCCGAGCCCGGTGCCGCCTTCTTTGCGGCTGTAGAACGGTTCGAGCACCTTATCGAGCTCCTCGGCCTCCATCCCCCTGCCAGTGTCGATCACGCTTGCGCACACGGCCCGCTCGGCGGGCCCGCGCTCAAGGCGGGCCTCGATGCGCAACCGCCCTTCCCCTTGCAGCGCCTCCAGCCCGTTCTTGACCAGATTAAGCAGAACCTGCTTGATCTTGTCGGCGTCGGCCAGCACCATGCGTGCCTCGTCCGGGATCGCCACTTCAAGGGAAACGGGCTCGGCTGCCGCCTCGGCGCGGACGAACTCGGCCACCTGCTCCGCCGCAAGGCGCAGATCCAGGGGACGCAGGTCCAGCGCGTCGGGGCGGGCGAAGTCGAGGAGCCTGTGCAGCATTCGGTCCAGCCGGTCGGCGGCTTCGACGACGCAGCCGGAGTAGCGGCGCTGGGCGTCGTCGGCCTGCGTGCGGCGTGCCAGCAGGCTGGCGAAGCCCTTGATGCCGTTGAGGGGCTTGCGTATCTCATGCGCCAGACCGGCCGCCATGGTGCCGAGTTCGGCCAGCTTCTCCTGCTGGGACAGCTCGGACTCGAGCTGGCAGAGCCGCGTGATGTCGCGGTCGAGCTGGACGGCGCCGATGGCCCGGCCCGAGGAGTCCTCGACCAGGCACGCCGTGCTGGATATGATCCTGGATTCTCCCCGTCCCAGGTCCCTTCGCAACGTCTCCCGACGGTAGTGGCCCGCCAGGGTCCCTGCCAACAGGCCGCTATGGGCGCCCATCACGTCGCGGAAATCCATGCCGAGGGCCTCGTCCCGGCTGCGCCCCCACATGCCCTCCGCCGCGGGATTAAACGCCCTGATGCTCCCCTCCAGATCGGTGACGACGACCGCCGTCGGAATGCTCTCCAGGATGCTTCGCTGGAAGTGGTAAAGCTCGTCCAGCTCGCGCACCTTCTGCTCGAGGGCGCGGTTGGCCTCTTCCAGTTGCACGTTGACCCGTTCGGCCTCGCGCTGCAGGTTCGCGTAGGCCGACCGTAGCTCCTCGGTGCGCCGGCTGAACTGGGCGAAGGCGGCTTGCAGGGCCCGCAGCTCTTCGGGACTGATCTCGACTTGTTGTTCGGCGATTCCCAAGTTCGCACCTCAACCGGCGCGGTAGCGACGGCGTGCCCGGCTCGTTCGGATGCTGGTCCTGGCACCTTCGGTCCGCGTCCGATGGGCCTGCATGTAGCCCATCAGCGCGTCCTGAACGCTCTGCTGGGCGTCGGAGATCTGTTCGATGTCCACCTCAATCAGCCCGAGGACGTGATCGAGGTCGCCTTCCGGATCGGTCCTGTCGGTTTCCCACTGACGCTTGGCCGGCTCGATGGCTTCTTCGAGGGCCCCAATCTGCGCCATGGCATCCTCAACCTGCGTGCAGAGCGCCAGCACGGCGCGCGGGTCCGGGCAGTCCGCCATGATGCGTAACTGCTCCGCCACGAGCTCCTTGATACGCGCGTATGCGCGATGTTCCGCGCGATAGGTTTCCACAAGCTGCTGACAAAGCGCTCTCATTTGCCCTCCTCGGTGGGCTCACCGGCCAGGACCTGCATGTGTTCGATCCATTCCGCCCACGGCTTCGCCCTTTCCAGTGACTTCAGGTCGGCCAGGAGCTTGAGGGCTTCCCCCTCGTTGCCGCGGTTGCGCTCGCTCAGCATCAGCATCACCCTGAAGTGCTCCTCCGCCGGGGCACTGGCCTGCAAGCGCCGGTAGGCCTCGGCTGCCTGGGGATACAGGCCGGCCCGAAAGTAGGCGTAGGCCAGGTGCTCCTCGTCCACGACCGGCAGATCGGACACGCTCACCCAGCCTTCTGCGGGCACCTCGGCGGGCTGCAGCACCTGCGCGACCGGCTCAGCGGCCTTGGGCTCCGGGGGAGGACCGGCAGCGGGCCCTTCGGCCTGGATGAACTGCCGCAGGTCGATCTTTTCCGGTAGGTCTCGTGCGGCGCGAAGCAGATCGGCAGCCAGGGGGTAGAGCCGACCGGCCTGGGGGTCCTCAAGCGGGCTGTGCAACGACGCGAGGGGCGATTCTTCCTCAGCGGAGGGGCGTTCCGCCGCTCTGCCTGCCGGGCCCGAAACGGCAAGGATCAGAAGGGCCAGCACGACCGCTCGGAGCCGGGTCATTCGGTCGCTCCTTCCTCAGGAGCCGGGCACTGGCCGGAGTAGACCAGTGCGGCCATGTCGAATCGCTTCTCGCTCTCATAATGCCGGCCGAGGAGCTCAAGCGCTTCCGCACACACGCTCTGGTCATTGCACTCGAGCGCAACCCGCCGGCAAAGCTCAGTCGCCTTGGAGAACTGCGAGCCGGCCAGCAGATTCCGGGCTTTCTGCAGGCGAAGCTTGTTCAGCAGCAACGGATCGGAGACCTCGCTCTCGAGCTGACGGAGCAGGGCGTCGGCCGCTTCGCACAGATCGACGTCCACCAGCAACCCGGCTCGTTCGAGGTGGAGCGCCTGACGGAGGGCCGGCTCCTGCACACTCTCCAGATGCAGGTCAAGGAAGCCGAGGGCCATCTCGGACAGGTCGACAGAGCGGCATGCGGTCAGCAGCGCCGGCAACACTTCCGCACACTGCGGAGCATCAGCGAACGTCGACCACATGACCTCGCCCAGGAGCACAGCGTGGGCGTGCTGCCCGTTCTGCACGTAGCAGACCATCAGATCGCGGCAGGCGTCCCGGCCGGCCTGATCGTGGATCGGCCAGTTGCCCAGATAGAACTCGTAGCGCATGGCGGCTTTCCTGTGATCTCCCGCTTCAAGCGCCATTCGGGCGAGGCGGAAGTCGGCCAGAGGGGCGTACGCGCTCCGAGGATATCGCGTGCGCACCTCCATGTAGCGTTCCTCGGACTGGGCCAGCGGCGCCCCGGCCTTTTCAGTGCAATAGGCAATGTTGTATAGGATGTGCGCCGTCCGGAGGTCCTTGCCTTCCGGGGCCAATGCCCTCCGGTAGCAGGCTGCGGCATCGGCATACTTCTGAAGGGCCTTCTGAGACTCCGCGAGCCAGTAGAACGCCGCTCGCCTCTGCCCATGGTCCAGCGGGCTGTCCACCACCCCGAGCAACTCGCGCTCCGCTCGGGCCCAGTCCCCGGCCTCGGCGCAGGCGCGACCGGCCAGGTACCGGCCATAGACGTTCCAGGCCGTGCTCGAGAACTCGTCGTCCAGGATCTCCAGTTGGCGGAGCGCCGTCTCGACCTGCTCCTGCGCCACGTAAAGACGGGCCAGAGCATAGTAGGCCTCGGGCACGTTTGCGGACTCCGGATAGAGCATCAGGAGATCCTGGAGGCTCCACAGGGCGGAGTCGATGGCGCGCTGATCGGTCCACTTCTCGGGATCCAGGGGGTGCACGGTCAGTCCGGCGCCCTCCTCAGTTGCTTCCAGGCCCACCGAGCCGAGCACCATCTCGACGGCGTGCTCGGGCACGCCGGCCACCAGCGAGGCCGTGACGCGGTAGGGGGGCAGATCCTGGGTCTGGAACTCCAGGCCCGCCTGCTCTGCCACCGCCCCGAGCACCTGGTCCAGCAGCACCGCTTCCACGGTCAGGCTCAGCTCTCCCGCCGCGTAGTCCACCTGCAAGGCGCCCTGATCATACGTTGCCGTGCCGACCGCTATGTCCTCGGTCATCAGGGGCCGGCACTTGCAGGGCGCACGGCCAAGGGCGGGCGGCTCGGCACCGTAGAGCGGCCCTTCGCGCTCGCACCGGTGCATGGCCATGCGGGCGCGGGCCATCGCACGGCAGTAGGCAAGCCAGCGGTTCACGGCCGCTTCGTCCGAGTAACGGGCCGAGTTCGCCCGGAGCAGGTAAACCTGACGGAAGAACTCCCCCCATTGCTCCCTCTGGGCCAGGATGCCAATCGACTGGATCAGCGCGTGCTTCCACAGTTCGTCTCCCGGCCGGCTCACGGACCGAAGCGACTCGCACAGCATGAGAGCCCGTTCCGCATCGTCCGTGAAGGCCAGGGCGGATGCGAGCTTGCACCGGGCGAAGAGCGCAGCCCGCTCGTCCGGCGCCTTTCGCTCAGCCGCCTCCTCATACAGCCGGCTTGCGCGCAGATGATCGCCCGCGGCGGAGCACTCCTCGCCGCTGTCGATCAGCTCGTCGTAATCCATCCGCGCGATCTCCTGCCGAAGCTTCGTCTCTTCGGCCGCAAGGAGGGCAACCACAGCGGCGGCGCGCGCCGCCTCGCCCACGGGCGCCGGGCCAGCCGGACGCCAAAACGAGAGCGCGGTCAGGAAGACCAGGATCAAAGCCCCTGCCGACAGGCTCAGGGCCGCCACAACCGCCCACACCGGGAGCATCCCAAGCAGGGGGACGTGCACTCCAGCCACCTCCGGCGGGACCAGGCCCTCGTCGACCGCCGCCCCCTCGCCTTCGGCGGGTTCGGCTTCTTCCTGCTCGGCTGCGTCCTCCTCCGCGGCCGCCTCGGCGCCCTGCGTTTGCTCGTCCTGAGGGGCCTCCTCCGCGGCCTCGGCCCCCTCCGTCTGCTCGTCCTGAGGGGCCTCCTCGACGGCCTCGGCCCCCCCCGTCTGCTCCTCTGCATCCTGAGCCGGCTCGCCGCCCTCGGCCGCCTCCTCACGACGCTCGCGCTCTTCTGCCTCCTCGGGTTCCTCAGGGGTCTCCGGGACGGATTCGGGCTGTTGGCCCTCCGTGGGAGCAGGTGCGCTCTGCTCCTGACCCTCTTCGGTGCGGTCTTGGTCTTCGTCTTCCGCCATGCCTTAGCCCCAGAGGATGCCCTTCTCGAGCGTCGTCACGCCCTCGTCCGGCGCCCCTTTTGCGGCGGACTGGATCGCCTCGTTGAGCTGCTTCACATCGTCGAACAGCGGCAGCCTGGATGCTCCGGGAACGAACTCCAGCACGCGTTTCTGCTCCGCGGTCAGATGCAGCAGCACGAGCTCCTGGCCGCGCTGGGCCAGCGTGCCGGCCAGCTCGACGCATGCCTGCACGAACAGGCTGCTGATGAAGTCCACCTGCGACAGGTCCAGTGCGACCCACGGCATGTCCAGTCGCCGCAAGCCCGGGATCTTGCCCCAATCGGGCGGCACCAGCACCGCTCGTTCTGCAACCTTGAGCAGCAGCACTCGTCCGTCGAAGCTGTCTTCCGCCCTCATGTCGTGAGTTTCTCGCTCAGAACGACGCTGCAAGCGCCTTCGGACTCAATGATCTGAACGTCGACGCCATAGCATCCGGCGACCTCCTCCAGCGCCTTGCGGGCGCGCAGTCGCGGGGCGCCCCCGCAGCTCAGGGCCACCATCAAACGGCCCTTCAGGAAGCCGGCACGGCCCGTGGCGTCGGCGCCGTTGGCAAGCGCTGCCACGGCGTCAACGCAGACCTGCAGGATTTGCTCCGCACGTTCGCTGCCCACGCCTATGTCTGCCATGATTCCGCGCAGACCCTCCAGCAAAAGCCGGACCCCTTCGCCCGATTCGAGCAGCGAGACGGTCAGGACGGGAGTTCCCGCGCCATTAAGGAAGCCCGCGATGTCCTCCGACGACAGGGCTTCGGAGGCGGCTTCGGCGGGCGGAGGCGCCTGCTCCAGGAACTCCTCGATCCTGCGCCGCAGGTGAGCCATGTCGCAGGGCTTGGTCACGTAGTCCCAGACGCCGAGGCGCAGGGCTTCGACGGCGGTCTCGACCGACTCATAGCCGGTCAAGACGACGACGCCCGCGCGCGGGTTGCCCCGCCGGGCCTGTCGGATGACGTCGATCCCGCCCTGGCCGGGCATCTTCAGGTCGGTTATCACGAAGTCGTAGTCACCGCCCTGGAGCGACCGTTCGGCTTCGTCCGCGTCGGCCGCGCCGTGCACTTCCCAGCCATCCCCCATGAAGATCTCCTGCAGCGCCCAGCGGATCGTCTCCTCGTCCTCTACGATCAGCATCCGTCGGTTCATGCCGCGGCTCTCTGCTTGGGGGTTGCCGCCATTCGGGGGAACGTCACGATGAAGGTCGCCCCCTGGCCCGGTTCGCCCCGGGCTTCGATCGTTCCTCCGTGGGCGTCCATAATCCGCTTGCTCACGGCCAGGCCAAGGCCCAGGCCGTTGTGCTTGGACGTGACGAAGGGCTCGAAAAGCTTCCCCAGCATCTCGGGCGCTATGCCCGCGCCCTGGTCCTTGAACGTCACGGACACGGAGTCGGCCTCCTCGTGCAAGTCAACGGCGATCTCCAGCGCGCTGCCCGGCGGACTGGCGTCAACTGCATTCAGCACGATGTTGCGGAAGACCTGCTGGACCAGGTCGGCGCCCAGGTTGGCCCGGCATCCCGGTGCCGCCCGAACGCGCACGCGTATGTCGTTCTTCTTCAGGCTGGAGTGCACGGACTGGACGCTCTTGCGCACCAGGTCGCCCACGTCGCACGATTCGACCCGGGGCTTGTAAGAACGGGACAACTGCAGCAAGTTCTCCACCACGTTCTTCATCCTCTCGGCATCGCGCCGCAAGTTCTCCAACAGCCTGAGCCTGGAATCGTCGGGGTCCATCTTGGTCTGCAGGACTTCCGCGGACAGCATCATGCCGAACAGGGGATTCCTGATCTCATGAGCGACCGAGGCGGACAGTTCCCCGAGGGATGCGAGGGTCGCCACGTGGCCGAGGCCCTCGCCCAGGCAGCGGAGTGCGCGTTGCCAGTTGCCCAACTGCTTTGCCAGCGCCTCGACTCCTTCACTGCGCAGGCATCTCAGGTGCTCGCGCAGTTGTCCGGTCAGTTCACGTGCGGACGGCATGGAACGGTTGGCCTGGCGGAACTGGTCTTCCAGCTCACGCAGTTTCACTTCGGCCGCATCCAGCCGGGCCATCTGGCCGGCGAAGGTGCGGCGAACTCCGGTTACCTCGCCCAGCAGTTGCTGGGCGAGCTGTTGCGTATCCTGCATCTCCCCCCCCATGTACCGACGGTGCCGCGAGTCAGTAGATTCGCATTGGCGGCTTATATGTGACCGCGAGAGCGGGTTTCAAGCCTGCTACGCCCGTCTTCCCCGCATCAGCGGCGATCAGCACGGCATACCGTCTGCGCACTTCGGGCGCAGGCGGCCCTGCATGCCGTGCAAATGCGCTGCCATTGTGATTGCCGGCAAACGGCTAGCCCCCTCCGGCAGGTCGCCAGCGCCCCCCCCGTTGCGAAGAAAAACGTCGCGAAAAAAAGAACACCGCACCGGCCGATCCGTCCATAAGGGAGACGCCTCGTTTCGATATCCAACGGCTGTCGGAAGTTGCATCGATCTCGTCCGAGCCTGGGCGGCCCCAATCGCGAGGGCCCAACAGGGGCGGAGGGACATGGGTGGGGCTTCACAGCCGCGTGCGGCGCGGGCGGGCCACGAAGAAGCGCTTACGCGTGCCGTTCGGGCCGATCCGCACGCGGACCTCGCGCAAGCAACGCGGGCACCGACCTTCGTACGCCCCCCCTCCCGGTGCCTGATAGATCCGGCCGTAGACGTGGCAACACTCGAACAGGATGCCCAGGAACTGCCTCTTACGACCCGTCATATCCCCTCTTGAAGCAGTCGCTCGGCGGCCTCGCGGACCGTTTCGGAAATGACCAACTCGCCCCGCTTGAGCTTCTCGAGCACGTCGTGGGCGCGTGCCTTTCGGAACGTCTCGGCCCCCTTGATGCGCTCGACGAGCTCCCGTAGCTCGCTGGACACGACCACTTCCGATTCCTCGCTGCCCGAAGGCCCTTGGCGTTTCTTAACGGCCTCGGGTGAACCGGAGTCGCGAGAGCGCGCAAGACGGTCCATCCGGCGCTGGCCGGCGCCGTCGATATCGTTCAACATTCTGCGATTCACCTCCATGACGAGGTGACAATTAGCCAAAAGCGTGCCAAAGACCTTCGTCCGCCTGTCGTTCCCTACTTCATTATGATATCGGAAAACCTCGAAATCACATTACTTTTTTCCTCGGCGAAATCGCGGTGGCCGACCGGAAGGGGCAGAACATCCCGTTGCCGACAGAACCGGTGGGCCGCAGCGCGAACGGACCCGGCGATGGCGGCCGCCCCACGTTCCACCCCGCCGCAGGGCCTCTCCGCGCCCGTCTGCCTGCGGGGCCGCTGGGGATCTGCCGCAACTGCATGCCGTTTGGCGGGGAGACGTTGCGACGCGGCCCATCTGCCGAGTGGATGTGCATCCGGGGGCTTCCCGCGCCACGTACCCCGCCCGGCAGCGAGGCGAGTGCGTCGACGGGGCCTCGGCAGGAACCGTCGCGAGCTCGGGCAAGCTCAGCGGCCCCCCGATGGCAAGCGCTCAGGACCGAATAAAGGCACAGATGTTGAAATCCGCCTCGTCCGTGTGCTAAGAGTCAACCTTGCGTTGCCGGCCGACGGGAAATCCAACGGAACGCAGGAAGGAAAGTCCCCCCATGTGCCCAAGCGTGCTCCTGGTAGACGACGAAGAGTCCGTCCGGACCAGCATTGAGCTCTACCTGCTGGACAAGGACTACCAGGTCTACACCGCCTCGACCGTGGCCGAGGGTCTGGAGAAGCTGGAGCGTTTCCTGCCCGACGTGCTCATAGCCGACCTGAAGATGCCGGACAAGGACGGCTTCTACCTGATCCGCGAAGCTCAGCAGCGCGGCAGCGCCGCGGCCATCATCGTCATCACGGGGCATGCCGACATCGAGAAGGCCGTGCGCGCCACCAAGATGGGCGTGCACTACTTCATCGAAAAGCCCTTCTCGCTGGGGGAGATCGAGCACGCGATAGAGAAGGCCCTGGGAGCGCATCACTGCAATCACCACCTGCTGAAGGTGAGGAAAGACGGCATTCGGATGGAGGCCCCCGGGTGGACGTTGATCGGCATTAGCCACGCCATGAAGGACATCTACCGCAAGGTCCAGATGGTGAGCCGCAACAGCCAGTCGACCGTGCTGATCCAGGGCGAAAGCGGCACGGGCAAGGAGCTGGTGGCCCGAGCCATATTCGAGAACTCCCACCATCCGGACGGCCAGTTCGTCGACGTCAACTGCGCCGCCCTGAGCGAGTCGCTGCTGGAGGCCGAGCTTTTCGGGCACGAAAAGGGCGCGTTCACGGGCGCAACGGAGACGCGCCTGGGCCTGTTCGAGGCCGCCGACAGAGGCGCCATCTTCCTGGATGAGATCGGCGAGATGCCCCTCAAGCTCCAGGCCAACCTGCTGCGCGTGCTGGAGGAAAAGTCCTTCAAGCGCGTCGGCGGCACCAAGAACATCCACGTCAACTGCCGCGTCATCGCCAGCACTAACCGGAACCTCTGGCAAATGGTCCAGAAGGGCGAGTTCCGGCGCGACCTCTTCTACCGCCTGGACGTCTTCACTGTTCAGATCCCCCCGCTCCGTGAGAGGGTGGTCGACATTCCGGTAGTCAGCTCGTACTTGCTGAAGCAACTGGCCAAGAGCTGCAACAAGCGCGTTAGCATCCTCAGCCCGGCCGCGATGGCACGCCTGAGGGAATACCACTGGCCCGGCAACGTGCGCGAGCTGCGCAACGTGATAGAGCGAGCCGTCATCCTGGCCCCCGGCGACACCGTAGAGTTGGAACACCTGGTTATCCGCCCGGAAACGCGGCCGGACGGCGCGCCGCAGGCCGAGTTCCAAACGCGCGTCGAGTCGCTGGAAAGCATGGAGAAACGGCTGATTCAGCACGTGCTGGACAGGAACGACTGGCAGAAGGCCAAGGCGGCCGAGGTCCTGGGCATCAACCGGACCACGCTCTGGCAGAAGATCAAACGCTACGGCCTGAGCCCCCGCAAGCGGCCCGCCTGAGAGAGACCCGCCCTTCCCGGAAGCTCGTTCCCTCCCCGCGTTCTGCGCGCGCCGATCGACCCGCCGGCCGAGTCAAACCCCGATTGCCCGGCTTTTTTCTGGCCTCGGGGCCTAAAGTGCAAAGCCATTCTTCCGAATAAGTAAGTAGGAGAGGTTCGAACCAGAGGACGAGATTCGCAAGCGGCAAACGTACACGGCCACACGGCTGTGCAACCAGAAGTTTCTTCAGTGTAGGAGGTGTGTGCCATGGGCATGGGTCTGGTCATCAAACACAACCTGATGGCTCAGACGGCGTTGAGGAACCTCGGTGCCACGTACACCACGCTGGCGGAGTCGATCAACGCGCTGTCGTCCGGTCTTCGGATAAACAGCGCTGACGACGACGCAGCGGGGCTGGCCGTGCGCGAGCTGATGAGGGCAGAAGTGGCGGCATTGGGACAGGGCATCCGCAACGCGAACGATGCCATCTCGATGCTGCAAACGTTCGACGGCGCCGCGCAGGTCATCGACGAGAAGCTCATCCGTATGAAGGAGCTGGCCGTTCAGGCCTCGACCGGAACGTACAGCGACGACCAGCGTACCATCATGCACGATGAGTTCAACGCGATGAGGGACGAGATCACCCGAATCGCCAACGCGACCACGTTCAATGAGGTCTACGGCCTGAACACCAGCGGGACCCTCAAGATCCATTTCGGCCCGGGCAACAGCTCGGCCGAGGACTACTACTACGTCACCAAGCAGAACATGACAGCCAGCGCCCTGGGGATCGCCAGCCTGAGCATCGCCTCCCAGGGCTCGGCGCAGGCTGCCTTGGAGACCGTCAACAGCGCCATCGGAACGAAGGACACCGCGAGGGCGCACTTCGGCGCCATGATGAACCGCCTGGAGAACACCATCTCCAACCTGGAGATCCAGCGGGAGAACATCCAGGCCGCCGAGTCGCAGATTTCCGACGTGGACGTGGCCTGGGAGATGGCCGAACTGACCCGGAACATGGTTCTGGCTCAGGCCGGCGTCGCCATGCTCGTGCAGGCCAACGTCGTGCCTCAGATGGCGCTCGCCCTGCTGGGTGGATAAGCCTCTCCATAGCGGCCTCCCGTCTGGCGCGGGAGGCCGCTTTTTTTTGGCGGCACGTCGTTTGCCCCCTACTGTGAGAATCGTCGTCCCGCTTGGGCGCGCCGAGCTTGCTCCGGACCTTCAGGAAGCATCAGCAGGGCCTCCGACGGGTCCTGGGCGCACGGGAAAAGTTTTCCTCCCGAGGAAAGGGCTTTCCGGATGAGTACCGTAAGCTTCTCGGGCGTGGCCACGGGCATAGACTGGAACGAGCTGATCGAGGCGCAGATCGAGATTCGCCGCCAGCGGATCATCGAGCCAATCCAGAACTGGAAGACGACCTGGGAGATCAAAGCGACCGCCTTCGAGCAGCTCCGCTCCCTCCTGAACGACCTGCTGGACGCCGCCCAGTCCATGGACACCTCGGACGAACTGCGTTCCTACCAGGCCGCCAGCAGCGACGAGTCCTCCGTGTTCGCCCAGGTATCTGGCTCAGCCACGCCCGGCTCCTACGAGGTCCAGGTCAACCAGTTGGCCGACTCCGAGGTGGAGATACACGCCGGCGTGGACGACGCGGTCACGGTCATCAACAACAGCGGATCCTCGCTCGACTTCGCCTACACCTACGCCGGCACGGCCGTGACCGTCGAGGTGGCAAGCGGCACTACGCTTGAGCAACTGGTCGGGCTGATCAACGGCGACGCAGACAATCCGGACGTCACCGCCTACATACTGGACGACGGAAGCGGCGGAGCCACCTCGCACCACCTCGTCCTGCGCGGCGACGACATGGGCAGCGATCACACCATCACCATCGACTCCTCCGGCACGACCCTGGAGGGAGACTCGGGCACGCTGAGCGCCGACGCCTCCAGCGGCTCCTCTTCCGTGAGCGTCGACGACGCGTCCGCCTTCGCCCAGTACATGGCCATCATCATCAATGACGACGACAGCTCCGCCGAGTACCACATCATCGACTCGATAAGCACCAACACGCTGAACCTGAAGAGCGCCCTGGGGGACGACTTCACCATCGCCCAGAACGCGTACGCCACGCCGCGCGGGACGGGCAGCGGCCTGGCGTCCGGCGCGACGGCCGGGACCTCCCAGATAGCCGTGGATGATGCGGCCAACTTCCGAGTGGGTGAGACTGTCGTGATCGCCGACGGAAGCGGATACGAAGAGCTGGAGATCTCCGCCGTGGACACGGGCAGTGACACGGTAACCTTCACGACTAACCTGTCGAACTCCTATGCGGCCGACGGCTACGTCACCCAACTGGAAGGCGGCCGGAAGTTCACGTTCGAAGCCGCCGACTTCACCGAGACCCAGACGGCGCAGAACGCGCAGTTGCGGATCGACGGCTATCCGACAAGCGGGTGGATCGAGCGCCAGTCCAACGCCATCAACGACCTCATCGAAGGGCTCACGCTGACCCTGAGGGACGACACGGGCGGCTCGGCCGTGACCGTCACCGTGACGGAGGACCACGAAGGCGTCAAAGCGAAGATCCAGCAGTTCGTCGACGCTTACAACGCGGTCAAGAGGTTCCTGAACGAGCGGACGGACTACGACGCGGAACAGGGAGAGGCCGGCGTTCTTCTGGGCAACTACGGGGCCGAACTGGTGGAGTCCCTGATGCGCGACGTCATCATCACCTCGCCCCCGGGCTTCGAGCAAGGCGCCGATCCCTACACGTTGCTCGGCCAGGTCGGCATCGAGACAGCGGGCGACGTGGAAGACATCGAGTTGGGCACGCTGACCGTAGACGAGTCCGCGTTGGAGGATGCGCTGACCAACGATTTCGACGCCGTGGTCGCCCTGTTCTCGTCCGACTTCGAGGGCTTCTCCGACAGCAGCTACCTGACCTTCTACCAGGCCAGCAGCCTGCTGACCACACCGGGCACGTACGACGTGGAGGCCACATTCGATGGCAGCGGGAACCTGACCGCCGGCCGCATCAGGCTCAGCAGCGAGTCCACCTGGCGCAGCGCCGACCTGGACGGCTCCTACATCGTCGGCGCTTCGGGGAACCCCGAGGAGGCCCTGTGGGTCAAGGCCGTCTGGGACGGCAGTTCGACCACCCAGACCGCCACCATCCGCGTCAGGCAGGGGACCGCGGGGAGGCTGGCCGGCGTGCTGGGCAACATCCTGGACGACACCGACGGCCTGATCCACAACATTGAAGAGAGCTACCAGGGCATCATCGGCCAGATCGATGATCGGATAGAAAGGGAGGAAGCAAGGCTCGAGAGGCTGCGAGAAAGGCTGACGGCCAAGTACGCCAGGCTGGAGCAGCTCATGGCCGAGCTGCAAGGCATGCAGGACTGGACCTCCCAGATGGCGTCGAGTCTGCTCGGGGGGTCTGGGGAGTAGTGCATTGCGCTAAATTGCGGGAGGAGTGCTACGAATGGAGGCCCAAGAGACCTACGTCGACAATGACGTATCCACGCAGGAGCGCGCCAAGCTGGTGGCGATGCTGTACGACGGGGCGATCAAGTTCCTCAGGACGGCTAAGCAGAAGCTCCAGGAGGGGGACTACGCGCTCAAGGGCGTCTACATCGGGAAAGCCCAGGACATCGTGGCGGAGCTGAACAACTGCCTGAACGTCGAGGCAGGCCCCCAGATCGCCAACGACCTGCGCGCCCTGTACAACTTCCTGTACGGTCACCTCACCCAGGCCAACATCGAACGCAGTCCGGAGATGATCGACGAGTCCATCAAGGTCCTGGCCGAATTGCGCCAGGCCTGGGAACAGGCCGCCGCAAACGGCGGGGACCAGCCCGACAGCGCCCGCCACACGGGCCTCAGCTACCAAGCCTGACTGCGGGAGGCGACGATTCGCCACGACCCGCAGGCCCGCCGAGCGCCGCTCCCAGCAGGGAGCGCGCTCCCGCATGGTCTGGACTCAGCAGCGTCGCCCTCCGCGCGAACTCCGCCGCCTCCGCTGCCCTCCCTGCCTCCAGGCACAGCTTCGCCAGACCCACCAGGGCGCGTACGTTGCCGGGACGATGGCTCAGCAGTTCCCTGAAGATCTGCCCCGCGTCTTCGCGCTTGCCAAGCGACTCGGCCAGCCCGGCCGCACGCACGGCGTACTCCTCGCGATCAGGTGCGGCCGACTGCGCCCTGAGCCAGTGCCCGTAGGCCTCCCCGATCCGACCCCGGGCCTCCATCAGTTGACCGAACGCGGCGTGTAGGGCCGGCACCCGCCCCTCTGGATCGGTCTGCCTGGCAAGCTCCAGCGCCTCCGCGGCCCGGTCCAGGCTTCCCTGGCGGAGGAAGATGCGCCCGAACGCGAGATAGGCCCTGTGGTTGTTCGCACACAGCCGCGAGGCCCGGCGCAGGGCCGGCGCCGCCTCGGCGTCCCGCCCCATCTCCAGCAAGCACTCCCCCAATCCGACCATGGCCCTGAAGGCGTCGAACTCGCTGGCGCACATTATCGGGAAGGGCCCCGCGTCCACGTCCTCCTCGCCCAGCCCGATCCCTTGAAGGGCCTGCCGATACGCCTCGGCCGCAGCGGCGTAGTCCGTGCGCTCTTGAAAGATGCGCCCCAGGGTCACCCAGTTATCGCAGCCATAGCCCCGGGAGATAAGGTCCTTGCACATGCGCTCGGCCCGTTCGTAGTTGCCCATCCCAAAGGCCACCCGCGCGTAGAGCTGGACCAGGTATGCCTGCCCGCTCGCCCCGGCGATGGCCTGCACCTCGTCAAGAAGCTGCTGGGCGACCGCATGGGCCCCCTCCTCGCAGCACCGCTCCGCGAAGTGCAGCAGGTAATCCATCTTGAACGCCTCAGGGAACCAGTCCCGAGGCACGGTGCGCACGTCGGCCTGCCCGGGCTCGGACGGCGACGTCCGGTGCTGCCGCCTGACCATCAGATCGCATGGGCCCTCTTTGACGGGGTCTTCCGGCCAGCGCACGCCGTCGCATCCGGTCTCGGCCAGGTAGCTGAGCCCCGAGATCAAGCGGCAGTCCACATCGACAGACGCCTGTGGCGAGGAAAGGTAGTAGTAGTCGGCTTCGATGCTGTCCATGCCGACGGCGTAGCAGGCTCCGGGACCGGCACCGGGCGGCGCAGACACGACGCGCAGGTGCTTCAGCTCGGCGAGCGGCCCGAGCGCGCGGGCGCAGTCGCCCTCGCCGTAGTCCTCACGCCCATTGACCAGCACGATCCGACACGGATAGTCCAGCCGCTCGGTCAAGTGCCACACTACGTCCAGCTCGCGTTCGGACCACTCCTGCACGGGGAAGACCACGGCGACCTTCTCGACCATCGGCCAGGGCTCGGGGGGCAAGTCCGCCCGGATGCGGCGCAGGTTCTGCCTGTACTTCTCCTCATCCCGCCGCTGGAGGTCGGAGATGCGGTCCGAGCCCGTGAGCGGCACGTAGTACTCCCCCGTGACGGCCGGCACGTGGATGAAATCCGTGTAGAACGACAGCTTTCGCGTCAGGTTCCAGTCGATGAGCACCCGCACGCTCTCGTCGTAGCCCCCTGCCCTCAGGGCGAGCCCCTTGCGGTGCATAAGGCTCACGTGCAAGGTGTGGTTGAAGTGGAACATGAACATCCGGTTGTAGTCGCGGCAGACCTCCACGTTCTTCTGGAGGGGGTATCGCCGGCCCTGCCCGTCCCGCAGGAAGATGACGCGGTAGAGGTCGGAGTAGGCCACGCCAGCGTTTCTGTTCTCGTCCAGCGCGTCGACCAGGGCGTGAAGGTGATCGGGGTACCACACGTCATCGTCGTCCAGGTAGGCGACGTAGTCGCCGCGGGCGCGCTCGAGCCCGAAGTTCAGGCACGCGGCCTTCCCGCGGTTCTCCTCGCGCGGGAAATATCGGAGACGTTCGTCGGCGAACTTCCGCACGATGTGACCGACGTCCACGCCGCCGTCGTTGATGACCAGCATCTCCCAGTCGACGAACCGCTGCCCCAGCACGCTACGGATCGTCTCCGCCAGGTAGGCAGGGCGGTTGTAGGTAGGCGTCAGAACCGTGACTCGCGGCCTGGATGGCATCGGCAAGACCTGTCGCGTCAGTTCAGGCAACGGAGGCTCGGCGGGCAGGGCCGGCGGCCCGGTCGGAGTCGGCGATCGCCTGGGCGCCGCCGAACAGCTCGTTCGCCCTGCGGAGATCCTCGGGGAAGTCCACCTCGATGCACCGGTAGGCCGACACGTCGACGGCCCTCACCGTCATGCTCTCCCCGATGGCCAGCTCGACGGCCCTCTCGAAGTAATCGTGCTTGTCACACAGTTCCAGGCACTGCACCAGCATTGCCAGGTCACGGCTTCTCACCAGGTTGATGCCGACGGCTTCTCCTTCCGCGTCGGCCACGTGCTTCGATATCTCACAGATCGCGCCGTCGGAGTCGGTCCTGTACTTGACCTCCTCCTCGCCGACCTGGCTCGACACGACGGCGACCGCGCTGTCGGGGCTGCCCAGGAGCTCACGGACGATCTCGTGGTCGAACACGACGTCGCCGTTCAGCCAGAGCACGTCATGCCCCCTGCAGCGGGCCAGGCCCCGCACCAGGCTCTTGCTGGTGTTGGTGACGCTGTAGCGCTCGTTGTAGACGAAGACGTTGCGAGGGAACGCCTCCATGATGAACTCTTTCTTGTAGCCGACCACCAGCATCACGTCTTCGCGGTCGACGTAGTGGGATAAGTTGTCGAGCTGCTGCTCGATGATGGAGACGCCGGTGGCCAGGGGGATGAGCGGCTTGGGGACGGCGAATCCCAGCCTG